>JAHFDY010000069.1 GCA_023248735.1 Myxococcales bacterium
GGGTCTCTGACTCGATAACAAAGACGGCAGCGCCCTCGCCGAGAAGGATGCCCTGCCGGTGTGCGTCGAAAGGTCGACACAGGTCAGGTGACATTGCAGCAAGTCTCACGAAGCCCGCGTATTGCAGAGGAGCTATCAATTCGGATGCGCCAACGATGATAACGTCTGCCTTGCCACGGGCGATCATGTCGCGCGCCACACCCAGGGCGTAGTTACCGGCGGCGCAAGCGGCGTTCAGCGTAAGCGACGGACCTCGTGCACCGATGCTTCGGGCGACTTCCGTGGAGAGGCGGCCACCGCAGTATCGGCTAACGTCAACTGGGTTGACCGCTCCGAGCCCCTCTTGAATCCATGTTGCCTCGAGATTGCTGAGGAGGACCGCGTCACTCATGGTGGTGCCCATGACCGTGGACGCACGCGAAGCGTTTGGAAGTCGCGCGTCCTCAACGGCCTGTCGGGCGGCGGTGACGGCCATCGCACCGCACCGGTCGAGTCGAATAAACTCGTCGCGAGTGAGGGATGCCGCGGCATCGAAGCTGTGTGCTTCACCGGCGTAGTGCCGCCCAATTCGCTCGGTGTCGAATGAGCGAACACGCGAGATACCGGTTTCGCCGGCGAGCAGCGCTTTGCCGAATGCCTCGCGGCCGATCCCAAGGGAGCTCACAACGCCGGCTCCCGTTATCCAAACTCGATGTTGACCCACCGAGTGCACTTAACTGCCTCGGGGTGCGCTGACAACGCGTTCGGGCTGAAAATCCAGCGCGAATCGCTATTCGCGGTTAGCACGGTTCGCAACGCTTTGCCGCCATTGTGCCCTTGCCGATGGGCTCGCTCCGCGGTACTTCCTCGCAGTCGATGAGCAACGATCAGATGCTTTCACTTTTTCGCAAGCTTGCGACCGACATCGTCGAGAGGGACTTCTCTCACGTTTCGGCTGCCACACCCATTTCGGAGCTCGGCATCGATTCGCTGGGCATGCTCGAGATCATCGGGTCGATGGAGCGCGAATTTCACGTTCAGATCCCCGACGAGAGCTTGAGCGGTGTTCAAACCATTTCCGATCTGATCTCGCTCGTCGATGCGCAGAGGGCACGGACCTAAAAGGAGAGAATCATGGGCAACTTGAAGGAAGAGCTTCGTGCACTCGTGAGCGAGGTGTCAGAAATCGACAACATCCCGGACGGCGCGAGTTTCAAGGACTTGGGCATCGACTCCATGATGGGTGTCGAGATCGTTGCTGCGGTTGAGCGCAAATATAAGATCAAGATCAGCGACAACGAGCTCGCGCAATTCGAGACGCTCGACAAGGCCTACGATCTCGTTTCGAAGAAGGTCGCCGCGCTGCCTGTTTCCGCGAGCGCGTGAACGCCTTGGTCGGGACGCGAGCGACCGAGCAAGCGCGGCATTATTCGACCGCAACCCGGGCGCTCGACGCTAAGTTCGATGCAAAAGTAGCCGCATACGTTTCCGGGGAACCCGCGAAGTCGATACCTCGAAACCACGCGCTGGCGTCCTTGCCGACGATCACCGATGCATGAGGCGTCGCGCCCGACACATCGATCGTTGCTCCCACCTCGAAGGGAATGCGCTGTGCTCCTTCGATGGTCAACTCTCTTTGTAATGCGCCCATCGTGACCTCGAGCTTGAAGGTCTTTCCGACCATGCTGAAGTCTCGCGGAAGGTTCGTCGCGTCCAAATCCGCCGGACCGAAATGTCCCTTCACGCTGCAGTACCGTGCCGGCGGTGGCGCGAGCGTGCCCACGGTGAACTGATTGTAGCTGAGCACGTCTTCGACGACGGGAGAGCCGATCTTCGTTGGCGATGATGTGGTGTGTGCATGCGCTTCACCAATCAACGATGGCCAATGCCAGCGTGCCACCGGCTGCTCACACCTGACGATTTCGAGATCACTCATCGAAATGTAACCGCGAATGACGTGAATGGATTCGCCGGCATCGCTCACCCAAGCCCGAGCCGAGCGGTCGACGCCCGAACTGTACACTGCGACGGAGAGTCCTTCGCTATGGGTAGAGCACGCTCCGCATATGGCCAGAACCCAAAGGAATGTCGCGCGATTCATACAATTACCTTTATTGGTGCCGCGCTCGGAAGGCGACGCGGCAAACGGTCGCAGGGGGGCGCTGAGTGCGGCATCGCGTGGCTCGACCGCTACCGAGGTAGGACTACCGCCTGGCTGTTGTACTGGGCTTTCCAAATTTTTAAAGCATCCGGCACGGTTGTCCACACGAGGTTGCCCGCGGTGACGTCGGCCGTGTGCGCTGCGATCGTGCTTTTGGCTTTGTCGGTGAGCGACGCATCACGATGGAGCTCACACTGAGGGGTCATGAGCGTAATCGTGTACATACGATTTTTCTCAAGCTTGTTCCCCTTGAGCATGTCGATGAGCGAAGTGAGTTGGGTGGCGTAGTCGTCTTTCACGATGTCAGCGTAGCCACCGATATTCGGCAATGCGGCCGTCGGATCGTCTACGAGGAACTCGGTTGGCGACTTTGGGCGCCACATGCCCGATGCCTTTGGATCGTCAACGTGGTTGCCTGATCCACCCCCCCAAAGGAGCGTCGCAGTCCATACATAACTCGATCGTACCGCCTTGAGAGGAGAGCGCAGGCGCGTCCAGTTTTCAGAGTTCGACGGGTTCGCAATGAACCCGCCTACGACGCCATTTGGCGGAACCCCGAGCTTGTCGAGTGCCTCGGCGACATCGGCGCTGTTGAACCCACCAGTGCCAGTCTTCTCGTGGCTGTGCATATCCACGGTGACCTTGCCCGGCGCGAATTCGTTAAGATACTTGAACAAGTTCTTTCCACCGGTAGAGTTGAGGACGTCCCCCTTGTCAAAGCGATTGATCTGCTCCGTGTAGGTAAGCTCGCTCATCAAGTCGTAGGCGCCTCCCGCGTCGGCGATCGCCTTCGCGAACGCGATCGTCGCGGTGCGGTTGCTCAGGTACTCGCTCTGCTTCGTCTCGTCGACGACGTCTTTGCAAGGGATGTTGTTGCTCTGCTCGTTGTGCGTGACGAATGTTGCGTACACGCGCGTCGGGGCGAGCGCTCCGCCGTCAACGTCGCCGCCTTCGGTCCCACCATCGGTCCCACCGTCTGTCGTGGGGGCATCGGTCGATGCGTCACTCGTGCCGCCGTCACCAGACGAAGCAGCCGGACCCGAACAAGCAACCAAAAGGGACAGGAACGACAAGTAATAACGTTTCATGAAGCGAGCCTCCGAAGGTCCAGCTTCGCAAGCATTAGGCCAATGGGCCAAGGTTACGACCACGCAAAATCAGAGCGATTCTCGATGTGCGCACATCTCCCTCGATGACCTCGAACGAGTCCAGGTGAATCGACTCTCGGCCACCGATTCGCGTCGGCGCTGTGATAGAGGTCGTCTCCTCATGAGTCGCGTATTTGACCCTGTTGATACCGAGCTCGACTTTCCCCGAGACGAGCGCAAGATCCTGAATTTCTGGAGGGAAAGTCGCATTTTTCAGAAATCGCTCGAGGCGCGCAAGGGCGGGCCGACGTTTGTCTTCTATGAAGGGCCCCCGACGGCGAATGGCTTGCCGCACAATGGCAGCGTCCTCACAAGGGTCCTCAAAGATCTCTTCCCGCGTTACAAAACGATGCGCGGTTACTATGTCCCTCGGAAAGCAGGCTGGGACACGCACGGCTTGCCGGTCGAAGTTGAAGTCGAAAAGGAGCTTCATATTCACGGCAAAGCGGCGATCGAAGCGTACGGCGTCGAGCCATTCGTCAGGCGCTGCATCGAATCAGTATTCCGCTACACCAAAGAATGGGAAGACGTCACCGAGCGGGTGGCCTTCTGGTGTGATCTCAACCAGGCCTACGTCACATTTCACCAAAGCTACGTCGAGAGCGTGTGGTGGGCGCTTAGCCACTTGTTCAAGAAGGGTTTGCTCTACCAGGGGCATAAGGTTGTCTGGTGGTGGGCACAAGGTGGGACTGCGCTCAGTTCCGCGGAAGTCGGACAGGGGTACAAGACGGTCGACGATCCGAGCGTCTTCGTCGCATTTCCGTTAGTCAACGAACCTGACGTAGCTCTCTTAGTCTGGACGACGACTCCTTGGACGCTTCCTTCGAACATGTATGCCGCCGTACATCCAAACTTCGAATACGCGGTAGTGCAAGCGGGCGAGCGAAAGTTGATCGTCGCGCTGGAGCTTTGCGATGCGCTCTCGAAGAAGCTCGGCTACGACCTCGCGGTTATCCGGACGATGAAGGGAAGCGATCTTGCGGGCACAGAATATGTGCCTCCATTTGATCTATATTCATCGAAACAGAAAATGGTTGCGATGAAGTCGGGTGAGAGTCTCCCGGCCTACTGGCGCGTCATCGCGGCAGATTTCGTCCTCAAAGATGCGAGCGGCATTGTTCACGTCGCGCCTGCATTCGGTGAAGATGACCACGTCGCTCACAGGAGGGAAAGTGCTCGTCTTACGAATCCCGAAGACGTCGAGCTCCTGTGCGCGGTACGACCGGACGGAACGTTCGTTCCGGAAATTGACCGTTACGCCGGCCTTTGGGTCAAGGATTGTGACAAGGACATTCAAGCGGATCTTAAGCAACGCGGGCTCCTTATCCACGCCGAGATCTACCGCCACGAGTATCCGTTCTGCTGGCGCGCCGATAGCGACCCGCTTATTCAGTACGCACGCCCGGCTTGGTACATCCGCACGACCCAACTGATCGACAAAGCGATCGAAAACAACCGCGCGATCCAGTGGTTGCCCGAACACATCAAAGAGGGTCGGTTCGGCGATTTTTTACAGAACAACGTTGACTGGGCGCTTTCACGCGAACGCTATTGGGGCACGCCACTCAACATTTGGATTAACGACGTCAGTGGCAACATGGAAGCCCCCACCAGTGTGGCCGAAATCATCGCCAAGAATCCGCGTGCGTTTGATCACTTCAACGCGGCTAGGCAGGCTGACCCATCGCTCAGTGTGCACCTCATCGTACACAAGCCATGGGTCGATCATGTGACCTGGCAAAATCCGGGCGAGCCCGGCACCTATCGCCGCGTCCCCGAAGTCATCGACTGCTGGTTTGATTCGGGGTGTATGCCCTTTGCCCAGTGGGGATTCCCGCACCAAGGACACGAGGAGTTCAGCCGGGCGTTTCCGGCGGACTATATTTCGGAGGGCATCGATCAGACTCGGGGGTGGTTTTACTCCCTGCTCATGATCTCCACTTTGCTCTTCGATGAGGAGAACCAGCGCGCCCTCGGACTCGAACGTGTTCGTCAATTTCCTCACCCGTTCAAGACGTGCATTGTGCTCGGCCACGTGTGCGACAAAGAAGGAAAGAAGGAGTCAAAGTCCAAGGGCAATTACACCCCACCCGAGGTCATTCTCGACCGCGTACAGATGGACTTCGCAGTGGGTGAAGGTACGGCTCCGCCGGGGGTCGCTCTCGTCGGTCGAGAGGATCTCGATGGCTTGGACGTTCAAGAGGGCGCGAAGCTTAAGTTCTACAAGCCCGGCAGCGAAAGCGAGGCGCGCACCCTTGAGCTACGCGTCGATAAGAAGCTGAAGCGTCGCATTATCGTCCTGCACGAGAGCGATCGAGACGCGTTGGAATTGCGCGTGTCGGCGACGAAAGACGTCAAGCCCGCTGACGTTCCTCGTCTTCCGGCAAGCGAGCGCGTGACCGTCGAAGACGCCACTTCGCCAGCGCCAGGAGCAGACGCCTTTCGATGGTTCTTTTACGCCTCGAGCCCCCCCTGGAGCCAGACACGTCACTCCCTTTCGAACGTGCGTGCGCTTCAGAAAGAGTTCGCGGTCAAGTTGCGGAACGTCTACTCGTTTTTCGTCATCTACGCGAACATTGACGGCTTCGATCCTCATGCCAGCACAGGTCGTGGCGTCGAGCGAAGCGAGCTCGACCGCTGGATCTTGAGCGAACTTCACGACACCGTTGCGACCGTCACACGTAACATGGATGGGTACGATGTGTACTCGGCGACGGAGCGGCTCACCGCGTTCGTTGATGCTCTCTCGAACTGGTATGTGCGGCGCACCCGCGATCGCTTTTGGAAGAGCGGTTGGGACGACGACAAGGCGGCGGCGTACTTCACGCTGCACGAGTCTCTTGCGACGCTATGCGGCGCCATTGCGCCGTTCGTTCCTTACGCGGCGGAGGCCATGTATCAAAACCTGGTCGTTCGTCCAGCGAAAGACAAGAAAATTGACGTTCCGCAGAGCGTGCATCTCACACTCTTCCCCGAGGCCGACCTCGCCCTCGTTGACGACGCGCTGAGCAAGAAAATAGCGTCGGTGCGCGACGTCGTGAGCCTCGGCCTTCAGGTGCGCACGCAGCACAAGCTCAAGGTGCGTCAGCCACTTCGTGCGGCCCACGTGATTCTTGCGAACGAATCACTCGTTTCGGGCCTCAGCGCGTGTAGCGAGATGATTCGCGATGAGCTCAACGTGCTGGAGCTCAGCTTCGCGTCTCCGGATGAGGCGCGTCGGTTCGTCGATTACAAGCTTAAGGCGAACTTCCGATCGCTTGGGCAAAAGGGTCTTGGGAAAGAAGCCCAGGTGCTCAAGAAGGTACTCGGAGAACTCGCTCCCGAAGGAGCCTTTTCGCTCTACCGAACGTTAGTGTCGGGCGGGCAGGCGACGGTCGCGGGCGTTTCCATCGAACTCGCGGACGTCGAAGTGACGTTCGGGACCAAGCCCGGTTTCGCGGCCGCTGGCGATCGCATTGGCGTGGTTGCGCTATCGACCGAGCTTGACGATGAGCTGCGTGATCTTGGTTTCGCACGCGAGTTTCAGAATCGCATCCAGACTGCGCGCAAAGAGCTCGGCCTCGCATACACCGATCGCATTCAGATACGCTTTGACGGTGGGGCGCGCGCGGTGGGCATCATTGCAAAACACCGCGACGCGCTCTCAGCCGAGGTGCTCGCGACGGCGATGTCCCACGACGCTATCGGGCACCACGAGCGGGTCATTGAGGTCGAGGGCGAGGAGCTCAAGCTGACGATCGTTCGCGACCCCTAACGGTGGAGGGCGGCTGCGGGCAGGTGCCACGTGGGACGTTTTCGCTCCTGCAAGTACGTAAACCACTCCGCGCTACTGAACACGCACGCCAAAGAATCGTCCAGCGGGTAGTTCAGGGGTCTTTCAACGGGCCCGCGCTTTGCTAGCGTACTGCGCGAGGCCCGGGGGGGCTCTCGGCACGAAGGAGTCGGATGATTCAGGCGGGCGACAAGGGCAAGGCGCGGCCCGCATTGGGGCGTGCAATACGCGAGCGCGTGGAGCACGATCTCGAACAAGCGCTCAAACGAAGGCCAACGGAAGAAGCGACTCTTGCGGGTGTCGTACGTTCGCTGAGCCCGTTCAATGCACGGGTGCGCGGTGCCGCACGCGACACGTTGACCGTGCTCGCGAAACGACGATCGTTCGATCGTCCATTGTATCACGCGCTGTTACGAACGATGGGCGATCTGTCCGACTCGGCGGCGTGTATGATTCTACAAGGCGCGCTCAACCAGGTCGCAACCGTCGGCTACTCGCCGCTGGCGGCCGCTTGCGGTTGCGCGAATCCTGCCGTGGTTGCCGAGCTCACAAAGGCCGCAGGTCGTGAGCGCGCGCATGCGGCGTTTGCTGCGGAGCTTGCCCTCGCGTGCCACACGGCTCCGCGTCCCGCACACCTTGTGCATCTCGCACCCATGATCAAGGAAGCGCATCGTATCACGTTCTGTTACGAATTCCTGCCAGCGCTCATGAGGCGACGAGAGGTTCCCGCAGCCGTCGGCCCGGCCCTTCGTGTCCTGCGGGCGGCCGAGCGTCACCTGGGTAGATGGCTCGCACTTGCCGAGATCGAAGTCCGTGCGGGTGAATATGCTTCGCTCGATGAAGCCAAGAGCCGTCTCGAGTCCGCGAGCGCTAGCGGCCGTGGATCGTGGCAGCTGATGGTGTGGGCGCTTGAATATGCCAAGAACCCTGCGCGCGATCCCTCACTGCCGCGCGTTTCTGTTGACGCGATCTCGCGCCTTGCCGAACGCGCAGGTCGCGAGTCGCACTTTGCGTTTCGTTTGGCGAGCGCGCGCGAGAAAGCTGTCGAGCAGGTACTGGGGCAGTTGCTCACAACGCCGATGCGCACTGCAGCCTCGATTCGCGCGGCGATGCATCTCGGGCGCGATCTCGGTCGCGTTCAAGTGCGCGACACGCTGTCGATCGTTTGCGACGACCAGGTTCTCGACGAGGACCTTCGCGGGCTGGCCGTTGCGGCGCTCTACGATGCAGGCGATTGCGAAGGCGCGCTCGGCCGAGCCGAAGAACTAGAGTCATCGCGATCGCTCAAGACCGCAGCCTGGGCTGCTCTCGTTCGATTCAACGTGCGTGAGCGTGCCTTCAGCGGTTGTTCGTCGCCTGTCGTGACTGAATCGCGATATCGTTGGATCCAATGCGGTTGGCTCGAGTAGCGAAGTTCTCGTTCTTGCTGCTGGTTGGCGTTGGCATGTGCGCCACCATTTTTGAGAGGAACGCCCGCGCGGAGGACGCAATCGAGCTATGGGCCGATCGCAACGACAGCGATTTCAACGGCATAGCGGATGGCGTACAGCCGGAACTGAGCTTGGAAGCAGCGAGTTCTTTCGTGGGCTTGTCGAAGGCGCTGCGAAACGGCATTTTGCGACTTGAGGGAGCGACGACCTGTGCGCGCCTACTCGTGGAAGGAAAGCCGTTTCCGTGGGGGAAGATCCCGGGACCTCAAGTTCGCATCCAGGGTGTCTTCGCGTGTGATGCGCATCTCGTCAGCAAGAACCGAGGGATCACTTCGTCAACGAGGTTGATTGTTCGCGAACTTCACGTTCTTGGTCATGACGGAAAGCCGATTTTGCCCGTCGGCGACCATCTCGCCGTCACAAGATTGCCACCGCAACCGCTGAGTGAGATCGTTTCATCGGCGGACAACGAGGATGCAACCTTCCTGGTGCGTGGACCCAAGCCGCTCCCTACGGAGATATCCCTCGATTCGATCACTTGGTTTGGCCAACGTGTTGACGTCTTGAAGCACGTGGCGCTGACACGTGTGCCGTGTCCAGCGGAGCTCGGCGACTCCGATTTGCTTGCGTGTGCGGCTACGATTCCGATTCGGTTTTCGATCGACGAAGTCGACCGGCAGCACGCGATGCTGAAGGATCGCGCAATCGTCGCCGCGTTAGGTGGCGCGATCGTTCTGCGCGTTGATGGGATGAAACAGGTCATGCGCGTGCTGGGCCCTCGGCACACACCGATCGGTCCCATCGGAAGATTGCGCGCGACGCTCCGCCCCTTCGTGTTGCGGGTGTCGCGGGCGAGCACCCCCGCGGTGGGTTCGTCGGACGCAGGCGCTGTAGCGCAAGTGCGTGCCGAACTTGCGGCCGCCGCCAACATTTGGGCTCAGTGTGGCATCTCGTTCGGCGACACGAGGACGCTCAACGTCGCGGTTGTCGACCCACCCGCACCTCACTTGCTTTCGGTCGGTGACGGATCTGGCACACCCGCGACGGGTGGTGAGATCGCCATGACGGTTGATCAACGGGCGGTCCGCCTTGCGCTTCGCCGAGGTATGACCCCGACCGAGGCGGCTGCGCGGCTGGTAATCGCCCTGTCGAAGGTAGGCGTCGTGGGCGTCACTTCGCCGAACGCACGCACCGCGGCGGGCGCGACGGGCAGCGTCGACGTTCTCATTCGGCGCAAAAACGGCCAATTTCCTGTGTTCGCTGGTGCGCTATCGGATGGTCGTATCTCAAACGACGCCACCCTGTCGGTTGCCTTGGGGATCGTCGATTTGGAGGACGGCTTGGAACACTTCAGCGACGTGAACGCTGCCGCGGGTACGCTGGAGGAACGCACATTGCTCAAGGCGCTTGACGATGGCGACCCGACCACAATTGAAGTCATCGTCGTTCCTTTTTTTTCCGGCGGGGGTCGTATCGGAGAATCGTTCATCGCAAGCGATCGCTCGAGCCTTCGCAATATGGTGGTCACCGATCGGGCTGGGGTAAGAGCGCGCAGGAGCAGTTTGACCCTTGCACACGAGTTAGGCCACGTCCTTCTCGACATGCCTGGGCATCCCGACGACTACGGATCAGACACACCGACGCAACTGATGGACTCAGATGCATCCGATGCTTCGCCGTTCGGTCCACGGCGGCTCTCAGTGAGCGAGTGCCTTCGCGCATACCGGCAATCAGGGCCGAAGAGTGCGCAACCGATGTTGCGTGAATGGCCGCTTGGTCCCGTTCCGGTCGACGAGAAGCTTCCGATTCTAGTTCGGTAAGAATATTGACGAATGGCGTCGGTCAGGGAACGATCAGCTCGACGAGTTCGGTTCCGCCAGCGTATCCGTAGCTCACGAACGAATCGAACCCGTACACGAGAATGCCAACGGGCTTGTCGGCAATGACGCGATGAACACCGTCGTTTTGGATGCCAGGCAAAATGTTGTCAGGCGACGTCTTGTTCGGGTCGATGATCGGGAACGACAACTGACATCGGTAACTAACGAATTCAGACGCGCCCCCGCCCCGCTCGCTATCGGAAAGGCCGTCGCCAGGCGCAATTTCGCATCCGCTAAGCGGAGCACCGTCCAAGTAGACCTTCGCATCCGCCGGAGCGGTGATCACCACGAAGTCGAATGCGTACTTGTCCGGCGTGAGGAAGACGTATTCCGATCGAAATTGCTCGTTCGGCGGAATGAAGGTCAGACTTGGATCGCCGCCTGGCAGGCCTCGCGGAATCCCGGCGGCTTCTTGGCTCGATTGAATCTGCGTTACGAACACCGGCTGTGACGCGCTTAGCGTGAAGTTGCGCGTCGCGGTGATGGTGACAAATGCGCCCTCACCGTCAAGTGTGAGCGTCTTGTTGGGGGCCGGAAGTGACGTTGTCAGCACAGTCTTGCCAGCAAGCACGCTCATGACGCGCACATACTCAGGCTCGGCGACCTTGGTCATTTTTGCGCCCGCAGCCATGACGACTTCGCTCCTGTTGGGAACGCGAGCCAGCACAAACTCTTTGCCCGCCGTCCGCAACGGAGGCGACTGCTCTTCGAGGTGGTCAGCGCAACACGAACGCTCCGACAGATTACCGAAGAACGGCGCATCGGACGCTTCGCTGCCGGTGAAGACAGCGATAGGACCGTCAGCGTCGATGAGCGTTCCGGTGAAGTCGGCATTGAAGCCGCCGGACTCGAGGTTGAGCACGTCGAATGGCTCGAGCGTGACGCTCACCTCTTCGCCTTTGGCGATGCCATCGGTGAAGGGGCCGCCAGGGATCACCCGAGTCGCGGGCCGCACTTTGACGGTCGTCTTAGTAAGCGTGCCGACGATGGTTACGAATGCGCGGAGGTCTTGACCGAAGTTCTCGCTTGGGACCGAACTCGTCGCAATGGTCTGCGGCCACCCAGACACAACGTACGCACGACCGGAGCCGCCGCCGAGCGCACTTCTCGGCAGGAGCTGGGAAGCATCGTTTGAGAACACGTTAGCGTTTTCAAGAGGGTTAAATTGGTACGCGACGATCGGCACGGTCGACCTCACACGGAAGGCCGCTCGCGTCAGCGCCGTGCCGGTGCCCGTGTTGAACGTCCCTTCGGTCGAGCCATCGACCTCGCGCGGGCCGAGCTTGAACACTTCAAGATTGTTCGGCGTGACAGTCGCCGATGCCACGGTGCGTATTTTCGAAGGTTCCCCGGGAAGGGCGTCGTCCTGCTCAATGGTAACGTACGCAGGTACATTTGTAACCGCGTTGGAGACAACGACGGCAAACTGTTGCGCAGCGGCGTTCGTTGTAGGGCCGACGTTCGCATTGTCGAGATCAACTGCCCAATACTCGCAGCCGACGTTCGAGCGCGCTCTCTCGGCGATGTTGCACATGTTCACGCAGGCGCCGGAGGCGCACACTTCGCCACCGATTGCATTGCACGCGCCACTCTGTTCGTAGCTGCTGCCATCATCTTTGCAGCGAACGATCGCGGCACCCTCGCATTTTTTCGCCCCTGGTAGGCAGAGTGTGCACGCGTAGAGTCCCGGCGCGCAGGTCAAGCCGCTTGCGCTGCAGTCTTCGATCGTCTTCCACGCGCCGGCGTTACACACTTCGACCGATGATCCGGTGCATCGCTTCTCGCCAGCCGTGCATACACCGCCCGCGTCTAGATTGTAGTCCCGGTACGAGGGGTCGAATCGACATGCAACGATGACGACAGCGACGAGAGCGCAAACTGCGCTGCGCAACTTCATTCGTAACTGCTCGAAAATGTCTCTCCAGCGTAGGCTGACCACGCACTCGAGTAGAGCTGCCCGTAGCGAAGCTTGCCGTATTCGAATGGCGCGATTTGTACGGTGTAGACGACAATGTCGAGAGGCCCCTTCATGAGCGACACCTCTGCGCCCGATGCCGCCAAGTCTGGAAGGTTAAGCGACTTGACGGATCCAGGGATCACGATCGTCCAGCCGACGAGTCCGCTGCCGGATGAAACGATGACCACCGAAAGATCGATCGTCGCTCCAGGTTCAAACGACACTTGCTTACCGTTCCACTTGGTTGCGCTCGGAACCGTGAGCTTCGGAATCGGCAGAAAGCCCGAGACGCTCGCCTTGCTTGTGCGAACGAGGTAGCGATTGAGCGCGCTAATCGGAAACGTTCCGTACGGTCCGCTCGATGCCTGAAGAGTCAGCGCATAGGACTCCGCGGAGAGATCATCGGTGAGGGATGGCAGCCCGGAGAATGTGACGCTCGATTGCGAAGGCAGCGCCGACATTTTTGAATTCGACGGCAAGGTTGCGAACGAACTCGGGCCGAGCGTCATCGCCACCTGTGTCGTCGCGCGATCCGGTCCGCGAAGCGTTTGTGTTGGGGGCGTGAGATCGAGCACGAGCCCGTGGTCGATGATGCTCCGCATCGGAATATTGACGCCGGCGGTGGTAGCACCGGCTGAGACGCTCACGCCTCTTGCCACGCCCATGACGTACGCCGTGAAGAGGGGAGGGCTGACCGATCGATCCTCGATTCCTGCGAGGGCGTAGAGCGTTTGCGTTCCCGTTAGCGCGGTGTACTTGAAGGTGTAACCAGCCTGCCCGATCGATGCCGGAGTGACGCCCGACGTCTCTGCGGGAAGGTAGAACTGTTCGTTCGCATAGCCGGAAGCGGTAAATACGTAAGCAACTTGACGTTCGGTCGCGCGCGTCGGCAGTGGCACGGTGTACCAGTCCGCACGCTTAAACTCGATCCCAGGCCACACCAGCTCACCGCTCACTTCGCCCGTGAGGCGGGGCGTGTAGTTCCCTGTGGAGCCCGGATCACCCGCACACTCGGGCGACATGATCGGAAACAGCAGCGCGCTGACCGTTTCAACTGGAACGTCGACGAAGGTAATCGGCTGGAAGCACTTTGCGGTCACGGTCACCGAAATCTTGGTGCCAAAGTTCCCCGTGATCGAGGCCACGCCCCCTGCGCTGGTGGTTCCGGTTACAGCCGTCGATGCGTCACTGCCGACGATGACCTTAGCGCCCGGAATTGGTGTCCCGGCCTGTGCGCTGAAAGCAAACACGTTGAGCTTCCCCGCAAGTGCTCCGCCCGATAGACCGCCGCGGTAGCCGTCCGGCCCATCGCTGTAGGCAAATGCGTCGCGTGCCTGTGTCGTCGTGCCACCCGTTGTGAGCGTGACTTCCTTGCTGCCCGCGGTGTTCGCAGGAGTCGTGCACGAGATGTGCGTCGCGTCTTCAAGCGAGACGCTTCCGCAAGGCTTTCCGTCGATAGTCACTGTACTTGATGAAGCGAGAGCGAGTCCGTCTGTGGTGAGGCGCACGCGCGTACCGCCGACTGTGGAGCCGCTTTGTGGCTCTAGGTAGAAACTGTCGTAGAAGAACGCCTTGTCGACGCTGCGTTTCTCGCCCGAACTCGGATTGATGACCGCAATGGACACGTAGCCGCTCTTACCGGCGGGCATAATGACGGTCGCACGTTGCGGTTCGTTTGCCGTGACGTCTGCACCGACAACATCAACATTGTTGACCATCACCTTGAGGTTCGAAGGAAAGCCGCGCCCGGTGAGTTGTACGCGGGTCCCTCCATTGTACGGGCCGTGCGATGGTGTCGCGCCGAAGAGGTCGAATGACAGCGACGATCCGACGTCGCGTCCATCGCCTGCGTCAGTTGCACCGGGGCCGATGGCGCCAGGCGGACCCGCATCGATCTCGACGATGTGGCCCGACGAGCTCGGCAAGCAAGAAGTGAACAAGAGAGCCGCGAGCGCTGCAAATAGCCGCATGAGCTCAGCGTATCCCGATGCGGAGGCCATGGCGACATCCGCGCGTCACTTATCAATCGGCGATCTCAAGCGGAATCGTCGCTTGCGCGCCACCTACCTTCGGCTACCTTTTTCTAACCATGCTCGACCAATTCAAGCCGAAGAAGAGTCTGCGCGCGTACATGAAGCAGTACAAAGAAGAGCACCAGCATCCGGGCACCAAGATCACCCACATGATCGGTATCCCGATGATTTTGGCCGCCTTTCCGGTCGCCATCGTTTCGCCGCCCGCGGGCGCTGTACTGTTTGCGGGGGGCTGGGCCATGCAGTTCATCGGCCACGGCGTGTTCGAGAAGACCAAGCCTTCGTTTGCGAACGATTTTTACTATCTCGGCGTTGGCGCCGTGTGGGTCACGGTCGAATATATGGAACTGCTCGGCTTGCCGATTCCAGAAGCGCTTCAGCCCGAAGCCGACGAACCCAAGGTGACAAACGGCGTTGCCGCGACAGTCTGACCTATCAGCTCAGCCCGACGTATCCCGTCTGACCATCAAAGACGTATCGGTATGACCTGCGCGCCTCCGGATTCGGGGGTGCGCTGTTTTTGTTTGTGAGCCTTGAGATCGGAGCGTCGCAGCAGGTTGATTGCGACGCTCTTTCGGGAGTAGCTTCGCGCGTCTTGCGCAATTCCAGTCTGAGCAAAATCGGTTTGCTCTCCGGGACCCACGCAAGTCGGGCACCCCGACACGCAGGGGCATCCCTCGATTAGCTGCAGAGCTCTCGCGAGCAGCACTTCGCGTTCTTCAAAGATCCGCTCCGCGAGGCCGATGCCGCCGGGCGTATGTTCGTACAGGAAGAGTGTCGGGCTGTAGCCGGGCTTTGGACCTCCTCGGATCTTTCGTGGCGTTGTCGCTTTGATATCGTCCTCAACAATCTCGGTGTCGCCCATCGTGGTGCCGAGGTCGCGCGGATCGCACATAAGCGCAAGCGTGGATACCGTTTCGAGTGCGATGCCGATACCCCGTAGTGCATCGATCGCGGCTGCGCGCCCTTCGGGAACACGTTGGCATATCGCCTCTGGAATCGTGAGCCAGAAGCCTGTCGTGTGCATTTGCATCTCCGGCAGCCGCACCTCGCCATAGCCCGTGTTCTCGTGCGTGTAGAACTTGATTTTCTTGTAGCCGATGACCTTTTCGACAATCGCGAGCTCGCCCCAACCGCTCTCCCATGATTGGTCAAGAAGCTTACCTGTGTCGCTCTCTTCGAGGACAGAGACTTGCACGTAGGTCATCGCGTCTGTGTAGTAGTCAGGCTTGACCTTGCGGACGAATGCTTTGTGGTTCTCGTAGTCGAGCTTCTCGACCTGAAAACACTCGCTGTCGTGTTGATAAATCGCTTGCTCGTGCAACATGGTGTGAGCAGCGCGCCAGTCGAGTTCGCCAATGGACTTGTCACGCTCGACGTCGATGATCACGACGTTGTCCCAGCCGATGCTGCGCAGCGAAACATTGCTTGCGGGGTAGGCGTCTGATGCCCAATGAAACGTGCCCCCATTTTCGTGCAAGACGTTGTGGTCTCTCAGGTAGTTGAGCGCGTCTTTCGTTTCGTCGGCGGTCAAGTTGCTGAACGTTTCGCCCTGACGAAAAGGTAACTCGAACGCAGCGCATTTCAGGTGTTGAACGAGCACTTCGACATTGTGAGGATCGATTCGCGCCTGCTCAACGGGTGCGCCCAGTAGGAAGCCGGGCTCACGGGCGAGGTACTGATCGAGGGGCGCACTCGACGTGACGAGCACCGCAATGCTGCGTCCGTTGCGCCGACCAGCGCGTCCAAATCGTTGCCACATTGACGCGACTGAACCTGGGTAGCCGGCGCAGATCACCGCGTCGAGTTCGCCAATATCGATTCCGAGCTCCAGCGCGTTCGTGGCGACTACGCCAAGAATCTCGCCGTTCCGCAGACGACTCTCGATGTCTCGCCTTTGACCCGGTAGGTAGCCACCACGGTACGCCATGACTTGGTCGGGTGCGATGAGGCCGTCTTTTGTAACCGCGTCGCGCAAGTACCGAAGCATGACCTCGACGTTGTTGCGTGACTGGCCGAAGACGATGGTGGGTACTTTGGCACGCACCAGATCGGTTGCGAGCATAACGGCTTGTTTGACGTAGCTCGCGCGGATGCCGAGCTCGGCGTTGACCACAGGAGGGTTGAAAACAAATACGCGTCGCTCGCCTCGACCAGCGCCGTTGTCGTCAACCAAGTTGATCGATGACTCGGGTGCGCCGAAGAGCCTCGCGGCATGTTCCTTCGGGTTGCCGATGGTGGCCGTCGCACCGATGATGACGGGCTTTGATCCATGGAACGCGGCGATGCGCATGAGCCTCGCTATCACGTTTGCTACGTGGGAGCCGAACACGCCTTTGTAGGTATGTAACTCGTCGAGTACAATATAGCGAAGGTGCTGCAGTGTGCGCGCCCACGCTGTGTGGTGCGGCAAGATGCCGGTGTGCAACATGTCGGGGTTCGTCAAGATGACGCCAGCACGCTCACGACCTGCGCGCCGCGCGTCGCCTGGCGTGTCGCCATCGTAAACGATCGCTGACGTTGCGACGCCAGAGTCTTTCATGAGCGCGCGAAGGTTCACTTCTTGATCGCGCGAAAGGGCTTTCGTCGGAAAGAGGTACAGCGCGCGTGCGTCCGGATCGGCGAGCAACGCATTCAGCACTGGCAAGTGGAAGCAGAAGCTCTTGCCGCTCGCAGTTGGAGTTGCCACGACAACGTGTTCGCCGCGTGAGGCCGCCTCGAATGCGCTCCGTTGATGTGAGTAAAGATTGTTGACGTTTCGCTGACGAAGCGCCGCGACAAGATGGGGGTGAAGGCCACCCGGAAAAGCGGTGAGCGACGGCTCTTGCCGTGAGAGCGTTTCGTCCGCGGTCACGCACGGGCGGACGCGCTTGCTCCGTTGCCACGAATCGACAACTGCATCGACGCCGGAAGCCTGCGACCACGGTGGGGAGGGCATGTTAGGGATACTAAACGGATGTTGAGTGCCGGGCAACTGAGACGCTCTCCGCCCGCTAAGGAAACAAATCTCGACGGTTCTGGGTTGATGCGATACCTCAGAAGCCCCCCATCCGGCGGAGATCATGACCGATCCGACGAACGATTCGCCTATTCAAACCACCGCAGAAAGCCCAATCGAAGGTCCTGTTGAGGGGCAGCGCCTCAGTGCGCCGGATGGCGTGGCGAAGAGTGCACTCGACCCCACCGCGCCGGTCCCATCGCGCATCTTCTTTGGCACCGTTGCGATCTTCTCGCTCGCGGCCGACCTTTGGACGAAGGCCTGGGCAGAGAAAAATCTTGGTGACTACACCACGAAAGAGATCGTCAAGAACTACTTCTCCTTCAGCCTCGCAAAGAACCGAGGCGGCGCTTGGGGAGTCTTTCAGAACCAACGCGAAGATTACCGTCGCGCCTTCTTCTTGCTCGTGAGCGGATTGGCAGTTCTCTTCATCGCCGGCATGTACCGTCGCTCCTATCCTCACCAGACGGCGCTCAAGTGGGGCCTCCCACTCGTGCTCGGCGGCGCGCTGGGCAACGCGTTTGACCGCATTCGCTACGGCTACGTGATCGATTTCGTCGACTTCTACATCATCAAGAACGGACAAACGCATCACTGGCCGACGTTCAACGTTGCCGATGTGTGCATCTGCATCGGCGTCGTCCTCATGGCGATCGATATGCTCTTCACTCAGAAACGTGCGTTCGTTCCGCGCGCAAGCGCCTGACGATTACGATCGAATCGCTACCTCATGCGGCCCGAGCTATTTCGACTCTTCGACATCGGGTTCCCGTCCTATTTCGTTCTGCTTGTGACGGGCTTCATGTTTGCGATCGGGGCGTCGGCTGCTGGTGCGCGCAAGCAAGGTTTGAATCCTGACGTTGTCGTCGATCTCGGCATCGCGATGCTCATCGCGGGCGTCATCGGCGGTCGCATCCTGCACGTGATCGCAGACGGTTACTTTTGGGACTACGTGCACCTCTGCACCGAACCGTCCAAGGTGAACTGGCCACTGGAAAAGGCCGAGTGCCTATCGACGACGTACAAAGGTGTTTGGGACGAGGCGCAGAAGGTTTGCCACCCGGGTTCATCGGATTGCTTTGCGTGGGCGAAATTCTGGGCCGGCGGTCTGACGTATTATGGGGGTTTCATTGGCGCAAGCGGCGTTGCCGTGTGGTTGCTGCGGCGTGACAAATTTCCCCTCGGCAAGATGGCCGACTTCGCAGGTTTCGCCATTCCGATGGGGCTCGTGTTTGGTCGCCTCGGATGCCTGCTCGCAGGATGTTGCTTTGGCGCAGAATGTAACTTGCCATGGGCACTTTCGTTCCCGGGCCGGAGCGGTGCGAGTGAGGCCCAAGCCAAGGCGCACCTGCTCGCGACGAAGTTTCTGCCGAGCCTGCACGTTCATCCAACACAGGTTTACGAATCACTCGCCTGCCTCGCGATCACGGGTTTCTGCCTGCTCTACGTCTATCCGCGCAAGCGTTACGCCGGTCACGTTTTTGTCGTGTTTGCGACGCTCTACGCGATCGCGCGCTTCCTACTCGAGATTCTGCGTCGTGACGATCGCGGCGCGCTTCTCGGTCTCTCGACGTCACAGCTGATCGGCGTTGCGATCGTCGTGGTGATGGCGTTCCTGCACAGGAAACTCCGTCCTGAAGTAGCGCCCTCGTAGACAAACGCGCGATTGCTTACCGCTTACCAGAGATTCCTTGCTGCCGTTGCCGACACGTCATTCACAAGATGCTTGACGAAAGCCTCATCGAGGAGCGAGCGCGTCACCCGAACGGGCGATTGCGGGGATGAGTCGCCGTGCTAAGCCCGCTCGCAGATGAAAACGTCGCTCGCGTGGGTTGGATTTGCCACTGTTGTTTCGTTCGCTTCACTCGGTTGTTTTGGGTCCTCGGATCCACAGACGCTCGATAGCTCTGTGTTGGGCAATCAGCCGACAGAGCCCGACGGCGCGGTCGCGAGCGGCCCCGCGAAGCTCGAACTGTCTGTGAGCATCGCGGCCGGGATCGACTTCGGTCTCGTCGATTGCGGTGCGACCGCTGGCGAGAAGACGGTCACACTCAAGAATGCCGGCGGCGATCCGCTGGCATGGAGCGCACTCATCGACGGCGGAAAGAACATGTTCTCGCTCTCGGGTCCTCAAAACGGCACCCTCGAAAGCGGGCAAACGGCGACGATTACACTCCGCGCAGCACAAGTCCCCTCGAGCGCACATCCGGGTACGGTTTCGTCGGCCTCACTTCGAATCGATTCAAACGTTGCTGGCGCGCCGCGAACCGATCTCCCTTTGAAGCTCACGTCCGCGGGCGGGGAACTTCTGCTCGTGCCAGCCAACGTTGACTTCGGTCTGTACCCCGTGGGTGCGACCGCACCTGAAGTTCCTCTGACGCTCACGAACAAGGGAAACAAGAGCGTATCGATCGCGGTGACGCAACCGGTTGATCCTCAGTTCTCCGTCGCGTGGACGGGATCGCCAACCGCAATCACCCTGGGCACGAATGAAACGGCGGCCGGGCTTAGCGGTCGCTTTGCGCCCTCGACGACGTCGCCAAGTTCTTCCTTCGCCGGGCTCAAGGTTACGGGCGCTGTTTGCGGCGCATCGGTGCAACAGATCGCGATGAAGGGACAAGGCACCAATGGGGTCGTCGGCGTTACGCCAGCCGGGCTCGATTTTGGTCAAGTTGATTGCGGAACGAGCGCAGCCGCGAAGAAAATAACGGTCTCGAATACGGGCAACGGCACGTTTACGTTCGACGCCAAATTGGACGCCGCGGGCTCCAACTACTTCACGCTCTCGCCGCAGAGTGGGTCCGTGGCAGCAGCAAGCACGACGGAGATCACGGTAACGCCAAAGAGCATTCCAGGCAGCTCGCCGGTGACGCCCAACTATTTCGGCGGTGCTCTCATTGTGACGACGAGCGCGGTGGCCGATACCCCGCACAGCGTCGCGCTCACGCAAACGGCGCACGGTGCGATCGTTACGGTGAACCCATCGTCGGTGAATTTCTCGTCGGTGCCCGTAGCGACGTCACAGACCGCCGGTGTGACGCTCACCAATTCTGGAAATGCATCAGTTGGCGTTACGATGTCCGCCGCGGGGACTGGTTTCTCGGTTACGCCGGCAGCCGGCACATTGACGGGCGGCGATACGTTGCAAGCCACGACGACATTTTCGCCTTCGTCGGCCGGAGCCGCCACTGGTGCGCTTAGGCTTGCGGCGTCAGGCAATGCAGTGTTGTGTGCGCCGCTGCCGGCGGACGTCGCGCTAGCAGGAACGGGAACGAGCGGATCGGTATCGCTATCGGCGCAGAGCTTCGACTTCGGCGCAACCAATTGCGGCGCGCAAGCAAACGCCCGCACGCTCGCCCTGCAAAATCCAGGTTCTGCGAGCTACACATGGACCGCATCGCTCGCGAAGGGAACGTCTTCACCCTATGCTCTTTCGAAAGGGAGTGGCACCGTTGCAGCTGCGGGGTCGGATGCGCTCAGCATCACGCCAACCGCCATCCCGCAGACGTCCGCGGTGCCTGGCAACTACGGCGACGTGCTTACGGTGACGACCAACGTTCCAGGGGACGCACCGCACACGCTCGTTCTTGCGCAGAGCGCGCAGGGCGCCATCCTCAAATTCGTGTCGAGCGCCGCTCTCGATTTTGGTCAAGTTGGTTTATCATCGACGTCCAGCGCGTCCGTCAGTCTGGTGAACGAGGGCAACCTCGCCGTGAACCCGACGCTCGTCTCGAGCAGCCCGCTCGTGACGATCTCGCCCTCGTCGTTCACGCTCGCCGGTGCGGGCACCAACGCGAGCGTCGCCACCTTCAAGCCGGTTGCTGTTGGCGTATTGACGGGCAGCATTTCGCTTTCGCCCACACTCACAACCGGGACGCTGTGCGCGCCGCTTCCATCGGACGTTGCGTTCACCGGCGAGGGCACGCAAGGCGCCGCAACGGTGTCCCCGGCATCTCTCTCCTTCGGCGAGAGCGGCTACGCCAACTGCGGAACGCAGGCGAGCGCGCAGACCGTCACGCTCAAAAACGATGGCACAGCCGCCTTCAACGTCGCCAGCGTCACTGTGCCTACCGGTTACAGCTACACGACGCCGGGTGGCACGGCGGTGGCGGTGGGCAAGTCGATTTCCATCGTCGTCACGCCCCCCGCTGTTCCAGCGACCCTTGCCGCGATCACTTCCTACGGCGGCACGATGAGCGTCAAGACGGACATCCCCGGCGACAATGCGCATAGCGTTGCGCTCTCGCTCACCTCTCGCGGGGCCATCCTTGCGCGCACGGGTTCGGGCATCGTCACGTTCGCCGACACGACATTGCCAGGCTCATCGACACAGACCGTGAGCTTCACGAACTCCGGCAATTCCAGCGCCACGCTCAACGTCAGCACGACCGCCAACAGCGGATTTTCCGGGCCCAGCTCCGTCACCGTTGCAACGACGGGAGGCAGCGGTACGTTTACATTCGCGCCTGC
>JAHFDY010000070.1 GCA_023248735.1 Myxococcales bacterium
GATATTGGTTCTGCTGCGGGTCTTAACCTCGTCGCCGACGGCATGAACAACTGCTGGACCGACGAAACGGGGGCAACACTCGACCTTCATCGCGCCACCGTTTTCGAGCGAACCGGCTTTGACACGCACCCCCTCGACGTCGAGCAGGAGGAAGATCTTCTCTGGCTACGCGCGAACATTTGGCCAAGCGAGCACGATCGCCTCGATCGGTTCGAGGCCGCCGTCAAAGTGCTCCAGGCAAGTCTCGTCGCGCCGAACGAAGCGACACGCCCGACCCTTGTCGCCCTCAGCGCGCCTCTCGTGCCTGCGAGGCTCGAAACGATCGCGCGCTGGCTACCATCCTCGCGTCGCATGATCGCATTCCAGTCGTTCCTCGAGTCGTACCTCGATCTGGATCGCCGGCAGCTCTATCGCCAAAAGATGCGTGAATGGTTACAAATAGGTGCCTTTGGTGCACGCGCATGGACCGAGTGCGAGCCGCTTGACGATCCGGGAAGCGGACCGCCTTCTCAAATCGCAGTCTCGCTCAAGACTCGCTCAGGCTGCATCGATCGCTTCGTCGTTGGCCGGTGCGACTATCACCCGAAGCAAGTCATGATCAATCGCTCCGAAGTTTCGCGGTTGGTCCGTGCGACTGCGGCCCCGTAGTTTCCGGACGTTACTTTTCAAGCAGCTTGCGCACTTCGGTGTGGGCATTGAGCGCGGCAAACGGAATTACAAATTTCTCATGGCCAGCTGCGATCGGCGCATGAATCGTCTGAAAGCGCGTGGATGCATGCTGTGAATAGAACTCTGCGCGAAACTCATTAATTTCTCCCAGCGGACGATGCTCTTTCGAGGTCGAAATGGGGTGAAAATAGAAGAGCTTGTCGAGTGCATTCGCTTGGGCAGCGTTGGGCTTGAGCGCTACGGTCAGCGCTTCCTTGAGGGCAACGCTGACGCCAGCGGGATCGGTCGTTTGCATCGGAAGGACGAGCTTTCCGACCGCGTAGTAGTGTTCGGCGAACCCCTCCCAACGCTTCGACGCACCGCGCGTCACCGCGTCGGACTTCTGGTCGGGGTGAACTTGGATTTCAAGCGTGTATACAGCATCGTGCTTCTCGATGGTCTCGCGCACGCCCTTGAGCATCTCTTTGCGCGAAGCCTTGAGGGTGCCGAAGCACGTCCGCGTCCCCGCATCGGGAACGAGCCGAAAGCGCATCGCGGCAACGTCACCAAGCGCGTAAGGCACTTGCGAGTAGTACTCCTTACCAAGCAGGTACCCATCACTGAGCTCGCCAATAAGCTTGCTCCGTCCGATTGAGGCCGCACCATGCGAGGCCGAGTACGCCTGCGCCCGAAGACCAACTTCGGGGTCCTTTGCGAACACCGCCAGATCTCGACCGTTGCTGAGCGGAAAGGTGTCGAGCGTTTCGGTGAAGAGCCAATTGATCTCGCCAGCCCACGCCTCGCTCCAAGGGAGTTTTATGGCAAGGCGACCGATTTGAAACAACTTGTCGGCTCCGAAGTCTGAGAAGCGCGCGACCAACGGGTGCTTTTCACTCTTTGCGAAGAGCCCGACGCGATATTGTAAAGGAAGCTTACTATTGTCGATGGTGAGGCTTCCCGCAAGAAACCCGTGCGTGTTTCCCTTGCCGAGCAGCGTGTTGTAGTTGTGATCGTTGACCTGACCACCCGCTGGCCTTCCCGCTTTCTCCCACGCCTTGCGGAAGTCCGACAGCAAGTTGTTCTCCCACACGCCGGTGTTCGCGGGCTGATCACCGAACCAGCTCGCAAATGGGCAAGCCGACTGTGTCATGTATTCGACAGCGGCAGGCTTGGGCTTAGGCTCAGCATGCACCGCTTGCGCGCAAAGAAGGATGACGGAACAGGTACCCGCATAGGCTATTCGATTCATGAGTCTCTCCGTCTTTGTTTGACGGCCATTTGCGCCCCGGCCTTAAGGAACCGACTCGCTATTGTCGCCGCCGCAGGTAAACACAGCGCGTGAGCCGCGGGTCACCTTCGAATGGGAGCACCACGCCGCGTTCGAATTGCGCGTCGCTAATCGCAGGGAACTTCACCCCGTCGGCAATAGGGTCGGGCACTAGGGTCACGTCGATGATGTCCGCGTGCGCCATCGCCTCTTCGTAAATGCGCGCACCGCCGATGAACCAAACGTCTCCGCTGCAAGTTCGCAACGCATCGTCGATCGTCTTGAACGTCTCGACGCCAGCGCCCTCGACCGGCGTGCACGAGATCACGATGTTGCGACGCCTCGGCAACGCCCGACCCACTGACTCATAGGTGAGCCGACCCATGATGATCGTCTTATCGATCGTCAACTCTTTGAACCGTTTCAGGTCTGCGGGGTAATGCCACGGAATCTTGCCATCGACCCCGATCACCCGCTCGGGCGACATCGCGACAATGATCCCAATGACGGAATGGCTCAAACGGCAACCTTGAAGCTGATGGACGGATGCGGCTCGTACCCACGGAGCACAAAGTGCTTCATCACGGTGTCCGTATCCGCTTGGAGAAGCGGGAGGAGATCGTCAAGCACCTTGATCGATGGATCAATCGTCAACTTGGGCAAGTTGCGCACTTCGCGCGTAAGCTGCAACTCGAGACCTGGCACGTGATCGTACTCGCCCATCGATCCGTCAGATTTCTTTGTGTACACGTGTGCGTCGATCAGCGTGTGCGCAAAGATGCCCGGCCTGATGCCGGAGAAGCGTGAGAACAGCTCGAGAATCAATGCGTAGCCCGCAATGTTGTACGGAACGCCGAGCGCGACGTCTGCGCTGCGCTGCGTGAGGTGCAAGTTGAGGAGGGGGTCTCCGTCTTCGGCAGTCTGTACGTTAAGAACGAACATCGCGTGGCAGGGTGGGAGCTTGCTCGTTTGCGCGTTGCCAGGTGCCCAGGCAACTACGACAAGCCGCCGGCTATTCGGGTTTCGACTCAATTCATCGATCGCAAATTGAATTTGATCATTGAAAGTTACTTTTCCGTCTTGGCCGGGCACCGGAAAGCGGCGCCAGAAGTTGCCATACGCACTCGGCACCTTGCCGTCAGCATCGGCCCACGGGTCCCAGAACTTGCAGCCATGCTTCTTGAGCAGGCCGATATGCGGCTCGCCTGACAGGAACCAAAGGTTCTCGACGACAATGTTCTTCCAAGAGATCTCTTTCGTCGTAAGGAGAGGGAAGCCTTTGCGAAGGTCGATCTCGTAGTTGTGGTTGAACGTCGAAAGTGTATCGACGCCAGTCCGGTTCGGCTTGCGTTGGCCGGTTTGAAGAACCTCGCGAACGAGGTCGAGGTACTGCTTCAATGCGCCTTCCTTTCAGGGCTCATGTCGTGCCGTAGCGCGAATGACTTGAACAATATCGTCAAGTTGCGGAACACTTGCCTTCTCGAGGCTGTCTGCGAGACCAACACCTGGAATGTGCTTGCCCGCAAGAACCTTTGGCGGTGCGTAGAGCTCGTAGAAGAGCTCGTCGATCGTTCGGCGGAGCAAGTGCTCGCCGAAATTCGTTACCTCCGTGTCCTCGTTCACAAAGACCACGCGGTGGGTCTTCTTGATGCTCGCGGAGATCGTCACCCAATCGTACGGATGCAGCGATCGCATGTCGATCAGCTCCACGTCGATGCCCTCGCCGGCGAGATCGTCGGCGGCTTTGCGACAAATCTGCACATGGCGACCATAGGTCACGACGGTGATGTCATGGCCATGGCGGTCAATGCGCGCCTCACCTATCGGAATGAGCAAGTCCGGCGTATCGGGCCAGCGAGGCCTCCATTTGGTGCGATCGCCAAGCGGTGCGTCGATCATCTTGGAGAGTTCCCGATCATCGCTTGGAACGCCGGGAACTTCTTCACCCTCGTTGATCGCTTTCTGGCGGAGCAAGGCCTTTGGCGCCATGAAAAGCACGGGATTTGGGTCGATGATCGCCGAGAGCATGAGGCCATACGCGTCGCGAGGATTCGACGGCATCACGATCTTCCAACCTGGCAAGCGGGTCGCCTGCGCGTCGAACGAGTGTGAATGATAGATGCTACCGTGGATGCCAGCACCCACCGGCGTCATCACGACCATCGGGCAGCTCCAGTCGCCGTTCGACGACCAATGCATCGCACCTGCAAGCTTGAGCAAGTCGATCGTGTTGAAGGCGTAGTCGCAAAACTGAATCTCAGCGACGGGTCTCGACCCCGCGAGCGCCAGACCAATCGCTGCACCCACGATGCCACGCTCATCGAGTGGTGAATTCCACGCCGTTCGAAGACCCTGGGTCTGCGTGAATACGCCCCCGAGCGGCGGGCCGACGTCTTCACCAAAGATGTCAGTCACGCCATGGCGCTCCTCACCAACGTGAAGCGCCATGCGAATCGCCTGCACCATGGTGCTCATGAGCGCGTTCCCTTCTTGGCGCCGGCGACGGAATGCTCAGCAAACACGTGCTTCCAGATATCCTCGGGTGAGGGCGGCGCCTCTTCGCGCACGCGCTTTCCAGCTTCGAGCAGTTCTTCGGTGAAAGTTGTGGCCATGAGGTCGGCTCGCTCACGCGTCAGTAACTTGCGCGCGATGAGCTTGTCCTCAAACAACTTGAGACCGTCGGCTTCGCCCTCAATGTAGTTTGCACCTGATGAGGACGAGTGCCCATATAGACGCGACACCATCGCCTCGAGAAGGAATGGCTTGCGCTCTTTGCGCACGTAGTCCATCGCCTGACTGATCGCGCGGTAACTCGTTTCAGGATCGTTTCCGTCGATGGTGAGTGTGCGGATGCCGAATGCGGCACCCCGATCGGCGATGCGCTTTTCGCCGTGCTGACCGTCATACGGGGTTGAGATGCCATACTGGTTGTTGGTGACAACGATGAGCATCGGCAGCTCGTGACCTTTGCGGGAGCTCCAAATGAGGCACGTCGCGAAGTCGCCTTCGGCGGTGCCGGCGTCGCCCCCTGTCACGATCGTGATGCCGCTTCCCCCGTGCCTACGCTGCGCGAGCGCGGTGCCCGGAGCCATCGAATATTGTACCTCGATCGGTGACGAAACCGGGACGACGTTCCATTTGCGCGCTGAGTAGTGACTGGCGAAGTTACGACCTCCGGAATAGGGGTCGCTCGCAGTGCTCTTCATCTGGCGAAGCGCGTCGACGGGATCAGCACCGAGCGCGAGCATTGTGCCGCTCCCTCGGTAATGAAGATGCAAGTAGTCGTACGCAGGGCCTTCGCCTTTGTGGATCAACATCCCGAGTGGCACGCCAAAGGCCTCTTCGCCCGGGCCTCCGATCCAGAAGAAGCCGTCGCCCTGCTTCTGCATGCGAATGAGTCTCTCCTCCAGCACGCGAGCCTTGAGCATCAGGTCGTGCATCTGAAGAAGGAGGTCGGGTTTCAGCGACTCTTCAGCGCCATTGCGAACCTTCGAAATTGTGGTCGTCATCCGGGTCCCGTTGTACCGCGACCGCGATAGCGCGAAAACGGCATAGTTTTCGTGCCCAAGTTTCCAGGCCCGCGTGATGGCATCCCCTCAGATTGCCGCGCCCGAAGGCAAAAATAGGCCGCGCGACCACCCAGTCGGCTCGTGGCGTGGCGGAAAGCGCTGCTACCGCGCGAAGTACGACGTTGCGACTGCGCTCCGGCACTGCCAGTTGAAGCTGCGCATGTGCGGCGCACTTCCGTTGTCAGCGGTCCCTCTTGCGTAAGCGACGGCTGCATCGTGAAGTGACGCATCCGTGCGCCCGGAATAAAAGTACGCGAGCCCCGCTAGGTAGGCGCTCTCGCCCCAGTGCTCATCGTCTGGATCCTCTTCGCCACTCTTTCCGTTCGACGCGTTCCAATAATACGGCTTGCCGTCCGAAGCGCGCTTCTGCGCGAAGAAGCGACCCAACTTGACCAACATGTCGCGCGCGTCAGCCTGCTGAGTACCTTCTCGTTCACGCACGTAGAACTCAATTCCGTCGGCGACGATCGCGCTCATCCAACTGCTACAACCGTCGTACCCGTAGTCTTCGCCGTGCGACTCGGCCGAATGCGAGAAGCAGCGAGCGTTCGCGTCCGCGTAGCCCGTGACCGCACGCGCTTGCGTTGCGATGAGCCCAGCCACCGCATCGTCAGCTAACTTGACATAGCTCGCGGCCTTGTCGTCACTCACAACACCGGCCCACATGAACGCGAGGAGGCCGAACCCGGCATGACGCTCTGTCCAAAAGCCGGAGCCTTTGTAAGCGTACGCCGTGAAGAGTTTGCTCACGCGATCTGCAATGTTCTCTGCCGCTTCCCGATATCGGTCGTCGCCGGTGAGCAGGTAATGCATCGCGAGGCCCTGCGCATAGTAATACTTGAGGTCATCGACCTTGTCGGAAAGGCCGATCGCCGTCGACGTGCCAGTGCCTTTCAACCCTGCACGGTAGAGGCTGACCTCCTTGTACGCAGATGCGAGCGTCGCCGAATCGCCGCGGCGGAGGTACCCGCGGTAGAGCGTGGTGGGTCGATCGTAGAGCCAAACCGATGCATCGCTCTGTTGCGAGATGAACGCGTCGTAGTTGTTCTTGTCGTAGTTGCAGAGCTTTTCCCAAGCCGCAAACTCCGCCGGCGTGTCGGAGGCCGGAAGAAGCAGGCCACCCACGGCGCTCGCGGAGAGCCAGTTGGCGGGAAGGCGTGCCCAGACTTTAGGCATCTCCGCCGAACCCGTCTTCGTGAGCGTCGTATCGACAGACTGCATGGTGAGTGCGGCATCCACCGCCGAGGTTTCGATGCGAACCTTCACATCGGTTTCGCCGCTGACTGCAAGGTCTACCTGAACCTGCACGCTGCGAATGGATCCGTCGTGGTGCTTGGACAAAACGCGACGTGCAAACGGAACGATCGCGTCGCCCTGAACGACACTCACGAGTTTCTCGTCGAGGAGCCAAGCTTGGCCAAACGGAACCGCAAAGTTGATGCGCTGCTGACTCGACGACGTCGCCGTGAGGTGGACACTCACCTCGCGAGAAGGCGCGCCAGGCGCGACGATCGGCTGACCGCCCGCATCGCCGCCACCGGCATCGCCACCATACGGGTCCTTCCCTCCGTCAGGAGAGTTTGCATTGCCGATCTCACCTGAACCACAACCGGTCGCGAACAGCGCGACAGTAAGACAGAACACCCGCATATAAGAACCTCGCTTCACGCGGATTTTAGCGGCACCGGGGCCTCATCCTGAACGCAACTGTCTGCCATGAGACGCAGTAAATGCCAATCATTACCACCACTTCAAACTGTTACACACGCAGGGGAATTTCGCCCGTCTCAGCCGATGACAAACGGGTCGCGATCGCTTTGGGATTGCAAAAACGAAACCTCTGGAAGGACCTCACCGAGCCGCGACGCAACCGACTCGAGCGTCCGCCTCTCACTGTTCGAATGGAGCAAGCACACAACCGCAACGCCAGCACTTTGCGCCGAGAGGGTCGCGTGATGGCTCAACTCACCGGTCACAAATAGTTCCGTACCTTGACGAATCGCATCCGAAAGCAAGTCGCCCCCACTGCCGGCCGCAAACGCGACCCTTGAGACCACGCGGCCAAGGTCTCCCGATACGAGCACGTGCGCGACGCCTGCGTGGCGCTTCAGCGCGTCGACACAACTTGCGAGCGTACGCGGCGCAACGTTGCCGATCCGGCCGGCGCCCAGCGAGGGCGGAGCGCCATGCAGGCGCAGGAGATCGTAAGCGGGTTCCTCGTACGGATGGCTCTGCCGCAATGCGACGAGCACAGCTTCTAACCTGGAGATCGGCACAACCATCTCCAGTTTCACTTCTTTGACGACCTCAAGTCGCCCACGCTCACCGACCGTCGGATTCGCCTCGGCACCTCCGACGAACGTTCCTTCACCTTCGCCGCGAAAGCTGCAATTTGAGTATTGGCCGATGACGCCCGCCCCCGCGGCAAAGAGCGCTTGGCTCACCACCTCGAGCGATCCAACAGGCGAAAATACCACGAGCTTGAGGTCACGCTCACCGGAGGGCAACGTCCGAAGTGGTTTGCGCTCGAGCAACCCTAGCGCGTCGGCGAGATTGTCGTTCGTGCCTCCGGCCGCGACGTCGAGCGCGGTATGGGGACTGTAGATCGCAACGTTGCGGCGAATCGCTTCGAAGACGACGCTGCCATCGCACACATTCTTGACTGGCTTGAAAATCGGCGGGTGATACGAATACACGACGTCCGCGCCAAGTGAGAATGCCTCGGCAAGCACCAAGCGGGTGAGGTCTATCGTCAGCAGCACCGTATTGACCCCTTGTTCGCGATCGCCCGCAAGAAGGCCTACGTTGTCCCATGACTCGGCGAACGCGCTGGGCGCGATTTTTTCAAACGACGTAACGAGATCGCCGAGCTTCATCTTCTTAGGATATCCGAGCCACCCGCTTGCCCACGATCGCCAAATCGCTCTCAAAGAGGATCGAGGCACTTGCGCCAGCGATACGCTTGTTGGCCTTGCGACGCGCGCGTATGGTGCTCCGCACATGCGAATCGGCACCTGGAACGTGAACGGAATTCGAGCTCGGGCTGATCAATTTCTCGAGTGGATGACCACACAAAGCCCCGACGTGGCTTGCATTCAAGAGACCAAGGCATCGAGCGAACAAGTGCCCGATCACGTCAAGAATATTGACGGTTATTGGAGCTATTGGCACGAGGCTCAAAAAGGCTACTCAGGTGTTGCCTTGTTCTTGTCGAAGAGTGCCTTTCCGGAAGCGCCTACATTTGTTCATCCGGCGATTGACATGGAAGCGCGTATTGTCGAGGCCGTTTCGGGCAACTTGCGGATTGCATCGGTCTATATGCCCAACGGCGGCAAAGACTACGACGCGAAGATCGCCTTCTATCGCGCAGTGCTTGCGCACATCGAGGAGCGGATTGCGGCGGGAGATCGATGGATCATCGCCGGCGACATGAACATCGCGCTCACCGACAAGGATGTGCACCCAAGCCAGCTAAAGGTCGATGTAATCGGGCAACGACCCGAAGAGCGACAGTTGCTGCAGTCGATGATCGATCTTGGCCTCGTCGATGTGGCACGCCAGGTTCACCCTGACGACGATCGCTTCTTTACGTGGTGGCCGTACTGGCGTGACGCGCGCAAGCGCAATATCGGGTGGCGCATCGACGCGATCTACGCAAGCCAGACGCTCAACTGGAACTGCACAAGCTGTGACATCTTGCGCGAATTCGGGTCGAGTGATCACGCGCCGCTCATGGCGGAACTTGGCTGAGCTGGCTCACTTCGCGATCGGCAACTTGCCTGACATTCCGGCGAAGAAGTCGTTGCCCTTGTCATCGACAACGATGAACGCGGGGAAATCGACGACGTCAATTTTCCAGACGGCTTCCATGCCAAGTTCCGCGTACTCAAGAACGTCAACCTTCTTGATACAATCTTGCGCAAGCTTGGCGGCCGGCCCGCCTATCGACCCCAAATAGAACCCGCCGTACTTCTTGCAGGCATCGGTCACTTGCCGCGAGCGGTTTCCCTTCGCGAGCATGACCAAACTGCCGCCGTTGGCTTGAAACAGATCAACGTATGAGTCCATTCGACCCGCGGTTGTTGGACCAAACGAGCCCGACGCATACCCTCTTGGCGTCTTCGCGGGACCTGCATAATAGACCATGTGCTGCTTCATGTACTCGGGGAGGCCATCGCCACGATCGATGCGTTCCTTCAACTTCGCGTGGGCGATATCACGCGCGACCACCAGTGAACCCGTGAGGGACAGCCGCGTGCGGATCGGGTAGCGCGAGAGCTCTGCGCGCAGCTCGTTCATGGGCCGATTGAGATCGAGACGGACGACGTCCCCGCCGAGTTCGTGGGGCTCAACGTCGGGAAGGAATCTCGCAGGGTCCTTCTCGAGTTGCTCCAAATAGATCCCGTCTTGCGTAATTTTGCCGAGTGCTTGCCTGTCGGCTGAACACGACACCGCGATCGCCACAGGGCATGAGGCGCCGTGGCGTGGGAGGCGCACAACGCGAACGTCGTGGCAAAAGTACTTTCCGCCGAACTGCGCTCCGATCGACGTCTCTTGGGCGAGTTTCAGCACTCTGCCCTCAAGCTCGACGTCCCGGAAGCCTCGTCCTAGCGCGTTGCCAGAGAGAGGCAGTGTATCGAGATATCGAGCGGATGCGAGCTTCGCGACCTTGAGCGCGTACTCAGCCGACGTGCCTCCGATGACCACGGCGAGGTGATAGGGCGGGCATGCCGCCGTGCCGAGAGCACGCATTTTTTCGTCAAGGAACTTCATCAATGAGTCAGGATTCAGAAGCGCCTTCGTCTCTTGGAAGAGGTAGCTTTTGTTTGCGCTTCCCCCTCCCTTTGCCATGAAGAGAAATTTGTAAGCATCTCCCTCTGTCGCAAAGATCTCGATCTGCGCGGGCAGGTTGTTGCCTGTGTTTACTTCGGTGAACATATCGATCGGCGCGAGTTGCGAATATCGCAAATTCGACGTTTGGTAGGTGTCGAACACGCCGCGGGCAATCGCTACCTCATCGTCGAATCCGGTGAAAATGCGTTGGCCCTTCTTACCCATCACGATGGCGGTGCCCGTGTCTTGGCACGAAGGGAGTACCCCCCCGGCGGCGATACTCGCGTTCTTCAGAAGTTCGAGCGCGACAAATCGATCGTTCGGCGAGGCCTCTCCATCGTCGAGAATGTTCCTCAACTGCTCGAGGTGCCCAGGCCGCAGCAAATGCGCGATGTCACGCATCGCACGCTGGGTAAGGAGCGTGAGACCTTCGGGCTCAACCTTGACGAAGCGATTGCCACCGCCTTCGAACGTTGAGACATAGTCCGTTGTGAGCAGCTCGTACGGCGTGTCGTCGTGAGCTAGCGGCATCATCGATTGGAACGCGAAGTCGACCATGGAGCACGATGCTACCTACGTGCGTGCTTCTCGAGAAACGTAAAGACCGCGGGCATGAATGCGGTGCCAAGTGCAGGAATGTGGCTCCCACCTTCGACCTCCCAGTGCTCGGTCATGCCGCCCGCCTTGCACCCCTGATAGTGCGCGGGCTTCGTTTCGGCCCCGAGAACATCGTCAACGAAGTCGAGTGAACCCTCGACAATGGCCGGCTTGGTGCATCCGTTCCGAGTGGCGAAAGTGTCGATCGTCGTTTGGGCGCTGGGGTAGGCAATCGTCTTTCCCTTCTGAACGAAGGTGCCACCGCTGTAGGCCACGGTCTGGTCAGCGGTTCCGTGAACGGTGAGCACCCCAATCGGAAGCTCAGGCGCACAGCGCGCGGGATCGGCCCACGTCGCGCCCGCAAGCGACACGACCGCGGCGAAGCGTTTCGCCTGTTCGCATGCGAGTCGCAGGGTGAGAAACCCTCCATTCGAGTGACCCATGAGGTAGACGCGCGCAGGATCAACCGCGTATCGGGCGACGATCTGGCGAACGAGGTCGCGAACATAGGCGATGTCGTCAGGCCCTTGACCTTCGTTGTCGCAGCACGCATCGGTAGCATTCCAGAAACGCTGGCCCTGCGAGTTAAGCGTGCCATCAGGCAACGCAACGACATACCCACGCGGGTTCGCCTCACGCGAGAGCCTGAAATAGAAATCTTGAAGAACGCCCGTCGCGCCATAGCCGTGGAGCAAGACGATCAAGGGGTGCTTCTTCGCAGGGTCTGTCTCCGATGCGTTGTACGGATTGGGCAGCTTAACATCCGCGGGTCGCGAACCGCCAATCGGGCCGGTCATGTCGATCGGCGGCAAACCTTCGTCGCCGCCGCTGTCGATCCCACCGTCAGTTGGCGCGACTATCGGTGCGTCCACCGCAGCATCCGACGGACCCACCGCCTGCGCCGGGCCCACCGGCTCCTTCGACGCACAACCCTGAGCAACGACCAACCAAGCCACCGCACCCAAAACAAAACTGCGCGCCATCCTTCCGCATCAACATGGCGCGCGAGGACCGTCAAGTCTCTTACATTTACTGACAAGCACTCTGGCGCAAATGAGGCAAAATGTCGGGCTCGGGCAAAACTTGGCAGGTATGCTCGGCGCATGACGACGCACATGCGTTTCGCAGGTTTCGCGCTCGCCGGCGCGCTCATTTCTTCAGCGGCGCAGGCCCAACTATTGCCGGCTCTACGGCCTGTGCGGGGCAGCGCCAAGATGAGCGGCAAGGACGTTGACCATGTTGTCGTGATGATGCTGGAGAACCGATCGTTCGATCATTTCATGGGTTGGCTCTACGACAACAACGTACGCCCGAAGAACCACTACCCGGGCGCTCCGGGCGCCGCGGGCGTTCCAGAAAACCAACCAGCGAGCGAGTTCCTTGGCCTCTCGCACGTGGATCGCATGAAGCTGAAAAACCCATTCATGATTTTCGATCCGGAGAGTCCAGCGAAGATCATGCACCAAGGCTGGATGATTCCCATCAAGGGAGCCAGACACGCGCACGTTCCGAGCGTGGCTCCGCACGAGGACTTCATCCACATCCAAGAGGACATGTGGAACAAGCCGAGCGCGCTCATGAAGACCAAAGAGAGTCGCGCGAAGCTGAACCTTGGCCCCGTCGAGAAAGCCCCCATGAGCGGCTTCGTGCAGAACTTCGGCGACGCGATCTCCCACCACCGTCCGAGCGAAGCGCACTACTCCCGCGAGCTGCTCTCTGAGATCATGGACACCTATGTGCCCGAACAACTTCCGGTTCTGAGCGGCCTCGCACGACACTTTGCCGTTTCGGATCTTTGGTTTTGTTCGGTGCCGAGCCAAACCAATGCGAACCGTGCGTTTTGGTCGTCGGGTACTTCAGCGGGAATGCTGACGAACAATTTCTATGACGCGTACGCGGGCACCCTGTCAGGTCAAGGGGTTCTTGCTTGGCAGATGGGAGGATCTCACGCCGACGCGCTGCCACCTGGAACACGCACGCTGTTTGATGTGCTCGAGGAGAAGGGCGTTTCGTGGGAGTACTTCTGGGAGACCGACTGGCCACCAAAGATAAGCGGTGGTGGGCAGTACTTTCGCACCATGTTCTCGCAATTTAAGGACTCCAAATACGACGGGCACTTTCCAAAGATGGCAGAGTTTCTCTCACGCGCGGAAGAGGGCACGCTCAAGAAAGTCACCTTTGTCGAACCAGGGTGGGGCGGCGGCGAGGAATGGGACACGATTAAGCGTGTCGTCGGCCATGAATTCCACCCGGTCGGCGATACAACCGTTGGCGAATTTTTCGTCAAGAGAGTTTATGATGCTCTCCGAAAGAGCCCAAAGTGGGAAAAAACACTGTTTCTCATCACGTTCGATGAAAACGGTGGCACCTACGATCACGTCGCGCCGTGGGCCGCCGTTCCAACGGGACGCGCCGGCTCGCCGAAGTCACACACGCACCCGGAACGAGACGCCGCTACGCACACGCAGTTCGGCTTCGGGTTCGACACATTCGGCATCCGCGTTCCCACGATCGTGATTTCGCCATTCGTGAAGCCGGGAACCGTTTTCCGATCGCCGACAAAGGTACCCTTCGACCACACATCGGTCATTGCCACGATCCTGAATTGGCAAGGCATCAATCCAGCGATCGCAGGCCTCGGCAACCGAGTCGCTCTTGCACCAACCTTCGATGGCGTTCTGCAAGAGAGCGAGGCGCGCAGCAAAGCGGACATGGCGAAAGCGCTGCGCGTCGACGAGATCCACACGGAAACAACGCATGATGTGATGCCTACCAAGGCCATTCGTTACGGTGAGCCCGTGCACTTGCGCCACGTCGGAAACAAGTGGGCCACGGGAAGACCTGACGACACGAAGCCGAGCGTCAACTCGCCGTACTTCCTCGGGAAGCCAACGACGTGGGGCAATTGGTACTACCCGACAGCCGCAGCGACCGAGAAGCAAGCCATCCGCATCGCATTCGAGAAAAAAGGTTCGACAGGTAACTTGGTCAACGGTGCGAGGGTCAAGCTTGCGATGGTGGCCGCCGATATGCCGAAGCCATCGGACGTTGGCTACTTTCTCGCCGCACCTGAGCCCGAGAGTGTGACCGCGGTGGCAACGACAACCGCGGCGCCGACACTCAACGCGTTGACACCAACGGCGCTCTTCCTCAAACAAGATGACACGACGGCACAGACCGATTGGCGCGTTTGGCGCGTCAGCAGCCGCGTGGACGGTGAGGCCATCTACGAGGGCGACGAAGTCCTTGTGTTCAGCGAGAGGTACGCTCCACAGAACCTCGAGACCTACGCAGCCGGTGCCAAGACGACAGCCGATCCCTATCAACGCCTCGCGCTCGGCCCGGTCGTCGCCAATGGGGACCCCCGATTCTTGAGGGTCACGCCAGGAGAATGGGACATCTGGCGAATCGAACGTCGGTAAGTCGCACGATCGAGGCTACCGACTCCCCTCGTCGTAACTCTTCTCTTCAACGTGGAGCGAACCGACAGCTTCGTTAACAGCGCGCTTGATGCGCGCACGTTCGTCGTTGGTCACGTACACACTGCGTGCAAGCTGCACGAATCGTTCGTCGAACACGCCGCGTGCCTCGTGCACGCGAATTTCCTCTTCGATATCCCAAAGCGCTTCGTTGACGCGACGCAGATCGGCCTCAAGGGTGCCAAGTGAGTCACGTGCAATGGCGCGGCTGGCCTCGCGTTCGAGCGCAACGAGCTCGCGTCGAACGTTAACGAGTTTCGCTTCGGAAGACATGCGCGCCTCTTTGATGCGCAGGATGGCAATCTTGTCGAGAAGTTCACCCGCCGAGACGGGAACGAGCAGTTCCGTTGGCGTGGCGCCCATAGGAGCAGTCACGACACGCGCCTCATTTCGGAACGCACTTTGACACCATGCACTCAATCTTCATCGCGTGGCATTCTGGAACCGCGCATCGTTCCGTCGTTTTGCAATCCGCATCTTTTGTGCATTCGCTCTTTGGGATCGGGCCGCCATTAAGCGTGCGGGTCTGAATCGGAGGCACCGGTTCCGCATGCGGCAAGGCAACCGCTTCCCCTTCGTGGGCGGTTGCGTGAGCGGCCGGGGTAGCGACCACGTCCGTTGCTGCAGGACCGGGAGCGACGAGCGGAGCCGGCGCCTTCTCGGTCGCGCACGCAAAAAAAGTGACCACGAGCAAACCCGACGGGATCGTACGGTTCATTGACCAATGAATACGAGCGAAGTGTGGGTGCGGTCCATCACCAATTTGCATTCGCACATCACGGGAGGAGCCAAATCGGCGACGTCCAGGCGCGCTCGTTGATCTTCCCGAGCGCCGTGTTGTAGTCGTAGTTGGTTCCCGTAATATCGGTTGCGCAGGCATTGGCCGTACCCTTCAACGCATCGCAGTCGTACTTGCGCCACGAGAAGGACGCAGTCTCGAGCACACGGGCATACCAAAGGGACGGCGTCGTCGAAGTGTACGCGAGCGTCTTGCCATCCGTTGCGACGTCGGTTGCGGAGAAGACTTTGCACATCGTCGACTCGCCACCCGAAGTTGACGACTTAACCTTGAACACGTGGTCCACCGCGGCGCCGTTTTCCACAAGCGTTTGCACGAGATCGAGCTCATAGATGTTGTGCGACTCGTCGCCCGACGTAGCCGTGAAGCGTGCATCTTTCTTGGCGTAGACAACAAAACGCGGCTTCTTCGTCGCATCTGTACTCGGCACAAGGTTACTCCCCATGGGCACGGCCCCCGACGCACGAAGCGCAGCGGCGTCGAAAGCTCCGCACCAGTCTTTGTCGTCCCATACCTGGAAGAAGTAGACGGCGATCTTCGTGCCGCTCGTTCCGTACGCTTCACGCGCAGCGAGTGCGTCGTAGATGTCTTCGCGCTTGCGGTGCTTCGCCCAGACAGCCGTGATGCCACCAGGATTGTTGAGACGCAGCGTGTTCGGCCCGGCAACTGTCGAAACGGCGGTTCGCCCCGCAGCGGTACTGTCGGTGATGCCGGTGTGACCGGCCCAGTTTTCCTCGATCGTGTAGCCCGGCGTCCCGTTGTGCGAGTCGGTTGACGCTGTGATGCCAAGCTTCAGTGGGTTGTATTTCGCGTTGCCTGTTTGTTTCGAATATTCGACAAGTCCTTTACCTAAGCCCTCGCGCACGTAGCCTGCCTTGTCTGCCTTGCGGCAAGGATCACCGGTGCGTGTACCCGCGTCGACTTCGTCGTAGCAAATCGGATCGCCAGCCGCGTTCTTTGCGTCGGTGGCCCCTGTGGTCGTTGTGGCAAGTTCGAACTCGCACCATGAGTCGTAACCGTTCTCGCCGTCTTTCCCGTCCTTCTGGCTGTTCAGGCACTCGCTCGAACCTTTGTGTTGATGAATTTCGACGAGTGTTTCGAAGCGCGAGCGCAGCTTATTGACCGAGTCGGACGACATGTTCCATTTGTTGCCCGCACTGTCGTTCGGGTTGTGCGGAATCGAGATGGCGTTGCACTTCTTGCTGCTTGTCGCGCTCTCGCTCCCCGCAACACACTCCGCGTCAAGCGCAGACCACATTTGGTCAACCGTCGGATACGAAATGAAATCGAGCGGCGTCGACGTCGTTTCCGACGATCGAAAAATGACGTTGCGGTGCATGTTGTAAATCTTGTTCTTTCCGGGAATCACCTCGGCGTTCGACGAATACTCATACGCCTGCAGCGTTGCGAACGAGCAGTTCTGCGTGTCGTTGTATTTGTCCGCGAGCGTCTTCGCCTTTTCCCAAAGCGTCTTCTGAAATCCCTCGCAATCGTATGCCCCGTTGACGGTTGATTCGTTCGGTGACTCTTTGCAGAGCGCCGCGTGATTCGGAACCGCTTCGTCGCCACTTCCACGCTCGGTGGGAGCGAGTTGGGCTTGGCGATAGAAGCCAACCTTCTGGTAACCACCACTCGGCCCGCCGGGTAAACCCTCTGTGCAGTACTTCGAGTTGTACGCGCTCGTGGGCTTCTGGTCGTCGTTGAAGATGCACGCATACTGCGTCTCGAAAAACTCCGAGTGATCGGTGATCGCAACCCAGTCGAGCTTAGTTGCGCTCGTATGTTGCAACGTCTTTCCTCCGAGCGAACGCGACGTCTTGCCTTGGGCAAACTGATACGCCTCTTCAGGCGTAAACGTCGTTGTGCCAGCGAAGTAGGCGTCGAGCGACCAGGCAGTGTGTTCGTGCAACGTGCCCCAGTAGAGCTCGCGCGCATTGGAATTCGTATCGTAGGCGCTCGTGCAGCCTGAAGTGGCAGCGTCTCCACCACCGTCAACACCGACATCAGGCGACGCGTCGATAGCCGAAGTCGCGTCGCTACCCGCGTCGGGCCTAACCTTTGCGTCAGCATCATTGTTGACCGCAGAATTCGACGTGCACCCGCTCAAGGTGGCGGTGGTCGCAAGAACGATCAGGACTCGCTGGCTCAATACTGTGCGCATGCTTTTCTCTCTCGCGTGAACGGAAACGTGGAACAGCAAACGAGCATGGGTCAAGAGTGGAGCCTCTGACTCAAAAGAATGGACCAACGCTGCAACATCCAAAAGGAGCCAAGAGAGCCAATTGCATAAGTCCCGAAGACGCCGAGTGCGGCCACGGGGCGCGCGTTCTCTTTCGCAAGTTTCTTTACGACCTCAAACGCGAGAACAATAACGACGACAAAGGCCAATTGTCCGAGCTCAACGCCCACGTTAAACGCAAACAACGCAGGTGCTATCGCACCCTTCGGTAGACCAATTTCTCCGAGGGCACCTGCGAACCCAAATCCGTGCACAAGCCCAAACACGAACGCTGTAGTCCGCGGCCGCTTCGCAGCGCCTTTTCGACCGATGTCGAGTGCGAGCAGAACGAGCGTCGCCGCAATCGTCGCTTCGGCTGCGAGTGACGATACCCGAACAAGACCAAGCGCAACTGCGCTGAGAGTGAGACTGTGGGCGAGCGTGAAGAAGGTCGCCGTCCACGCAATTTCTCTTCTACGGTCGACTCCGATGAGCAAGACGAGCCCGAGCACGAAGAGCAGATGGTCGGCACCGGTTAGGATGTGCTCGACCCCGAGCCTCGCGTAGCGCGCAAATACGGGCAACCACCCTTGCGCCTTCGGAATCGTCCACGACACGTCGTGTTTACCAAGCACATGCGATGCGGTTGTGCCGTTCGAAAGTGCGATGCGCACGACGGCCTCGGTGACCGTCACCCCGAGTCCCTTGATCTGCACCTGACGCCCTGCGAGGGCGCCGGAACATCGAAAACTGATTTGGTAAACGAAGTTGCTCTTTTGACCGTCGTCATTTTCGGTTGCTCGGTCTACACGGCCACAGCCTTCAATCTCGGGCATCACGTCACGACTTGGCACGGGCAGTTTCCACGTGCCCACCACAAAGCCCTGACTCGACTCGGTCACCTCCAAATATGCGGTCATCATGCCGTGTCCAAGCGCTGAAGGAGCGATCATGAACACCGTCAAGAAGGTGAACCACCATGCCCATCGGCATCGCAACGCGGGCGGCACTCACTCACCTCCGCGCGCAGCGGTGCGACCGGTGCTGCGTTCGGGAAGTGAAAATGTCTCCCCTTGAGGCAAGTGCACGTCAAGGCGGTATTCCTTCTTGAGGCGCAGAAAGAGGGCGTCCATCGACCCACGCTTGCGATCACTTTGGTAGTCGATAACGAGGTCGCGGCGAACCTCCTCGAAGGTTGCGTCGCGCCCTCCGCGCCTCTCGATCACGCGCACAAGATGCCAGCCAAACGGTGATGCAATCGGCGCACTCCACTTGCCCACTTCCGATTGCGCCATTTCGCGCACAGCACTCTCGCCAAAGTCTTGGACGAGATCAGTGGGCGTGTTCCATTCCCGAAGGCGCGTCGCGGCAAATGCCTCGCTGAGCGACTTGGGGTCGACTGGAGCGTCCGCTACAAGTTTGTCACGCAACGCCATAGCTACCCTCGCACCATCGCTCGGATGCGTCGAACTCGACACGAATACGTGCGCGAACTTCATCTCTTGTTCACGCACGTAAGCCGAGCGATGCGCGTCAAAGTATGCCCGGAGCGCCTCGTCGGTGGTGGGTGCAGAAACGCCGCCAACATCTTCTGCGTAGAACATCATCTTCTGAACGACGCGGTTTCGCACGATGCCGTCGCCCTTGTCGAGTCCGAGTCGCAGGCCTTCGCGGTAGTAGAGCTCGTCTTCAATGTACTGCGCGAGCGCCTCACGCTTCTCTTTCGGTGGCAGCTCTTTGCTCACACCATGGCGTGCACGCACGGCCCACACGCTCGAGGCCTCGTCGGGCGTAATGCGAATCGTGCGCATGTCGTCCGACGGCGGCGCGAGCACGAACGCGGCTCCACCGATGACCGCGAAGTGCGTAAACCGATGCATGACCACGCGACGCAACCAGGATGCGGGCAAGGACGCAGACGCCGCCGAAGGTGCCGCCGTGGCTTCAGGTGAAAGGGTTGCGCTCATGCGTCTTTGATGATCGTAGATCCAAAGCCCTGAGCGTACTTGTTGTGATTCTGTTGCGAGAGCTGTTTGCCGAAGCGCATATCGAAGACGCGCATGAATACACCGGCCTGCATGTGCGCTTACGCCTGCTCGACGTCGAGCATTCGCACCCGACGCATTTCCTTCGCAGCCTCGACGGCACGACGCGTCCTTTCGTAAAGCGCGACAACATCGGTCTTGAGGTCAACTAAATTGACAATGGGAGTGGACTTGTCGAATGTCGTCATCGTCAGATTGCCGGTGCCCATCACGCGTTGCGAGAACGTACGCTCAACCGTGAAGTCGTTCACGCGGTAGAGATCAACTTGCTCGAGCTTCTTCGAGAAGAGCCCCGACTCCACGACGATGCGTTGTGAAGTCACACGATAGGTCGTACCTCCACGGCGGGCCCAAAAGTAGATGAGCGCGAGGCCCACCGTGAGGATAGCGAGCACCAGCGAGCCGAGGCCGGGAACGAGCGATGGTGCACCCTCGTAAAGCGTATCCTCGAGCGGAGCCTCTGTGGTCATGGGGACGAGCGTACACGATAGATCCCGACGCGAAGCGGAGGGACCCCCTCCCATAAGTCGCGATACGCGTAGCCAAAGAAAAACCGCGGCCCCTTAGGAAGCCGCGGTTCTCTCTTTTTGCGCACTTCGTATGGTTTACGAACTACTCGGCCGGCGATGGCGCAGGCGAAGATGCAGCGCCTTCCGTCTCGATGCGCATGCCATAGAAGGAGCGGTACACGAAGAACATCGAGATGAGCAGACACACCGCCGCGATGGCGTTGGTGACCGACGAACCGTTCTTCTCCCTCATCTGAACCGCCAACTCGACGGCCAAGAGACCGAAGAGCGTCGTGAACTTGATGACAGGATTGAGCGCCACCGAGGACGTGTCTTTGAAGGGATCGCCAACGGTGTCGCCAACAACGCAAGCGTCATGCAGTGGCGTGTTCTTCTCCTTGAGTTCGACCTCGACGATCTTCTTCGCGTTGTCCCAAGCGCCGCCGGCGTTGGCCATAAAGAGTGCTTGGAAGAGACCGAAAAGTGCGATCGAGATGAGGTAGCCGATGAAGAGGTACTCATCAACAAACGCGAACGCCAGCGTGCTGAAGAAGATGGTCAAGAAGATGTTGAACATGCCCTTCTGCGCGTAGATGGTGCAGATCTCGACGACCTTTTTCGAGTCTTCGATTGAAGCCTTCTCAACCCCTTCGAGCTTGATGTTTGCCTTGATAAACTGCACTGCGCGGTATGCACCGGTGGTCACAGCTTGGGTTGACGCACCAGTGAACCAGTACACGATTGACCCGCCACCAATCAGGCCAAGAAGAAACGGCGGATAGAGCAACGACATCTTGTCCATGTCATGCGTGAACTTGCCGGTGAGCGTGACGATGATCGAGAAGATCATGGTCGTGGCGCCGACGACAGCCGTGCCGATGAGCACGGGCTTCGCAGTTGCCTTGAAGGTGTTGCCTGCTCCGTCGTTCTCTTCGAGGAAGTGCTTCGCTTTGTCGAATTGGACATCGAAGCCGAAGTCCTTCTTGAGTTCAGCGGCGATGCCAGGAATCGCTTCGATCGTGGATAGCTCGTAGACGGACTGCGCGTTGTCGGTCACAGGGCCGTACGAATCGACGGCGATGGTGACCGGCCCCATGCCGAGGAAGCCGAACGCCACGAGGCCGAACGCAAACACGGCTGACGGATCGAAAGCGCCGATCATCATGATTTGACCGACGTTGCCCTTGAGCGCGACGAGGTACGCAGTCCCCATGAGTGCGATGAAGACCATGCCCATCCAGTAGGCGCTGAAGTTGCCTGCCGTGAGACCGCTCAAAATGTTGAGCGAAGGTCCACCTTCACGCGATGAGGTCACGACTTCGCGAACGTGACGCGATTCGGTAGAGGTAAACACCTTGACGACTTCAGGGATGATGGCGCCAGCAGCCGTACCGCACGTGATGATGATGGAGAGTTTCCACCACATCGTGCCGTCGCCGAGCGTTGGAATGAGCGCCTTGGAAACGACGAAGGTGAGGACGACCGACACGATCGACGTCAAGATGACGAGCGAAGTGAGTGGGTGCTCGAAGTTCATCTTGTCGGCGTTGCCGTAGCGAGCCTTCGCGACCGCTTCGTTCAGAAGGTACGAAACCACCGAAGCGATGACCATCACGATACGCATGACGAAGATCCAAACGAGGAGCTGAACCTGCGTCGTCGGGTTGCTCACGGCGAGCAAGATGAACGAGATGAGCGCG
>JAHFDY010000071.1 GCA_023248735.1 Myxococcales bacterium
AAGCGACGAGTCGAAGACCGACAAGTCCCTTGACGATGCTGAGAAAGACGCAGAGGGCGCAGAAAAAGAACTCGGAAAGCAACCTGGGCAAGAGGGTCAGGGCCAACAGGGCCAGGGCCAACAGGGTCAGGGCCAACAGGGCCAGGGCCAACAGGGTCAGGGCCAACAGGGCCAGGGCCAACAGGGTCAGGGCCAACAGGGTCAGGGCCAACAGGGTCAGGGCCAACAGGGTCAGGGCCAACAGGGTCAATGGGGACTCGATGGGGTCCCGCTTCCAATGCCCGGTGGTGGCGGGCACGGAGGTTCCGGAGATAGTCAAGGCGGTGAACAAAATGGCGCCGGCGGAGGCGGGCGCGGAGGCGGCCCAACCAACAAGGGCAAGGGCAAAGCCAGCGAGAAAGTCGACGCCGAAACGTTTCGTGCGAAGGCGCACGGCAAGATGAACAAGAGCCCTGGTATGCCCGGTGGCACACAACAAGGCTCGATGCCGGGTCGCGCGTCGGGCAAATCGCGCGCCGAATTGTCAGGTGACTTGTCGACGGTGGGTCCGAAAGAAATCGACGGCGTGACGCACGGCGATATTCCTGAAGAGTATCGCGATCAGGTGAGAGAGTATTTTCAACCGTAACGTGGTTTTCCTGCGATTTTTCCGCAAGAAATCGACTCCGAATCCAAGACCGTCAGGCCTATTCGTAACTTTCAGAGGACAATATGAGCGATTTCGAAGCGCGGCTTCGTCAAGCAGCGGCGGTGCTCGACGAGCTTCGCAAAGCGATTGGGTCTGTCATCGTGGGCCAGCGAGCCTCGGTCGACCAAGTGCTGTGGGGCATCTGCGCAGGAGGGCACGTTCTTCTCGAAGGTGCCCCCGGACTAGGCAAGACCCTGCTTGTGCGAACCATCTCGCAATGCCTAGACCTGCGTTTTTCACGCATTCAATTCACACCCGACTTGATGCCAAGCGACGTTGTCGGCACCAACGTTCTTGTAATGGATCCCGCGCAGCGCGCTTCGGGCGCGATGTTCCAGGTCCAGAAGGGACCGATCTTCGGCCAAATTGTACTCGCCGATGAGATCAATCGCGCCACGCCAAAAACGCAGTCCGCGCTGCTCGAGGCGATGGCTGAATTCGCGGTGACAATCGCAGGAACACGCTACCCGCTTGAGGAGCCGTTCTGTGTTCTCGCAACCGAGAACCCGATCGAGAACGAAGGCACGTATCCCCTTCCCGAGGCGCAGCTCGATCGCTTTCTTCTTAAAGTGATCATTCCAAGCCCGACGGAAGATGAGCTGTGCGAGGTGCTCGTGCGCACGACGGGCCGAGCAGCCGCGCCTGCGCCGCGGGTAATCTCGCGCGACGATGTGCTCGTCCTTCGGCAGATGTGCCGCGACATTGCCATCGCTGAGCCCTTGCTGCGCTACGCGGCGCGACTGACTTCCGCAAGTGATCCGCTCGCCAAGGATGCGCCTGAAATGGTCAAGCGTGCGCTGCGATACGGAGCAGGCGTACGCGGCGCACAGTCACTCGTGCTCGCGGCAAAGGCGGCTGCACTCAGCGAGGGTCGCGCGCAAGTGTCGTTTGCCGACATCGCGAATGTTGCAAAGCCCGCCTTGCGCCATCGCATGATTCGGTCGTTTGAGGGTGAGGCGGATGGTGTCACGACCGATACGGTGATCGAAATGCTGCTCTCGCACGTCCCAACGCGCCCAACGCACGTTGACGCGGAGCAGGGAGCGCGGCGGCCGTGAAAAAAATAGGTACGCAACTCTCGTTAGTGGCGATCGCGCTCTGTATCGCTCTTGCCGGCGCCATCGCGCCGGTCTCCGCAGCACCCGCAACCGTCAAGGCACCCGTTATCGCTTCGGCGGCAATGCTCTTTCTCGGCGAGACCCCCGAAGCTCTCGTGACGCGAGTCGTCGGAATTCGCGTTCAGAACATCACGTCCTCGGCGATCAAAGGATCGCTTCGTGTCTTGCCCGAGCAGGGAAGCGGCGACTCCCACGCGTTTAGTCCCGTGCGAATTCCCGTTTCGCTCGCCGCCTCAGAAGAGGCGACCGTTCGTGTTCCGTTGCCGCCCGTGTCCGCCTCCGTCTATCGCTACGACGTCCTATTCGAAACCGATTCCGAGACCTTTCCGCTGACTAAGTTTGATCACACGCAGGGCTACAACCAGTACACGTTGGTCGACCTCTCGCAGCCTCCGCGTCTGGTTCAACTTCGTGGTTCACCACTGCCCGGAACCTCATCGCGAGCATCATACGGAGCGCCCATGGCATCGATTGCTACGGTGTCCATCGCCGCCGGCTCTGGCGACATCGTGTTGCCAGAGCAACCTTCGGCTTATGCAACGGTGGCAGCGGTGTTTGTGCGATCGGACCAGCTAGCGCGAACACCTCAGGCCGCGCAAGCCGCGTTGCTCGCCTGGGTGCATGCCGGCGGCACCCTCGCCGTCTCCATAAGCCGTCCAGAAGATTTACGACTTGGCCCGCTTCCGACCCTGCTTGGCGGAGAAATTGTAACTTCGCGAGTATCGAAGGAGGTTCTTTCCCCGAGCAGCAAAACCTACGTGCCGCCTGTCGAGGACGAAGGCCTCGAAGAAGAGGAGGTCGCACCAACTCCAGCGGTCGATGCGGGCACCGGCTCACCGAAGGCCGATAGCGGCGCGATCGAAGACTCCGAAGATGCCGCCGCGGTTCCAATCGCGTTCACGCCAAAAGCGACGCCCGCGAAGAAGACGGTGCCGCACCATGTACCACCGTCACCGAAAACGCCCGCGAAAACGCCGGTCCTTACGTCTCCGCCAAGCGCGACGATCATTGCTTCACTGGTGGGTTACAAAGCGCCAAAACTGCGCGAAACGCGTTTCGGATCGACCGCCCGTGTCGGCCTCGGCCAAGTGCACTTGCTCGCGTTCGACCCGACGGCACCGGGCGTGATCGAAGAGTCTTGGACGCGGACGCGCATGCTCGAACTCATCGGCGACGCAACCCGTGTAAAAGTACTCGACGGCCCCATCACACGTCCTTGGCACGCGAACAGCGTCGACGAAGTTCGCAAGCTTCTCGATCCCAATGAAGGTTTTCGACCCGCCTTGCTCATCTCGACGATGCTCCTGGTCGTATACGCGACCCTCCTACCCTTTGCGCTCTTCTGGGCGCGCAAACGCCAGCGTCTCTTTGACGGGTTGCTTTTGGTTCCATTCCTGAGTGGGGCTACCTTTTTCGCAATCGTTGCGGTGAGCTTCATCTCGCGTGGCGCGCAGAGCCGAGCACGCCGACTCTCGCTCGTTGAGGTCGCATCAGGCGACGAGCAAGGATCCATCCGTCGCTACCGCGGCTTCTTCTCCAATCGGTCGAGCAGTCTCGCCATCGCTGCGGAGAGCCCAAGTGCGATGCTTGCCCTTGCGAACGACGACGTCATTGGTGGCGGCGAGTTGCGCAAAGAGCGCGACGGCCTCGTTCTCACCGGCGTTCCTACCGCTGCATGGCAGACTCTGATCGTGCGAGAGGACGACATGTTCGCACTCAAAGGAGGCGTACGACTCAAGGTCGAACGCGATGGTTCGGTCACCATCGAGAACGGCACGGCCTTCAAGTTGGTTGACGTTTTGGTTAGCGCAGGTGGCAAAGGCGAGACCTATCTGCAGTCGATCGATGCCCGCGCTACTGCGAGCACGAAGACCGGCAAGAAAGCGGGAAGCAGCGCGTTCGGACCAACCGATTTCAAGAGCTACTTTTCAGATGCGCCCCCCCAAAGACGAAACGCCGTCGCAAGCAGATGGCAAGCGTTCAACGTCACGTCCGGTGGAACCGCGCTTGTCACGAGTCCAGATCGTACCATCCTGAGCGCCGAGCTCGTCGGCGCTGACGCCGTGGCTAGGGACGGCGACTTGCGCGTCGATGAAGTACACACGCACATTCGCGTTCTCTCCGAGGAGGCACCATGAGCGCGCAACTTCCGGCGATTTCGGTTCGCCACCTGTCCCATCGCTTCGGACGCTTCGACGTGCTGCGAGACGTATCGTTCGACGTACACCAAGGTGAAATTTTCGGTTTCATCGGGCCGAACGGTGCCGGCAAGACCACGACGATCCGCGTTCTGTCGACGCTCCTCGAACCCATGGCAGGTCGCGTGAAAGTTCTAGGACGCGACGTCACGCTCGAGCCCGAACTCGTGCGCAAAGACATCGGATACATGCCCGATCATGCGGGCGTCTACGATCGGGTGACCGTTCGCGAGTACCTCGAGTTCTTCGCTGATGCCTACAAAGTACCTACCGCCGGGTCGAGCTACGCGGTGGTCGATGCGTCGATGGAGCTGACCGATCTCACACGCCTATCGGACAAAATCGTATCTACAATGTCGAAGGGGATGAAGCAGCGTTTGCAACTTGCGCGCGTATTGCTGCACGATCCAAAAGTTCTCATTCTTGACGAACCAGCGAGCGACCTCGACCCGCGCGCGCGCATCGAGATCCGCGATCTGCTCATGGAGCTCCGCGCCATGGGCAAAACGGTGCTCCTTTCGTCGCACATTTTGACAGAACTAGCCGACGTCGTGACCTCCGTCGCGATCATGGAGCGCGGGCGGATCGTGGTCTCTGGCCCCATTGGAGAAATCGCCGAAGCCCTCGAGCGGCAGCGAAGTGGTCCAACACAGCGACAAGCCCTCCCCACTAGCGCCGACAGCCCAACGGTCCCCACTCCGAAAGAGGCGCCCAATCTGAACTCATTCGTCCCGAATACGCCGGAACCACCCCGTGTCGCCCAAAGAAGCGTGAAGGTGCGCGTGCTTGCGCCGTTCGATCGCGTTAGCGCGATTTTGACCGACCTGCCGTTTGTAACTGCGGTCCGCCCCGGAGCAATGGCCACCATACAGGTTACATTTTCAGGCGATGACCGCGCGGTTGCATTGATGGTGAGATCGCTGGTCACGGCGGACTTACCCGTGGTGAGCGTCGAGCCTGAACGGAACGAACTTGAACGCATCTTCCTCGAGGCAACACGAGGGGACCTCCAATGAAACCACAAGCACTTCAGCAACCGCCTCCGCCTTCGCAGAGGATTCCAGGACGCACTGAACTCGGTTGGCTACAGGGCCTGCTCGCAAATCCGAACGCGATTTGGATCCGTGAAGTGCGGCAGTCCGCGCGCCTCGATCGAACGCCTTGGTTGCTCTTCGCCGTCACGCTCTTGCTATCACTCCTCGTTGCCAGCATCGGCGGCACCGCCTCGAGCGCGAGCGTGTCTCCCGCGAAAGTCGGCATGGCCGTCAGCCAGGTGTTCTTCTCATTGGCGTATGGGGTTGTCACCCTGGTGGGGCCCGCCGTTGCCGCGAACACGATCGCGGCCGAGCGTGAAGGGCGAACATGGGAAGCCCTCGTTCTGACCGGCATGACGCCGGCCCAAATCGCGCGAGGCAAGTTCCTCTCATCGTTCACGACCCTTTCGCTTTACATCGCCGCGATAGCACCCATCGGTGCGCTCTCCTTCGCGTTCGGTGGAACGACTGCGACCGAAACGATCGTCGGATTCATCCTCCTCTTTATGCTTGCAGGTTTGTGGGTCGCGTTTGGCCTAGCGATGAGCGCAGCGATGAGTTCGCTCCGCGGGGCGATCGTGCTCACGCTCATTTTGGCCATCATCGTCGGGCCCGTCCTTTACGTGATCTTTGGACCCGCCATGTCGGCGCTCGCCCATGAGCACTGGTCACAAGTGCCTGCGGGTCTTCCGATTTGGCTTCCTGTGGCGTACACGCGCGCGAATTTTGGCATCGATTACCTGGTGCTCTTGGTGGCCCTCCCGTTTGTCGTGCTCGCACTTCCCGCGTGGTTTCTCTACGAGGTGACGGTCGCGAACCTCAGCGCAAAAGCCGACGATCGGAGCAGCGGTCTCAAGCGTTGGTTCATCGTCTCAACACTCGCCGGGGCTGGCCTTGCGGCCGCCGCGCCTGCCTCTCTTGGCGGACGAGGTACTCCGCCGTCCGACCCCGCCTCGTTTGCAACGCACACAGCACTCTGGTGCCTTGGCTTATTTTTCGGATTCTGCGCACTGCTCTTCATTGGTGAACCCGCTGGACCATCAAGACGATTGACTACACTGTGGAGCAAGAACAACGTCGGCGCGCTTGGGCGTGCACTCGGTCCGGGCCTTGCCCGCACCTTCATGCTCGTCATGCTGCTCGAGACCTGCGCATTCGGGGCAGCGACGTTTGGTGGTGTGTTCGCGATGGGGATATTTCATAAGGGTTCCGGGGTCCTCGGCATCATGCTGAGCGGAGCGACCCTTTGGGCTCATGTCATCTTCTTCACGGGTCTATCAGCATGGCTCCGCGCGCGCACCGACAGCCCCCTCGGCGCGCGTATCATCGCCCTCGCCGTGATGCTAGCCCTCGTGGTTCTCCCCTGGGCCTTTGCCGCGGTAGGCGGAATCGCCACCAAGCAAGACGAGTGGCTCGCGCTCGGCGCAACCAATCCCTTTTATGTCGTCGTGATTCTTGGACAGCTCGCAGCACCTGCGCCGAACCACTTCCTGCTCATCGCGGGCTACATTGGGATTCTGTTTTTCGGCGCCGCTGGCCTCGTACTATTTACGCTGGCGCAGCTCAAAGCCCGTGCAATCAACGCTGCCTCATCGTTGCACTATGTCCAGCTTGATGCGGCGCTCGCAGCAGAAGATTCGGCGACGACAACCGCACCATGACCGTCTTCGACGCCGCAACCTTACGCGAGCTCGAAGCGCTGCGAAGGCGCCTTCAAGTGCGTGCGCGTTCGGCAGGTTCGGGTGACCGCATTGCATCACGACGCGGTTCGAGCGCGGAATTTCTCGAGCATCGCGCGTACGAACCGGGCGACGATCTGCGGCGCATCGACTGGCTCGCCTATGCCCGCAGCGGCGACCCCGTCTTCAAGCTATTTCGCGCTGAGGAGGACGTCGTCGTCCGCATCATCCTCGACGCAAGCGGGTCGCTCAGCGAGGAGCCGAAGCGAACCTACGCAAAGAAGCTCGCTGCATCCGTCGGGTACATGGCGCTCGCGAATCAAGAACGCGTGCAGTTTGCCTCTTCATCAGTCGATGGCGTCCGCATTTCGGATCCAATGCGTGGCCGAGCGGCGCTCCCAAAATTACTTCGGTTACTTGACGAATGCGCGTTTGGCGGCCCAATTTCGCTGGCAGACGCGATGGCAACGGTCGTGAGCCGGAGTAGCCGTGCCGGCCTGCTCGTTATCGTGAGCGATTTTTTCGACGCGAGCCCCGTCGAAGAAGCGTGTGCGCGCGCGCGCACTGAGGGCCACGACCTGGCGCTTCTTCAGGTTCTAAGTCCCGAGGAGCTGTCACCTCCCTACGACGGCGACTTTGCGCTCGAAGACGTCGAAACGGGCGCTCTGACCGAAGTCACCTTTGATAGTTCGGTCATCGATGCGTATCTCCTCCGACTCAATCAGTTATTTGTGCGCCTTCGAAGTCTCGCGAAGCGCAACGGCGCGAGCTACGTGCGAACGTCAACCTCTTCACCTACCCTCGAGGCGATTCGTCGTATCGTCGCAAAGGGGGTCGACTGATGCCCGAGTTTCTTAACCCCAAGGGTCTGTTCCTCCTCACCGGGCTCATTCCGCTCATTGCCCTCTACATCTTGAAGACGCGCCGCAAGCGCCTTCGGTTGCCATCGACCTTGCTCTGGCAGGACGCACGGCGCGATCACCTGGCGCGTTCTCCCTTTCGCAAATTGATCGCTGAAGCGTCACTTCTATTGCAAATCCTGGCGCTCGTCGCGCTGTCGATCGCGCTTGCACGACCCACCAAGCGCGGGGCGCGCATCGTTGGTGACCACATCGCGATCGTGATGGACGTTAGCGCGTCGATGGGCGCGCTCGAGCCGGCGACCACGGGGGAGAGCACGCGAATTGATGCCGCGAAAGAGGCTGCGGCTCGCATCGTCAACGCGCTTGACGCAACGAGCGATGCGTTCATTGTCGAAGCTTCACGCGAAGCGCGCCTTACGCTGCCACCGACACGCGATCATCATCTGCTCAATCAAGCGTTGGGTAAGATGCACGCCCACGAAGTCGAAGGCCGCCTGAGTCCAGCGGTTTCGCTTGCAGTCGACCGCCTTCGCAGCTTGGGAGGCAAGGGTCGCCTGGTGCTCGTGACTGACAGCTCTCTCGCCGAAACCGACGCGCTAGTAAGCTATGGAGTGCCGATCGAGGTTCTGCGCGTCGGAAGCCCACACGACAACCTTGGCATCGTACGCCTCGACGTACGTGCGGGAATCGACCCGGTCTCGCATGTCGAGCAGACGCAGGCCTTCGTCTCGATTCGCAACTACACCAAGGACAAGAAGGACGTCTACGTTACCGTTACGCTCGACGGCGATACGGACCCTATCGCATCGCGTCGCATGCTCATCGACCCTCAGGTTAACACGCCGGTCGTACTTACCTTCGAGCCTCCAAAGTTGAAACGTGGCAAGGGAATGCGCATCACGCTGTCGCCCAACGACGCCCTCGCCGTCGATAACGTGGCGTACGCCCGCGTGCCGCCTTCGCTGCGCATGCCGGTCACGCTCGCAACTTCCGCACCCTACACGTGGTTCACACGAGCCCTCGAGGCCGACAAGTGGGTTGACCTTCAACGCCTCACACTCGATCAAGTGGGCCGCGCCAACATCGACGGAGATGCGCTCGTCATCATCGAGTACGCATGCCCAGCACAAATTCCCGGTCAGTCGATCGTGATCGTTGCGCCTCCGGTGGGGCGTTGTTTTGGTGTCGACGTGAAGGTCCCCGAGCAGGGCAGCGCCGTTACCTCTTGGGATACAACCGATTCTCGGCTGCGTTTTTTGTCACTCGAAGAGGTACAAATCGGGCAAACGTCGCTCCTCGACGCCAAGGGCGGAGGATCGCTTGTTCGCATCCGTGGGGGAACCGTACTCGCCGACGCCACAATGCCAGGTCGATCGATCACGATTCTCGGGTTTGCACCTGGCGAGAGCAACTGGCCGCTCAAGGCGTCGTTCGTCCTTTTCGTCAGAAATCTTGTCGAGACGGCTCGCACCCATCGCTCAAACGGAACGGCTCAAAACGCGCGCACGGGCGAACCTCTTAGCGTTCCGATTCCGACGGATACAACCGCGGCAACGCTCATTCCCCCGAGCGGCGAACGTCAGGCACTCGTGCCCCTTGCAGGCACGGCATCACTCGGCGCGCCGATGAAAGCCGGTGCCTACCGTGTGAAGTGGGAACTCCCCCACACTGGCGAGATAACCGTTTTCGCGAACTTGCTCAGCGAGGCCGAGGGAGACCTTGCGCAACGCGAAGTCACCTTCGCCGCAGGCGCGACCGAAACAAGCACTCGCACCGCACAAGGCAATTTTGTTGACGAATGGACACGCTGGCTCGCGCTTATCGGGCTTCTCGCGATCGTCGCGGACGTCCTTCTGATTACCCGATCGCCGAAGCCGAGGAGCGCATGAACGTTCTCTTCGTGCGCTTCGGGCTTGTCGCACTTTCCTTGCTCGTCCTTGCGTGCGCCTTTGCGCTCTACGCGCGGAAGAAAATGAGTCGAGCAGCGCTTGTGGGAACCCTCATCGCAACGTTGCCTCTTGCCTATCTCGCGCTCGTGCAGGCCCACGTTTTCGACGGTACAAGTATTCGGTTTACTTCATCTTTCCCGGTCATCGCACTCGCGCCGAGCGCGCTACTCTTGTCGTGGCGACTGAGTCAACTTTCTTTACGACTTTCCCGCGTACGTCGATGGCTCACGACGCTTGGTGCGCTGCTTGCCGTTACCAGTGCAGCGCTCGCCATCGCGGAGCCTGAGTTGGGCCAGACCCTCGACCGGATGACAGTGATCGTTGCGGTCGATCGCTCGCGCTCGCTCGAGCTTGTACGAGGCGCGGAGCTTCGGATCGCTTCGGAGGTGCAACTCGCCGAGTTATCCATGCGCCCAGGCGACCGCATTGGGATCGTCGTGTTTGGCGCGGATGCGCGTACCGAGGATCCGCCGCGAAAGAAGACGGACGAACGCACCGCTCAACGGGTTGAAGTCGGACGTGAGGGCACAGACATCGAACGCGCGATAAGGCGCGCGCTCGCCGAAGTACCTGCAGACTCGTCTGCGCGCGTCGTGCTGATTACCGACGGCGTGCAAACACGTGGGGACGCACTCTCGGCGGCGGGAGCGGCGCTTGCCGCAGACGTACCTATCGATGGCGTTGTGCTTGAACAGGAGAAGCGCCCGGACATTCGCGTCGTGAGCCTGCGGGCCCCATCGCGCGCTGCCGAGGGCGAGGTGTTTGACCTTCGTCTTGTGACGGAGAGTCCCGCCGCCACCGAGGTCGAGCTCCGCATCACCCGGAACGGCGAACTCATCCACTCGGGCCGTGCGAAAATTGGCGCGGGCGAAGACGTGATCCACCTTCGCGAGGTGGCCCCCGGCGCCGGCCTTCATCGCTACGACGTCGCCATTACCGCACTCGACAAGAATCTTGACTATGGCGCCGATGATAACAGCGGTAGCTCGTTCGTTCGGGTGCGTGGCCAAACGCTTGCTGCGGTCATCGAAGGCGACAAGGGCAAAGGAGCACCGCTGGTCGCCGCATTTCAGGCCGCAGGCATTTCAGCCCAAGAATTGGGGATATCGGCGGTACCGGCGGACGTTGGCGAACTCGCGCGATTTGACCTCGTCGTGCTTTCAGATGTTCGTGCGTCAGAGTTGACGCAAACCCAGATGAGCGCGCTCGCAAGCTACGTTCGCGATCTTGGCGGCGGACTCATCTTAATGGGTGGCGATCGCAGCTTGGGGCCAGGTGGCTTTGCGCGAACACCGGTCGAAGAGGTGTCGCCCGTGAAGTTCGACCTGAAAACGGAGAAGAAGCGCGCGTCGCTCGCTGAGGTGATTGCCATCGACATTTCGGGCTCGATGGGTGCAACCGTCGGCGGACGCACGAAGCTCGATCTCGCGAACGAAGGCGCGGCCCGCAGCGCTTCGCTCCTAAGCAGCAGCGATCGCTTGGGCGTCGCACACGTCGACACGAGCGTTTATTGGAGCGTCCCGATGGGTCCGGTCAACGACGCGCCAAAAATCGAGAAAGCCATTCGCGCTGTCCAAGTCGGAGGAGGCGGGATCTATACAGACATCGCGCTCGACGCCTCGTACGAAGCCCTCGCGAAAGAAGCGGTCAACCTCAAACATGTTCTGTTGTTTGCTGACGGCGGCGACGCCGAGCAAATCACAGGCTGCCGCGCAAAGGTCGCCACCGCATTTTCACGTGGGATCACGACAAGCGTCATCTCAATCGGACGAGGCTCTGACACACCCGAGCTCGAGGTTCTCTCGCGCGTTGGCCACGGACGGTTCTACCTTGTCGAAGACGCAACCACCCTGCCCGCGATATTTTCGCAAGAGACCATTCTCGCTGCCAAGAGCGCGATCTCTGAAGAGCCTTTTCGCGTGAGCCTAGGCACGCCTGGCTCTCCAACAAGACAAGTCACGTGGGCGGAGGCGCCGGACCTCAAGGGCTACGTCATCACCATCGCGAAACCGCGAGCGACGGTGCTACTCGGCGGACCCGACTGTGACCCAATTCTTGCCACCTGGCCGGCAGGCCTCGGCCGAAGCGCTGCATTCACGAGCGACTTCAAGGATCGCTGGGGCAAGGCGTGGCTCAAGTGGCCCGGCGCCGCCAAGATGTTCGCACAGCTCGCTCGGGAGACCGCTCGCCGCGATGGCGATCCTCGCGTTCGTGTCGAGGCCGAAGCGTCCGGAGGCTCGCTTCGTATTCGGACAGACGTCGTCGGCGACGATGGACGTGCGCAATCGTTCCGACGCTTGCGCGCACGCGTCGCGGGACCCGACGGAATCTCGCGCGACTTGCCACTCGAGGCTATCGCTTCTGGCCGCTACGGCGTGGGCATGCCACTGACGCGCCCCGGCACTTATGTGACGACGATTGTCGATGAGCTCACGGGTGAGGTTCTCGCAACAACAGCGGCGGCACTCGGCATCGGTGACGAACTGAGACCAACTGGGAGCGATCGCGCGCTGCTGACCCGCGTCGCTGCGATCACGAGTGGACGACTGCGAGACACACTTGCGGGTGTGTTCGACGATCGCAGCAAGCAACGGTTCTCCTACGTCGCGCTCGCGCCCTGGCTCACGTTTTTTTCGGCGGTACTCATGCTCTCATCGGTTGCATCGCGAAGACTTGGGATGCCGGAGGCGCTCGCGAAGGTACTCGACGCACTGGCGATGCGGAGGCAGAAACGCGCAAACATAAGGGCGGGTAGGCGCGCAGACATGAAGATGCGCGCCGACACAATTGCCGACGAGCAGCGCCGAAAGCAAGATGTCCTCCGCGCTCGCAAAGCGCAGACCTACGACCACCATCGCGGGGGCTTGATGTCGCCTGTTGTTGTGCCGCCGGCGGAAGCTGTATTGCCGCCGCGAGGACCTCCGATTCCCCCGCCGATGCAGAGCGAGGAGGCCGGAAAACCTCCGGCGCGCGAGCTCTCGGCAGCGGAGCGGCTCGCGCTCAAGCGACGCGAACGGAAGTAGCCCGGCCCGTGAACTTGCTAGACAACACCCTTTACCAAATGGGTGTCCTCCGTCTCGCGGCCGAGCACCATCTCGGTCGGCGATGCCGACTCCGGACTTGCAACATCGAGTTCCAAAGCGTCTTCGATTGCATCACGAAAATCGATACCTCGTTGCAGTCCCGGCAAAAGAAAACGCCAAACCGCAACACGCCGACCTCGACCGAGGATAAATTCTGGTCTCGTAAACAGTAGGCCAAATTTAGTCGCGTGCACGGTGACGCCCTCGAGTTCCGCCATGAGAAGTTTCTCCCGGCGCCGCAGCCAGAAGAGCCCGTGCGAAATCGCCAGGGCCTCCACCGGTCCGTTGCGCTCGATCGCCAGCGCGACGCGAGGAATCCACATCGCGCCGATCGCGACAATTCCTACAAGCAAGATGAGCGCGCCGCCCGCGAGAGCATCCCCGCTCAATGCGTACTCCTTCGGAAGCGGAGCTTTGACGACTTGGTTCGGAGCTTGGTCGTTGCCAACGAGCAGCTCTTCTTGAGGTGCTAGCCCCATATCAAGGACTATCCCGCTATCAAGGAGCACCCCGCCAACGTTCCTAGGAGGACCGGCTTCTGCGCGTGAGTGCACGATCTCCGAGCGTGACCTAACGAATGCGGCACTCACGCCGAGCGCGAACAAGAGCATCCCGAATGCGATCCACTTTGACCACAGGGGACGGAGGACGATTCGGCGCGCAGTCGCGGTCCGGTCTAGCGTCGCCGATACGCGGTACATCAGCACGTGGACTTACCACACGCCCGCTACTTGAGCACGAGCACCACAAGGCCACCGCCCACGAGCAGCGCGATGAAACCAATCAACCCGAGGAGCAACCACGGCGAGCGCGACGGCAACCCCAGAGGCGGCTCGCTGTAGCCTTGCGGGCTCTGGGGGTTACCGATTACGGCAAAAGGCGCGGGGCCTTGCGATGAAACCGCGCGAATCGGCGCGGTTTCGACCTTCGCTGGCGGTACGGACGTTGCAAATGGGTCATCCATGCGCAGCGTGATCGGCACTTTCGCCATCGATACGCGCACCCGCTCTGCGAGCTCGGCTTGCGGCATGTAGGCCCACTCTCGGTGACTCCCATCGATACCGTAAGCGCGCCCAATCGCGTCTGCGAGCGCGCCTACGCTCGGGGTTCGAATCGTCGCGCTCTTGGCGAGGCCCTGTTCAAGCACATCGTCAAGTTTCGGAAGTATTGGGTACTTCGCGCCGGCGCCGCGAACGGTCGGCATGACCGGCTCTTGCGTCATGATAGCGAGCAGGATCGATGGTCCGTTGTTCCCGTCGAATGGAACAAATGAAGTGATGCACTCGTATGCGACCGCCGCGAGCGAGAACACATCGGATCGCGCATCGATCGACTCGAGCCCCTGCGCCTGCTCCGGCGACATGTAGTAAGGCGAGCCAATTGTCGTACCGAGTTGTGTGAGCTTCTTGCGAGCGTTGCGATCTTTGACCGAACCGAAATCGAGGACCTTACAGATGTCGCCGTCGCGCGTTCCGCACAAGAACAGGTTGTCGGGTTTGAGGTCTCGATGGATGAACCCGCGCGCGTGGGCTTCGTCGAGGCCCATTGCCACTTGGGCCATCATGCGAATGAGCCGTTCGGGGGCGAGGACTTTTTCGCGCTTGAGGAGGTAACGAAGTTCTTCACCGTCGAGAAATTCCATCACCAAGTAGTGAATGTTGAGCGACGGCTCGTGCGCGAAGTCGAGAACATCGACGATGTGCTCGTGGGGCAAGCTCTTCGACAATTCGTACTCGCGTCTGAAACGCTCGAGAGCTACCGGATCGAGCGCGATGTCATCGTGCAAGATCTTGACGGCGATGCGCCTGTCCATCTGAACGTCCGCGCCTTCATAGACGCGGCCTGTACCCCCGTCAGCGACGACACGCCGTAATTCGTAACGCTCGTTGATACGAATGCCGATCCGAGGGTCTGCTGCCGACGACGCGGGCACCTCGCTCATGAGAAGCAAATGAGTGCCGTCCTCGGGACAGAACCCGGCATCTTCAGGGAAAACGCGCTGGCACGAAGGGCAGCTCTTCAACGAAGAATCCTAGCCTTTGTTAGTGGGGGCGGTCGGCGGAGCGTAGTAAATCACGCGCATGCATGACGGGCACTGGTCGAGCAAGGGCTCGCGGCGGAGGCGGTGAAAGAGCTGCGGCGGCAGCTGAATGTGGCAACCCTTGCAAGTGCCGTCAGTTGTCGCGGCAAGCCCGACACCTCGTTTGCCTCGGATCTGATCGTAGCGGCGATAGAGCATCGTCGGCAGCTTCTTGATCAACGCGTCGCGCGCGTCGTTTCGTGACTTGGTGCCGCCCTCTATCGAACCAACCTTTGCCTCGAGCTCCTGCCGTCTTTCGGCGAGGGCATCGTTCGCTTTGGCGAGTTCGCCATCGTCGGCGTCGATCTGAAGACGTAGGCCGTCGAGATCGGCCACCACGCGACCGAGTTCTTCTTCGCGATCGCGCATGAGCTTACGAAGCTCCTCCATCTCGCGTTGCACGGCCTGCACTTCACGCTCGGTTCTGGCGCGGCCCATCTTGTCTCGCGAATGCTCGATCTGCATGGTCATCGAGCGAACTTCGATGACATGGTCAGCACGTGCCTTTTCGAAACCACCAAGCTTGGCCTTTGACGACGCTACTTTGTCCTCAAACTTCTTCACGGTGGCGTGCAACTTCTCAAGCTCTGTCCTCGCGACCGCGGCTTCTTCGTCCTGCACTTTGAGCTGCGCATCGAGCGCGGCGAGAGCCTCTAACGACTGTATCTGCTCGGGGATCGTCAACTCTTCCTCCCAAAATGTTGCGCCGCCAACGGCCTGGCCTTCCGGCTCACCGGACAAAAACGTACCTGGCTAGCCTTGCGGCTGGCCAGGCAGACAAAAGGTGGGCCCACCTGGGTTCGAACCAGGAACAACCCGGTTATGAGCCGGGGGCTCTGACCGATTGAGCTATAGGCCCTGGTTGCCGATTGCGACACGTGGCCGTACCGTACTCCATGCCGGAGCCAGAAGGAAGGCCGTCACTCGCATAGGAAGCGCGCAATGATTCCGCGCTCCCCAAAGGCGACGAGAAGACGGTGAGCGCCCACAAGGCGAATCGCGCGCCCCTGACCGATTGACTCTTCCCGAGACCCAGACCAGGCGCCAGAAGCGTAAAACCAGATCACCGGTTGATCCATTTCGTTCGCCGTCTGCATCGCCCAAGTGCCACCTTCACCTCGAATCAGCACCGGTACCGATCGACCGACACCCTCGAGCGCCACCGTCGCAAGCGCCCTGTCCCCGGCGAGCCCACCAAAGAGCAGGCGTCCTGATCCCTTGGCCGAAGCGTCATCGGTCCGGAGAGCCATAAAGGCGGCGTCGCCCGTGGTGACGAGCGTGGAGGCACGGGTGTGGCCCGTGCGCGAGGTGAGCTCGGCGGCTCGTCCAGTAGGTTGACCATGTGCGTCGAGATTCACGAATTCGAGCCACTCGAAAGCTGCCATCTGCCCCGTTGATTCGAGCCGCTCGGCGGCGGCATCCGAAAACGAAAGCGCGCGCCGATTCACCCATGTCATCGCAAAGCCGGACGCTGTTGCAACGACTTGAGGCGCGTCAACATCCGACGCGGCCTCCGAGAGAACCGACGAGCGCACAACTGCTCCACCCCTAACAAGCGCGGTGCGTACGCGGCCTCCGTTGCCTAGCGCTTGATCCTCGTCCCAGGCGAGCAAGGTGTCGTCGCCTCGAACTGCGATCGACACGCCGTAAGCGTCGTCGGCCTCTTGGGGCACAATCGTCGTCAGCACTTTGCCGTCGCGCCCGAACGTGACCTCACTCTCACGCTTGCCACCGTGGCGAAAGAGTGCCGTTGCCCACGAGCTACCCTGCGTCGAAAGTACGGGTGGCGGAGCGTCGCCCTCGAGTCGACCTAGTTCGCGCGAAGCCACAAGTCTTCCGTCGCTATCAAGGGTAAGCACCTTACCCATCCTCGTAGGCCCAGTACCGGCAGCAATGGCGACAAGCGTCTCTTTTCCAAACGCACCTTGCTCGCCAAGCTCGAACGGAAAGCCCACTGGTAGTTCCGTTTCTTGACGACATCGTGCGGCGAGGGGCTTCGACGGGACAGAAGCATCCGCACCGTCGTCAAGCGTGCCGTACGTCTCCTCGACTGCCGCAACTGGCTTCGGCTTCCTCTTGCACGAGCTCGTGGCGCTGAGAGCCAGAGACAAAGCACAGACGAGGCGGGTGCGCAAAATGCTCATGGATCAAGAAATCCGTCGACTACCGCGAGCGCGAGCTCGTGCCTCTCGAGCGGCGGCATCACGTAGGCACCGGCAACACGGTGACGCACGTGCGCAAGCATCTCGCGGGCGATATTCACACCCTCCTTGCGGGCATCAACGCCGCTGCCCGCCTTACGCATACGCTCCCGCACCGTTTCGGGCACCTGCATGCCCGGCACCTCGTTGTGTAAGAACTCGGCGTTGCGGAAGCTCGCCAACGGCAAGAGGCCAACGAGAACTGGCAACCCAAGGGGCTCAACATCGTCAATAAACTTGTCTAACACGCCCGTATCGTAGACTGGTTGCGTCATCAAAAATTCCGCGCCAGCGAGTTTCTTCTCGTGCAGGCGCCGGAGCTCGCGTTCATAGTTGAGCGAGGCAGGCTCGGCGCCGCTTGCGAGAACGAAACGGGTCGCACCACCGATCGGTTTGCCAGAGGGATCGACGCCAACGTTGAGGCGGGATGCGAGCTTGAGAATGCCAATCGAGTCGAGATCAAAGACGGCGCTCGCGTCAGGGAAATCGCCCATCTTCGGAGGATCGCCGGTAATAATCACGAGATTGCGAATGCCGAGTTCGTGGGTCGCGAGAAGATGCGCAAGGGTCGCGAGCAAGTTGCGATCGCGACCACACACGTGAAGAATGGTCTCGATCCCAACCCGTTCTTGCACTCGCATCGCCATGGCGATGTTGCCCATGCGTGCTTGCGCGCGCGCGCCGTCGGCAATGTTGATTGCGTCGATGCCGCCTGCCCGAAGTTCCTCGGCGGCGCGCATGACTCTCGCGAGATCGACGCCAACGGGTGGATTGACTTCGACCGAAACAACGAAGCGCTTTCCGATCTTTGCGCCTAATCCACTGCGCTCTTCGACCGGCGTCAAAGGCAACGAAGAGGACGCCTCAAATCGAATACTGCCACGCGTGTCTTCGCCGTCCGCAACGACCTCGTTTCCAGGATCCGTCGCTTGGGCCATCCGAGCCGCGGCCGCGATTCGCTTGATGTGGTCGGGCGTCGTGCCGCAGCACCCGCCCACGAGCCTTACGCCCATGCGATACATGCGGCGCGCGTAAACACCGAAGTACTCGGGCGTAGTGACATAGACAAGACGCTCGTCGACGCGTCTTGGGAGGCCAGCGTTGGGCGCCGCAAGAATAGGTAACCCGATGCGGACCATTTGCTCAACGGCGGTGAGCACGTGCTGCGGGCCGTCCGAACAGTTGACCCCTACGGCGGCAACTCCAAGCGCCTTGAGTTGCACGGCGATCGCTTCCGCACTGGTCCCGTCGGCCATCCGGCCTTGTTCGTCGAGCGAAACGGATGCGATCACAGGCATGCGACCGCGACTCGCCTCAAGCGACGCTTCGACCGCGAGAACAACTTCGTTCGTTTGTCGAAACGTCTCAAGAATGAGTGCGTCGACATCGGACTCTGCCAAGGCACTTGCCTGCTCGAACAACGCCGCTTTCACCCGAGCGAGATCCTCATCCGTGGCCTTACCCAAAAAGTAACCACTCGGTCCGATGGCGCCGAAGACGTAGGCAGTGTCTCCCGCCGCCTTGCGCGCGATCTGAACACCAGCGCGATTGAGTTTGCGCACTTGGTGTGAGAGGCCGTGCTTCTCAAGCCGGAGAGCATTCGCCCCAAAGGTATTGGTTTCGACGACATTTGCACCGGCAGTCACGTAGTCCGCATGTACACGCTGCACGAGCTCTGGGCGCGACACGTTGAGCTCCTCGAAGCACGCGCTGTAGAGAACGCCGCGCTCATAGAGCTGTGTTCCCATCGCGCCATCGAGCACGAAGACCTGCTTTGTAAGGGCAGCGGAGAATGGAGGGCGCGAATTCACCCCTGTTTGTTATGGCTGTTGTCTTTGCGAAGCAAGGGTGGCGCGGGACGTTCAGCCGACGGCCGCAAGACGCGGCGGCGCTCCTTCATCTTGGCGGGCGCCTGTGGCATCGCTGCATCGGCAACTTCGTTGACGAATGCGGAAACGGCTTCGACCGTTAGGTCGGTGCGCGCCGAATGAACCACGTCGAAGGCGTGCTGCGCGTTAGGCAGCTCGGCAAAGAGCACCGGGTTCTTCGAGACCTTACGAAGCTCCTCGACGAACCGTCGCCCTTCTTCGATCCACGCAAGGCAATCGTCGCGTCCGTGGATCACAAAGAAAGGAGGCGCATTGGGGTGAATCCAAGAAAGTGGTGAAGCGCGATCCCATGCATCACGTGAAGACTCACGTGAGCTTCCCATCACCGTTCGAAGGAACATCCGCAGGGACAAATCCTGGCGATCGTTGTGACGGTCGAGAAAATCGTACACGCCATAAAAGGGGACGCACGCCGCTACGCTGGTGTCTTCTTCCTCGAAGCCGGGTTGAAAGATGGGCTCATTCCCGCTGAGGGCAGCGAGCGCGGACAAGTGCGCGCCTGCGGAGCCACCCGTGATCACAATGCGCGCCGGGTCGCCGCCGAACCGATGAATGTTAGCCTTCACCCACGCAATCGCGCGCTTCACGTCGACAATGTGGTCCGGGAATTTCGCCCACGGGCTCAGCCGATAATTGATGGCAACGCACACCCATCCGCGCGAGGCGAGCGCATGCATGAGGGGGCGCCCTTGCTGACGCTTGTGGCCGACCGTCCATCCGCCCCCGTGGATCTGAAGAAGAACGGGGTGCGGCGCATCACCAGCGTTTTCCTTCGCGCTGTAAACGTCAAGGAAGTTGCGTTTCTTGAATGGGCCATACGCGATGTCGCGCGCTACGCGCACAGCTTTTGGGGTCATCATCGCGACAGGCCAAACATGAAACGTGCGCCGTAGCCCTTTCAAAGCCGACGAGAGTGCTTCGCGGCGTTCACGAGACAGGAAACCGTCAAGTGAGTTAACCAAAATATCGGCGGTGCGATCCGCGATTACGAAGTGTCCGAGGTGCATGCCGCCCGCGAGCATTGCAACGCCAATGACCCAGAACGGCGCCTTTGACAGGACCGCGAGCGCGCAAAGCGCGATAGACAGCACGAGGTGATGAAGCGGCAGTTCGAGCGTCAGCCATGTCGCAAAGAACCAGGGCACGCTCACAAACGACATCCGGCGCATCCTCAAATGGGGGAGCAATCCGATCAGAGCCTCGAAAACGACCGCGACGGCAACAATCCGCGCCATGGAGCGCGTGTACTACAACGCATGCACCGCCGCACCCCCAGTTCACATTGCCGACGGCGACGTCAACGCAAGCGCTTTGCAGAGGGCCGTCGCCATTGCGACCATTTTTCATAGTTCGCCCTGGCAGGGATCGGTCGAATCGCGCGCAAGAGGAGCAGACCGCCCACAAAGCCACCGAGATGGGCGAAAAAGGCAATGCCGCCTTCCCGCGCTCCAATCGTCAAAATGCCACGCACAAGGTTACCAATGAAGTACTCCGCAATGATGAGCCATGCGGGCAACACCAAGAGCGGACCAAAGATGAGCCAGAGCGGAAGTACGGGGTTGAGCACGGTTACAGGCGACTGCGGATAGAGAGCGCCGTACGCCGCGAGCACGCCCGAGATCGCTCCCGAGGCACCGACGATGGGAACGAGCGAACCCGGCGCAATTGCCGCCTGTGTCAGCGCGGCGAGAAGGCCTGCGCCGAGATAAAGCAGGAGGTAACGAAAGCCGCCAAGCGCGTCTTCGACATTGTCGCCAAAGATCCACAGAAAGAGCATGTTCGCACCGAGGTGGGAAAGGCTCGCCGGGTCGTGCAGGAACATGCTCGTGAAAATCGTGTGCGCGCTGTCGCCCGGACTGCCCCAAAGGTGCGCGGGTACGAGCCCATACGTGTGCACAATCGCGTCGCCCAGCGAGATACGCCGCCCATCATCGAGTTGCACGACGGGCAAAAGGCGCTCGCCGAAATAGACAAGAATATTGACGGCGATCAAGCCGTAGTTCACCCATGGCACGCGCTCTGTGCGCAACTCATCCCGAAGCGGAAGCACTCGCCTACGATGAGGCCCCTCCTCGACCGGCGCAAGGGCGATGCGCGACTAAAGGCCCAAACTGCCGGGGTTCATGATCCCCTTCGGGTCGAACACGCGCTTCACTTGTCGCAATACCTCGAGGCCAACGCCGAGTTCCTCGGTCAAGCGCGGTGCCTTTGAACGACCAGCGCCGTGGTGATGCGCAAGCGTTCCGCCCGCATCAACGGCCGCCTTGAGCGCCGCCGTCCACGCGCGATCGTACGTCGTTTCACACGCCGTGCGCCAATCGCCTTTCGCGTCGGGGGCGCCGCTTCCCGCGAACGAGAAGTAGATGCAGCATCCATCCGGGTAAGCGTGGCTCATGTGCGCCATGACGAAAACATGCTCGCCCAATGCGCGGCGAACGCCGTCGTAGAGAGCACCCAGGCAAGACCAACGCGCGGCGACTTCCATCGTATCGACGAACGCACCCGAAGCAAAAATCGGAGCCTGGCGATAGCTCACAGAGTATCGATGCTTGAGCCAATTTTGCGCGGGGCCTTCGCCTTCGTAACTCCCGTTGATTTTTTCGAGCAACGTTCGGGCTTCATGCATCGCGCGCGCGGGAGCGTCGCCTTCGCCATCAAAGATGACGACCAGCATCGCGCCACCCATGAGTTTGCCCCCGAACTCGGAGTGCAGAAGATCATTGACGAATCCTGGGCGCTTCAAGAATGTGCGAAGCGCTAGCGCA
>JAHFDY010000222.1 GCA_023248735.1 Myxococcales bacterium
CCTCGAGCTCGCTGCCAAAGCCACCGCGGTTGGTCTCATGGGCAAATTCAAGCCTTCGTCCACCTCGCCAAGCTCATCCTTCGCCGCGATGTCGTTCACAGGTGCGGTCTGTGGCGAGACGCCAAAGCAAATCGCCATGAAGGGCCAGGGCTCAAATGGCGTGGTTGGTGTCACGCCGGCGGGCCTCGATTTCGGTCAGGTCGATTGCGGAACATCCGCGACGGCGAAAAAGGTCACGGTCTCGAACACCGGCAACGGTCCTTTCACGTTTGATGCAAAATTAGACACGGCCGGTTCCAATTACTTCACAGTGTCGCCGACAAGCGGAAGCGTTGCCGCCGGGGCAACGGCTGACATCACGCTCACGCCAAAGGCAATTCCGGGAACGGCTCCAGTGACGTCAAACGGATTCGGCGGCTCGCTTGCTGTAAGCACGAATGCGGTCGGAGACGCGACCCACACCGTTGCGCTGACGCAAACAGCGCACGGAGCCATCATCACGGCGAACCCATCGTCGGTGAATTTCTCGTCGGTCCCGGTGCTCACCTCACAGACCGCGGGCGTCACTTTCGGCAACAGCGGAAATGCACCTGCAAGTGTTACAATCGTTGCGTCGGGCACCGGCTTCTCTGTCACGCCGGGGACCGCGTCTCTGACAGCAGGAGACACCGTTCAAGCGACGACCACATTCGCCCCAACGACCGCAGGCGCCGCAACCGGCTCACTCAAAGTAGGCGCGACGGGCACCGTTCTTTGCGCGCCGCTTCCAGCGGACGTAGCGCTCTCCGGTAGCGGGAGCAGTGGTTCCGTTTCCCTCTCGGCACAGAGCTTCGACTTCGGCAGCACAAACTGCGGAGCGAGCGCGACCGCACGCACCCTCACGCTGCAAAACCCCGGCAACGCAAGCTACACGTGGACCGCAACGCTCGCGAAAAACGGCTCGTCTCCTTATGCGCTTTCCAAGGCCGGAGGGAGCGTCGCAGCCTCGGGCGCAGACACCCTCACGATCACGCCCTCGGCAATTCCACAGACCTCGGCGGTTCCTGGCAGCTACGGCGACGTGCTCACCATCTCGACGAACGTCCCAGGCGATACGCCACACGCACTTGCGCTTTCGCAGAGTGCGCAGGGCGCCATCTTGAAGTTCTCGCCCACGACCGCCATCAACTTCGGCCAAGTCGGCATCGGGTCAACATCAGCGGCGTCCTTCAGCGTCGTCAACGAAGGCAACCTCGCAGCGAATCCGGTCCTCACGTCAAGCGCCGGAACCGTTACACTCTCGCCGTCCTCATTCTCGCTCGCAGCCAGCGGTACCGGCGCCGTCGTCGGAACGTTCAAGCCAACGGTCGCAGGCACCATATCGGGAACCATTGCGCTTAGCGCTGCGGATGTGTTGTGTGCACCGGTGCCGACGGCACTGACCTTCGGCGGCGAGGGCACACTCGGCTCCGCAACCGTTTCGCCAGCAGCGATTTCGTTTGGTGACACCGGCTTCGCAAACTGCGGCACTCAAGCAGGCACGCAATCGGTGAGCATTAAGAACGACGGTGGAGCATCGTTTGCCATCACCAGCGTCACGCTCCCAACCGGCTATAGCTACACCGCTCCGAACGGAACAACCGTCGCGGCGGGCAAGTCCATTTCGCTTGTCATCACACCGCCGGCGGTTCCGTCAACGTTGACCGCGGTCACGACGTACAACGGCACGATGGCGATCAAGACTGACATCCCGGGCGACACAACGCACAACGTTGCGCTCTCCCTGAGCTCGCGCGGCGCCATTCTCGCGCAAACTGGATCGTCCAAGATCGCGTTTGCGGACACAACTTGGCCGGGCTCTTCGAGTCAAACGGTGAGCTTCACCAACGTCGGTAATTCAACAGGGACGATCAGCGCGAGCACGACCGCGAACAGCGGCTTCACCGGACCAAGCTCCATCACTATCGCGACGACCGGCGGCAGCGGCGCGTTCTCATTCACGCCGACCGGGTCGGGCACTCATGAGGCGAAGGTTGCACTGACTGCGGCGGCAGGGACTATCATGTGCAGCGCTGTGCCCAGCACGCTCTACCTCAGCGGCTCCGGTCTCGCGGGTGTGCTGAGCGCGTCCCTATCGAGCGTTCCATTTGGCACCGTGAATTGCGCGGCGTCGGCAGGTCAACAGAACCTGACGATCACGAACAAGGGCAACGCGACAATCACGAATTTCTACACACTGTTCGGTGGATCACTCTTCTATCAGAAGGGTTTCCCGACAAGCGCGACCGCCGCAACAACTCTCGCAGCGGGCGCCAGCATCACGGCTGCAGTCATCGTCAATTCGAATGAAGTCGGTCTGAGCAGCGACACTCTCACTGCCTATGGGTATGCGCCCGTTTCGTCGCTGGCGACGCCGCTCTCGGTGTCCCGCACGGGAGCGCAAATCAAGGCTTCTTCGTCTTCGCTCTCGATCCCCAGGGCTGGCTCCGCCGTTGGGAGCACCACCTTCGCGCTAACCAACACGGGCGACCAGGGCATCATCCTCGTTGGCTCAGTCGCGAGCGCTTCGACCTCCTACTACTGGCAGGTCGCGTTTTCATCGACGCAGAAAGACTATTCGAAGATTGCCGCGAGCTCTGAAGACAAGGGTCAAATATCCGTCTACGCACCAAACCAAGCGACGGCATCGGGAACGATCAATCTCGTGCAAGAAGGCAGCGTTCCACTCTGCGGAACGTTGCCTACAATCGCGCTCACTTCCACGCCGTAATGAGATCGGTCTACCGAGGACACGGCACGTAAGCGTTCGTTCTCCCGGTCACCGACACATAGACGCGCAAGTACTGACTGTGAACGTGAACGCCGTTTACCTCAATCTTGTCCGTGTCTGCCCTCACGCATCCCTGCCCGTCACCAAACGTCAGGTTAGTTGACAATTTATCCCTAGCAACTTTGAGTCTCGCGCTGAGGTCGAGTCTTAAGGCGGCGCGCGCTTGCTCGCGAATTTCCGCGCCATCGATCGTCGCCTTTACCTTGAGCAGGAAGTTTGATGTTTCGATGGTCGGTTCGAGATCGGGCACGCGCAGCTCGTTGTCGACCACAGCCGGATGCCCCGTCATGAAGAGGTCTCCGTTCATGTCGACGCTCACGCCAAACTTTCGCGCAGGCCCGGCGATTCGAAGCTTCAAAACGAGTTGCTCGCGCGACGCGTACACTTCGGGGTTGGTCAGGTAGAGATCGGGATGCTCTTTTGAGAAGAACAGTTTCCCATCGCTGAACGCGAGGGTCATCGCCTTGGCGAGTTCATCGTATCGTGCCGCGATCGGGATGCTCACGACAAATGGGCCCGACGGAATGCTCGACACGTTGGCGAGCGGAGGTAACGATTGAGCCTTGTCTTCCAACGCACACGGAAATGTCACGCTTGGGGCGACAACGAACGCGAGGTCCTTCTCGAACCCGTCGGCGAGAACCGTAGGGCCAGCCTCGACACTCAACACGCGCAAGTAGGCGCACCCCGTGGCATCACCAATTGGCAAGTCGATGGGGCGCACGATGCGCTGAAACGTCTCGTTGAGAATCGGCCGCAGATCGTAAACGAAGTCGGCAATTTTCTTGTCGATTTCGCCTTGTATCTTCGGAAGCACGTCGGCGAACTTGTCGACCGCGCGGATCAATTTGCCCTCAGACGTAACCCTCACTTCAATCGATTGCAGTTTTGCTTTGTACTCTGACGTGAGCACGGGTTCGGCAGCGATATGAAAATCGAGCGGTGCATCGATGCTCCCGACCGGCATGTCGACATTCGCGTCAACATGAAGCTCGATGGCAAGTCGCCCTCGGTCGAACTTGAGCGCGACTGGGCCGCGTCGCCAGGTGAACTTGCGCTCACGACGAAGGAGCGGAAGCACACCCTCACCCACCAATGGCACGTTATCTTCGAGCGCCTTTTTCATTCCGGCCGCGGTGATGGTGGCGTGCAGGACGACGCGCGAAGGCGAAGGATCAGCGATCGCCGACATCGGCGCATCGAGCGGCCGTGGCGGATAGAGCGCGCTGTCACCCACACAAGCTGACACGAGTACGAGGAAGCCCAATGTGGCGGTACGCATGAGATCACAAGCAAACTCGTCCAACTCAGTTGTGTCAATCGACGACCTCAACCTGAAGAAATGGCCGCCATGACCGTCCATCAGGAACGTGCTCTAATCGCAACGGAAGCGGGAGTCTGGGGCGACTCGAAGAGGGAGAATTCAAATGGCTCGATTTGGAATGTTGGCTGTTGCGCTGGTTGGCGCCGCGTGTTGGTCCTCGGTTGCGGGCGCTGAGACTACCGCCGCATCAAAGGACCCGAATGCGGGACCCGGTGGTTGCGCAAAAATGAAGTGTGCGCACGGGTGCGTCAACAACGCCGACGGAACGGGCACGTGCACCGCCGCGCAAAAAAAGACGCCTGGGGCGGGGTTCCTCTGCAAGCTGAAGAAGTGCAAGTGGGGGTGCGACGACACGACCGGCAAGTGCAAGCCCGAGTCGATTCAGATTCATCTCGCGAAGTGTGATCCAGCTTGCGCCGACACGGAGCGCTGCGCTTGGAAGCAGGTCCAGTGCGTCAAGGCGCCGTGCCCACCGATCGCGGCTTGCGTCGCCAAGAAGGACTCCGAGAGTTGCGAGACGACAAAGTGCGCGACCGGACAGACCTGCATTCTGCTCCTTAGCAATCCGCCGAAGGCATCTTGCATCGACTCGTCCTCACTCCCTAAGTGAGCTCCCACAGAGGGACAACGTAAGAGCACCATCTCGAGGTACGCTCGTCGATGGTGCTTAGCGCGCTGAAGGGGACTTACTTCCCGCCGAACGCAACCGCGAAATAGGGCGCCGCTTCCTTGAGGACGCGCGCGAACGAAGGACGCTCCGTGAGGCGACCGAGGTACGCCGTCAAGTGCTTGTGGTTTTCAAACGGGTGAACCATGCGCGCGTACTGAAGCGCCGGCGCGGCTGCACAGTCCGCCATTGAAAAGAGGTCACCCATCGCCCACGTGTCCTTCGCGAGCGCGTTGTCGAGCACTGCGTACATGTTGTTGAGCCGTTCTCTGGCTTGCGTGACGCCAAGGGGATCGCGCGAACCTTCAGGACGGCGCCCGTCGAAGAAGATCTTGCCCATCGGCTCGTTCACGTAGAGATCGAGCATACGGTCGCGCATGCGTACCTGACGCGCGAGATCGGGATCGTCGGGAATGAGTTTGGTGCCGCCTGGATAGTGCCGATCGATGTACTCGATGATGATGCTCGACTCGGGCACTTGCCACGACTTCTCCGGCACGTCGAGGAACGGAACTTTGCCGAGCGGGAAGACCTTTTTGTATTCGGCGCGCGCGGCTTCGTCCATCAAGTTGACGATCATGGGTTCGAACGGACACTCCTTCTCGTAGAGCGCCATCATGACCTTCTGCGAGTACGACGAGACTGGGTTGTAGTAGAGCTTCATCTCTTCCTCCGGTGGGCGGCGGATGGAACCCTGGGCAGGCGCGGTCGTCAACATGCGTCCGAGATCACATAGGGCAGCCCTGCACCGTCGGGCACCGTCGGCGCACCGTCGGCCCCCACATTGACGCATGACGCCTTACGGGATAGCCGCCCGCAATGCACATT
>JAHFDY010000223.1 GCA_023248735.1 Myxococcales bacterium
GATTGCCGCCAGGCGCGGGTTGCGAGCCGCCGCCATTTGGCGTTGCGGGTACGCCGGGCGCTGGGAATGGCAACGCAAAAGGTAACCCGAATGGATTGGTTTGGCCGTTTCCAACTCCGCTCGGTCCACCCTGTGTTCCGTTGACGGGAGAGGCACCGCTCATGATCGACGCAAAGTTTGGCGCATCCAGGCGCAATTTCCCGTCGCGGAAAAGACCGAGCTTGCGATCGAACACCTCGCGCGGAAACACCTGCGCAAAGGTGATGGGTTGGTAGCGTGTGCAATCGATTCTCGCGAACGCGTCGGGTGCAACTTCCTGCACCCCGCAGCTGCTTTCGGGGCGCGCGCGGACGGCAGCAAAATAGTTGGGGTTGCGACGCGCTGCGACGTTCGAAGTCGGCGCGGGCCGCAGAGCACGTGCCGCGCGCATCCGATTCATCGTGCCACCGCTCGGCTTGTAGCGAATTTGCCCGCCCTGGCTTGCCACTTGGGGCGAAGGTGATGGGGCCGGTGGAAATACGCCAGGAAGGCCAGAGGGGAAGCCTGGCGGAAAGCCGGGTGGCATGCCAGGAATCGTTGCCATGGGTGCGGGCGCCGGTGCACCTTGCGGAGGCGCATAGGCCGGCGGTGGGTAAGCGGGTTGCGCGTAGCCGGATGCGCCTTGCGGTGGCGCAGCTGGGTAGCCGGGGGGTGGGTAGCCGGGTTGGCCGTAACCGGGGGGAGGAGCGCCTCGAGGCCGCTGCATGGTCCGCGCGGCCGAACGAGGCCGTTCGTTCGTGTAAACGTCGCAGCCGACCACGTACAAAGGTAACAACGCGAGTACAATTTTACCGGAGCGATTGCGCATGAATGTGAGGGTCCCTTGGTGGTTTGACGAGGCGCCGAGGCAGACGATGCTTCATTACATCACATCGTCACGGAATCGCGCCGTCCGCGACAAATCCATTCGACAGTGCGTGCCTGCAGCCCAAAACGCGGCTACCCCAAGACCCTCTGAAAATGGGAACCTCACGAATCGCAATTGTAGGTGCAGGTCGGATGGGCCTCCGGCACGCGCACGCCTTCAGCGCGGTCGGATTGGCGATCATCGGCGTCGACCGCAATGAGTGGGCGCGCGCGACGTTCGCCGATCACGGCTTCGATGCGGTCCCCGATTTGAGCGACGCGATCGGAGAGTGCTCGCACGTCGTCGTGGCGACGCCGAACGCCTCGCACGCGTCCGTTGCGCTTGCTGCGCTCGCTTCAGGACTGCCCGTCTTGGTCGAGAAACCGATCGCGCTTGATCTCGTCGAGGCAAGCCAATTGGTTTCCGCGTTCGGGTCGGGGGACGTGCCTCTCTACGTTGCGCATTCTGAGCGATTTCATCCCGCGGTGTCCCACTTGCGCGATGTTCTCGGCGGCGAGCTGATCGTCGAGGCGCGTTTTGTGCGAAAGGGTCCGACGCAGACCGCAAACGTTTCGTCGTTTCTCACGCACGCTGTTCATGACTTTGATCTTGCCCGGTGGCTGCTCGGAACGCCGCTTCGCATCTCGACGGTCAAGAAAATGAACGATGCAGAGCTCGTGGCTCTTGTAAACGATAGGGGCGCGCGCGTGAGCATCGTGAGCGGTACGCAGCCCGAATCGCGGCGTGACATCGAGTTACGAACGCGAACCCGCACGCTCGTTGCGGATCTTGTAACATCAACAGTTACCATTGACGGTGCGTCGGACGTTCTGGCCTTCCGTCCAACATTCGGCCTTGAAGCCCAGGCGCGTGCTTTTGCGCTTCTCTCGCCCGAGCTCGCGAGTGGTGCGGACGGTCTCGTCGCGTTGGCGCTCGCGACCGAAGCTATTGTGCTGTCCAAAGACCGCGCCACGCAGCGGACGTTTCGTGACGGTGCGCTCGTGCACGAGTAAACTGAACGCGGTGCCGCCACAAGACGCGTTCATTCCGGGTATTTTCTCCGTCGTCCTTCTGTGCGTTGCCGGTGGAACCTGGCTCGGCAATGCTCCCAATCGAAGGCGTCGCAAGCGCATTCAAGACACGCCAACAAGTCCCATCGCGAACGCCTCCGGTGGAGGCCCCGTCGAAATCTATGGGCGCTTGGCGCCGAGCGAGCACGGCCTCATCGTCGCCCCCTTCAGCGGCAAGCCAGCGGTGTTTGTGCGCGTCATCGTTGAGGAGTACAGGAGCAACGGCAAGAGCGGCCACTGGGCAACGATCGTCAACGAAAGCGATTCTCGAGACTTCTTTGTCGATGACGGCTCCGGTGAGTACGCACGCGTCTATGTGCAAGGCGCAACATTTGAACTGAACGCAACGGTTGTGGGCAAGTCAGGCACTTTCAACGACGCGCCCCCTCATCTCGAAGCGTTTCTCCGGTCGCGTGGACGCGCAAGCACCACCAGTCTTTTCGGGTTCAACAAGTCGATGCGCTACTCCGAAGAGCTCATCGTCCCCGGTGACTCGCTCTATGCGCTTGGCCCATCCCGCCGCGACGCGGGGCCACCCACGTCCGCCGGCTATCGCACGGCACAATCGTCTCAACTCGCGCTCTTCGCGCAGCAAGGCGAAGCGCACGAGCTCCTGCTCACGAACCTGTCCGAAGCGCAACTGCTCGCAAAGCTCAACAGCGGAATAGTCGCGACCATCGTCTTTTTGGTGCTCGGCGGGGTGCTGGGAACCGTCGCTTTCGGTGTGATCGTCGCGGGCGCGTTTGGCTAATTCGTTTCGTTCGTTTCGGCGCAGAGCTTGGCGCCCTTGCCCGTGATGCGGCCTTCCTTCGCCTCAACGGGGCAATAGACGCCGCTCGCAATTTCGTCAATGAACTGGACGATTACCGGATGGGTCCACATCTTGGCGCCGTCGAACCGAGCGCGAATGACGCCGCGTGGATCAATGATCCACGTTTCCGGAAACATGCGCGATCCGTACTTATCGCGGACCGTGGCGTTCGTTGGATCGAAGAGAACGGGGAACGTGATCGGCTCTTGGGACGCAGCTTTGAGGACGTCACGCACTTCGTTGGGACCTTCGTCGGTCGAGACGGTCACGAGTACCGCGTTTCTTTCCCTAAGCAGCTCGTTCAGCTTGATGAGCTCCGGCATCTCTTCGAGACACGGGCCGCACGTCTTCGTCCAAAAATTGAGAACGACGGCCTTGCCGCGATAGTTCGACAACTTGACCTCTTTGCCGTTCATATCGTTGAGAGCAAAGTCCGGCGCCGTGCGATTCGCGCCGAGGTAGTCGGGCTTGAGCAGGCAAGGAGCGCTACACTGCCTGCGCATTTCGCCCTCTTTTGCCGCGCCCACAAAGCCGAACACGAGCAACGCCGCAAGCAGCACGAAGACGAGCTGAAAGACGACGTTGGACTGCTTCATTGCCCAAGGAGCTTAGTACACTCAGCCCGCGTGAAAACGTTTCAGTGCAACCACCGACGGTTTCGGCGAGAAGTTAGGAGAACGCTCAATCGAGCGTGTCGTCGCCAATCGCAAGCGACGAATCGGGCGGCGGCGCGAGGACCGACGGTGGATGAGCGGAACTCGGCTCTGGTGAAATCAACTTGCGCACAAGGTCGGCGCGGTTTGCCACGTTGAGTTTCGCGTACAAGCGACGTACGTACGTGCGCACCGTATTTTCGCTCAGGCCAGAAATCGCCGCGACGTTTACCCCGCTGTAGCCAGCGACGAGCAGGCGAGCGATTTCACGTTCGCGGCGCGACAGGCCGTCCATCATTTGGGGCTTCTGCGCTTGCGGTTGCTCGAGGCGAATCACCGCGCACCTTGCTGCACCAAAGACGGGATCACCGTCAATCTTCGCCACGCCGGTGACCGTTCCCAGAGGCAAGCGCGGGGGTGTCGGTAGCGCTTCGCCACGCGCACGCGCCGCAAGCGAATCTTCCGCTGCCGCCGCTAATTGATCACTGATGGGTACAATATCGTGATTCCAATCGACGCCGTTCTCGCGGTCGGCTGCCCAAACGACCTTTTTCTTATCGCGATCGACGACGACAAGGGTGCCCTGACCGCGGCTGAGTGCGCGCAGTGCGGCGGCTTCTTTTGAGAGTTCGTCGTATTGGAGGTGCGAACGAGCGCCGGCAACGATGAACGGCGCGAGCACTTCGAGCGTCTGCAGCTCGTCGATAGAAAAATCGGGATCGCTCGTTCGCCGCTCGAGCCCGGCCAAGCCAAAGAGGATGCCGCCCTCGTGCAGAAACAGGAGTGCCGCGTGCGTGAAGCCATCGGCAACGGAGTGGTCTCGATAGTAACTGAGGCCGAGTCGCTCACTCGGCGGATAGAGCTCGACGTCCGCATAGGCACGCCGAGCCGAGCTCACCACGCTCTTGAGCTCGTACCCAAAGGCGCGCGAAAGCGTCATGTTGTTCTCGGGCTGCAGTTTCCTCGCCGTGCCATCGACGAGCCGCGTGCCCTCGGCGTAGGCCCGCGAGTCGTCCTTTCCGAAGAAAAAGAACCCTCCTGCGGCGGGGACCAGAGCACGCAGTGCGTCAATGACGCGACGCCGAAAGCTCGCCCTCGTGCCCGGTAGGACGACCTGCAATTGAACATCTCGAAGCGTCGAAGCAGTCAACATGATGGCTCCCGAAAACGGAGGGCTATAATAGCAGCATGGCGCAGCCAACGAAGAGTGCGGAACGTGCGGCCGAGTTCATCTTCGACTGGAATGAGGTGAACCGAAAGGGCCGAGTGATGCCTAAGGAATTTACCCTCTTTGATGAAACCTTGCGCGACGGGCTGCAAAATCCGTCCGTTCTCGATCCCGGCATCGAATCGAAACTCGAATTGTTACATTTGATGGAGGACCTTGGCATCGACGAAGCTGACGTCGGCTTGCCAGGCAGCTCGCCGCGTGCGTTCGAGGACGTGCTGCGCATTTGCCAGGAGGTGTCGCGATGCAAGATGAACATTCGCATTGCATGCGCTGGCCGGACGGTTGTGAGCGACATCACGCCCATGATCGAAGTATCGCAGCGCGCGGGCATCCCGGTCGAAGTGTACGCATTCATCGGCTCGAGTCCGATTCGGCAATATGCGGAGGAATGGGATGTCGCACTCATCGCGAAGCGCAGCACCGAAGCGATCGATGTTGCCGTAAGAGCAGGTCTCTCGGTTTGCTACGTCACCGAAGACACAACGCGATCGCGACCTGACGTGCTTACGACGCTCTTCCGTGCGGCGATCGATCACGGCGCAACGCGCCTCTGCTTGTCCGATACTGTGGGGCACGCAACGCCTGACGGCGTCGAAAACCTGATCCAGTTCACCCGCAACGCGATCGCCGGCACAGGCGCGGAGGTGGGAATCGACTGGCATGGTCACAACGATCGTGGCCTCGCGCTTGAGAATGCGCTGTGGGCTCTGGAGTTTGGCGCCGATCGCATTCACGGAACGGCCCTGGGCATCGGTGAGCGCGTCGGCAACGCAGCGATGGAACTGATTCTCCTCAATCTGCGATTGCTTGGTCAATTGCCCGAAGAGCGCGACCTCACCAAGCTTCTATCGTATTGCCAAACGGCCGCGCGGGCTGTCGGTTGGCAAGTGCCGATCAACTATCCGCTCGTGGGTCGTGACGCATTTCGAACGGCAACCGGCGTACATGCTTCTGCGATTATCAAG
>JAHFDY010000072.1 GCA_023248735.1 Myxococcales bacterium
ACTTGTTCATTGCGCGGCGACACTTGGACCAACGCCTCTCGTCAATTTGCTCGATACGAATTGCGAGGACCTCGAGAGGGCTCTCCTCGTGAACGTGGTCGGCCCGTTTCGCCTAACGAAACACCTTGCGCGCAGCATGATTCTCCAAGGAGGCGGCACGATCGTCCATGTCACGAGCGATGCAGCAACTGCCGCGTATCCAACATGGGGCCCCTATAGCGCCAGCAAAGCTGCCCACGAGCACCTGCAGCGAATCTGGGCCACGGAAGTGGAGGCCCTGCACTTTCTCAATTTTGACCCAGGCGAAATGGACACTGACATGCACCACGATGCTCTCCCGGACGCCGATCGTACGACCCTGCGAAGCCCAAAAGACGCGGCAGCAGAATTGATTCAGTTAATTGACCAATCCAGAAAGGCCTAATTATATGCTTGCATCATCATCCCCAGCCAATACCGGTAACGGGCTCTTATTAGTCAATACGATTGACAATGCGATTGGCTTCACAGGCGTCGAGAACCTTGCAGGCGCGATTCCTAGAAATGCGCTGCTCGTGATGAACGACTCTGCGACGCTGCCCGCCTCTCTATCGGGAATATTCGAGGGCAGCGAGGTCGAGCTGCGCCTCACGGGTCAGCGCAAGGGATCGCTGTGGCAAGTCCTTGTGTTCGGAGCGGGCAACCACCAGACATCGACGGAGGAACGTCCACGTGGGCCAGATCTCAGCGCTGGCGATCGCATCGAACTTAAGGCGCTTGTCGCGGTGGTTCGAGAGCGGGGCGCGCACCGGCGACTCGCGTGGGTCGAATTGATACCCACAGAAGGTACGTTTTGGCACGCGCTCTACGCTTCTGGCAAGCCCGTGCAATATGCCTACGCCCCGGCGCCCGTGGACCTTTGGGACGTTCAGACGACAATCGCTGCGAGACCATGGTCGGTCGAAATGCCATCGGCGGCACGACCGCTATCGTCGACGGTGATACTGAGGCTCGTCTCCGAGGGCGTTGCGATCGCGACCCTTACGCACGCTGCCGGGCTGTCTTCAACAGGCGATGCGGACTTGGATGCACAGCTGCCCTTCGACGAGGCGTACGACATTCCAATGCGAACCGCACGCGCGGTGGAGGACGCAAGAGCACAAGGCCGTCCGATCATAGCGGTCGGCACATCGGTCGTTCGCGCACTCGAATCGTGTGCACGTGACCATGGTGGGCAAGTCGTTGCCGGCCAAGGTATTGCGCGCCTACGCCTAAGCGAATCGTTCGTTCCAAAAATCGTGAGCGCACTCGTGACCGGCGTTCACGAGCCGGGATCGAGTCATTGGGAACTCCTGCGTGCGTTTGTCAAGGGCGACTTGCTTCAACACGCCGCGCTCACGGCAGAGCAAAACCACATGAAGACGCACGAATGGGGAGACACCTGTCTCGTCGGCGCGTGGGCGTGAGAGACACTTCCCCGATCGCGCTGGAATACGGTGCTGCGCTGTACTACCGCCCCGCACTCAGAAATTTCATCAACACTTTCTTCTCACCCCACCCAGGAAAAAATGCCGTAACGATCGGCTCGGCGCCCCCCGCGATGGCGCTCACCTTACCGTGGCCGAAGCGCTCGTGAAAAACGGAACTTCCCGGTCGAAAGTGCGGACCATCGTCGAAGTCACTTGCGCCTTCGTCAAAGAACTCGCGATCAACGAATCGCTCGCCCGGGGCAACCGGTGGTGGTGCCTGCCTTGGCGGACCTTGCGGGTGTGACCAAGGTCGTTCGCTCTCACGTCTTGTGTCTCTCGACGACCCATATGTTGCGTAGTTAGGCTGATCGACGTAGCGAGGTCTTGGGAGGCTCGTACTCCGATGCACAACAGCATCGTGAGGAAGGTTGCCAATGAAGCGGCTGGGCACGCAAGCGCGAGTCGTTCCGAAAATTTGCCGACGCTGGACATGCGTCATCACGAGACGCTGGCGAGCACGTGTGATCGCGACGTATGCGAGGCGCCGTTCTTCTTCGAGCTGGTCGTCGTCGCGGCCATCGAATCCACGATAGGGAAACATCTCCTCCTCCATGCCCGTGAGCATGACGAGGTTGAACTCGAGCCCTTTCGCGCTGTGAACGGTCATCAACGTAACGCGCGCGGCGTCTTCCATTTGGTCAACATCATTAACTAAAGAGACGCGCTCGAGAAACCCAGAAAGCGTTGCAACCTCGCCGGCTGCAGCGACCTCGACCTCGAAGTCGCGCAAGGACCCATACAACTCTTGAAGGTTCTCAAGTCGTGAATCGGCTTCGGGCGAGTTCTCGGCGCGCAAGGTTGCACGGTAACCACTCTCGTCTAGGACCTCGCTGAGAAGCTCACTCGGGGCGAGCGTCAGCGCCCTCTCTCGCAATTGGACAAGTAACTTGCCGAAAGCAGCGAGCTTCTTCTTGGGACCTGACGAAAGATCGGCAACCTCATCGGCGCAGGCGAGGGCATCGGTAATCGATAGTCCTCGCAGCGCAGCGTGCGTCGTGAGCTTGTCGACCGTTGAGTCGCCGATACCTCGAGCAGGCGTGTTGATGACGCGCAGTAGGTCGACGTCACTCTTTGGATTGTCGAGAACGCGCAAGTACGAGAGCGCATCTTTGACCTCGGCGCGATCGAAGAACTTCATGCCACCGACGATCTGGTACGGCATGTTCGCCGCGCGAAGCGCTTCCTCAAGCACGCGTGATTGTGCGTTGATGCGATAGAACACGGCAACGTCGCGCAGATCGAGGCCCGCTTCGCGCGCTTGCCTCGCGTAGCTCACGATCAAGGCGGCCTCTTCGCGCTCGGTCTCGAGCCCGATAACCTCGATCGGCTCACCCGCTTCGTTTGCGGTCCACAGTTCTTTGGGCTCACGGGTGCGTGAAGGCGCGATGACGGCAAGCGCAGCTCCCACGATGTGGGCGCTCGAACGATAGTTTTGTTCAAGCTTTACGACCTTTGCGTCTGGAAAATCGTGTTCGAAGCCGCGGATGTTCCGAACGTCTGCGCCACGCCAACTGTAAATCGACTGATCATCATCGCCCACGACGCAGAGGTTCTTGTGCGCGGACACGAGCGATCGCATCAACTTGTATTGGACGGCGTTCGTGTCTTGAAATTCGTCGATTAACACATACTCAAATCGGTTACGAATGCGGTCCCCATCGGGGTTTTTCGGATCGCTCAAGACCTGACTCGTGCGCAGAATCAGGTCGTCGAAATCAACCGCGTTGCAAGCGCGAAGCTGCTTGTCGTAAAGCGCATAGAGCTCTGCGTAGCCGCGTTCAAATGCGTTGTCCGTACAGGTGTCGGGCGTCTTCGCCTCCTGCTTTTGCTTGCCGATCCACGAAAGCACCTGCTTGGGGGCAAACCGCTTGTCGTCGTAGTTGTGCTCCCTAAGGATGCGCGCCACGAGCGATTTTTGGTCTTGCGCGTCGTAGATGACGAAGGTCCGCGTAAGACCCACACTTGCGCCGTACTGCCGGAGCAGCTTCGCGCAGGTGGAGTGAAATGTGCCCGCCCAAATGTCTCGCGCAATTGAGTCGCCGAGCAATTTGCCGAGACGTTCGCGCATCTCTTTGGCGGCGCGGTTTGTAAATGTAACCGCAAGAATGCGATAGGGTGGAACGCCCTCTTTCGCAATGAGATTCGCAATGCGGTAAGTGATGACGCGCGTCTTGCCGCTGCCGGCGCCTGCGAACACAAGCAAGGGACCCTGCGTGTGAAGGGCAGCCTCGGTTTGAGGAGGATTCAGATCGGGCGACGACATGCGGGCCTCGCCCTTATAGACCGGCATCTATCTGCCGCAAACCACCGCGCGTCGAAGATCGATTTCCGCAATCACCGCGTCGCGCGATAGGCGAATGCGGGACGCAACGGTCTCATGCGCCGTGCGATAGGCGTCGACCAAATCGAGCACACTCAGCCGGGCCTCGCGAAATCCGGCCTCCGCTTCGTGAACGATCTTCTCGCTTGGCTCGCGCGTTCGTACCGCGTAGTCGTCCGCAGCCTTTCGCCTTTGGATCACCGTGAGGTAGGCGGCGGCCACGTCGTGTTCGGCTTCAGCGGCAAGCGCGTCCGCCGACAGAGAGGCACTGACAGCCGCGTGCTCTGCGCCACGAATCGTTGGTCCGCCCGCGTCCACAACCGGCAATGGCACCGACATGCCAACGCCGAGATCGATTTGTCCAGGTCCTTGACCAAACCCCGCGGCGACCCGAACCGCAATGCCGCGGAACACACTCCGCTTCACCGTGAGCACGTTAGCGTGACTTTCTTTCGCCCTTTGCCGGGCCGCAACGAGATCGTATCGCTGCCGTTGCTGACGATCCACAAGCGTGGCGAGCGACGGCAAGGGCTCACGCGACTCGGTGGGATACACTGGCGTCCCAACAAGGCGTGTCGACATCGGCCCGACGGCGCGATCGAGAGCGTTCCGAAGGTTGACGAGATCCGTCTCGGCCGCTGCGAGAGCAGCAAGAGCCTCGCCGCGCGCGAGCGTGATGCGTTGCGCTGCGTAGGGAGATGTGGTGCCCGCGGCGAGGCGCGCCATGATGACGCGCTCAGCCTCCCTGAGCGCTTCGGCGAGCTTCGTGTACGTCTCGATAACTTGTGCTTGCGCCGCAAGTGCGACGTAGGCCTGTTCCACGTCGAGCGCCAATCTTGCGGCGGTCGCCCTGTTGTCGGCACGGGTTGCGGCCTCTTCGTACTTCGCCGCTTCTCGCTTCGATGTCGGAGCCCCTGATGTCTCGATCAGTTGGCTTACGCCCACGGTAGCGGCGCCGAACTTGTCGTACGACGACTTATGGATCCCATTGAAATAATCGACGTCGACCTGCGGATTTTGCCAACGCCCCGCAGCGTGAACAGCTTCACTCGCGGCGAGGTCATCCGATTTCCCGGCCCGCAACTTCAGGTTGCCGTCACGCATCGCCGACCGCGCTTGATCAAGAGAAAAGGTGCTCGGCGCTCTCGCCTCGGCGAACGACAAGTGAGAGACGAGCACCCAAGCGAGTGCAGCCAAGCCTTTCATGCGCGCTCCTGTGGACGGTAGAAGGTCGGGATGCAAAAGAGAACAATCGGAGTTGCAAAAAAGAGTCCCGCAACGATGACGATGGCAAATGGCCGTTGCGTTTCGCCTCCCATGCTGTGAGACAGCGCGGCGGGCACGAGGCCAAGCGCAGCGAGTGTTGCCGTGAGCAAGATCGGGCGAAACGCGATGCTTGCGCCGGCGGCAATCGACTCACCATGACCTGCAGCGTCGTCCATACGCCTGCACATCAGCATGCCAGCCAAGATCACCTGGCCCATCAGCGCGACACCACCAACCGCGCTGCTGACCGACCAATGCTCACCAGCGACGCGAAGGCCAGCGGCGCCTGCTGCAATCGCTATCGGAACGAGCGCAAGCGTTACAAGTGCGGGTCGGGTACGGCGAAAGTAAGCGAGCAAAACACCAAACATCACGATCAATGCGACGGGCAACGACTTGCCGATGCGACCCATGGCGCGGGTCTGACTTTGGAACTCGCCCTCCCAGTAGACGCGTAAGCCCTCAGGTAGCTTCTTGCGATCGCCAATCGCCTTGGCTTCTTTGACGGCACTTCCCAAATCGCGTCCGCGCACATTGAACTTGAGCGCCACGAATCGCTCCAAATTCTCGCGCCAAATTGCAGAATGTCCAGATGCTTGATGAATATGCGCGACGTCACCGAGCGTGACTCTTCGCTGCGCATCGCCACCGACGAGCATGAGCGCAAGCGCGTCCGTGTTCGTGCGAACCGATTCGGGCAACCGAATTGCGACGTCGAAGTGTTGTTCGTTTCTCCACAGTGTCGTGGCGTCCTTGCCTCCGAGCGCGACCTGCAGCGTGTGCTGCACGTCGTCAACGCTTAGTCCGCGTCGAGCCAGCGCCTCGCGGTCGAGTTCGATTTGAAGCTGTGGCACTTCGCCCGCTTGGTAGACCGAAAGATCGGTGACGCCACGAACGTGCGCGAGCTCGCCGCGAAGCTCCTCCGCTGTCTTTGTCATTGCCTCGAGATCGGTCCCGCGCACCTTAACAACGACCTCACCGACGATGCCGGAAATGGTCTCGTAGACGCGATCCGTAATCGGCTGTGAGAAGTTGTAAGATACACCGGGTATCTCCTCGAGCCGCTTGCGTAGGTCGGCCTCGATTTGCTCTCGCGTCATGCCGGGCCTCCATTCGCGTTCGGGTGCGAGGACGACGAAAAACTCTGCGTTGTTTGGACCCTCGGCCTGCGGTGCTTCTTCTGGCCGCCCCACCTGAGACAAAACGTCTCGTACCTCCGGAATCGCGAGGGCGCGTTCGCGGATCGTGTGTGCGTGCTTGGTGGTCTCTTCGAGGGCGATGGTCGAGGGAAAGAGCGCCGTGATGTAAAGGCCACCTTCGTTGAGCTGAGGCAGAAATTCGGTGCCGAGCGAACTTGCGAGCACAACGATGCATCCGATCGAGATGACCGTCGTAACCGCAAGACGCTTCCGTGCGCCCGCAAGAAATGCGAGCGCTGATTTGTAGTGCTCGTTGGCACGAATCAACCACTTCGCGTCGACGATGACCATCCGCTTGAACAAGAGCGACTCGAGCGCGGGGACCACGAAGAGTGCGCTTACCAAGGCTCCGGTGAGAGCAAAGGTGTACGTGAACGCCATGGGCGCGAAAATCCGCCCTTCGACGTGCTCGAGTGCCGCGATCGGCGATAGTCCGACGACCATGACTAGCATCGAGAGCAGCACAGCTTTTGCCGTCTGTGCGGTGCTCTTGGCGATTTGTCCGTCGAGTGCAAGTGCGCTCGCAGGTGGCGATTTGTGCATGGTGTGCATCGTCGCCTCGACGACCAAGATCGCGCCGTCGATCAGGATGCCGAAGTCGATCGCTCCGAGCGAAATGAGATTTGCGGGCAGCCCGATCCAACCTAGCCCTACGAAAGCAAAAAGCAGCGACACCGGCAGACAAACCGCGACGATCAGGACCGCGCGGCCGCTTCGTAAGAACAGATACACAACCAGAAGGACGAGGAGCGCGCCTTCGGCAAGGTTCTTTCCGACGGTCGAGAGCGCAGCGTTCACAAGATCGGTGCGATCGTAGAACGGCGCGATGATCACGTCTTTTGGAAGAATCTCACGATTGAGTACTTCGACCTTCGCGTGGACGCGATCGAGAACCTGACTCGGATTTTCTCCGCGGCGAAGAAGCACGATGCCCTCGACGACTTCGTCGTTCATGCCGCGCCCGACAGCGCCACGTCGGGGCTGGGAGCTTTCGGCGATTTCGGCAACGTCGCGCACGCGAATCGGGAGCCCATTGGTCTGCCGAACGACGGCTTGGCCAAGGTCTTCGGGCTTCCGCAAAGCGCCAATGCCGCGCACGATGAGCTCTTGGCTACCGGAGGTAACGTAGCCACCACCACTGTTCGCGTTGCTCTTCGAGAGCGCGGAGAAAATATCGTCGACCGAAACGCTCATATTGGCGAGACGCACCGGGTCGACGCGCACGACATACTCGCGTTCGAAACCACCGAAGGTCACGACATCGGCGACGCCCGGAACTGACCGAAGTTGACGTTCGACGACAAAGTCTTGAAGCGCTCGAAGATCACGTAGGCCCTTCGGCCCCCGCAGCGTGTATCGATAAATCTGACCCACCGGGGACGCTTCAGGGCCCATTTCGACGGACGCTCCACTAGGTAAGTTGCTTGACCGAATGGCGCGATCGACCACGGTGCGCATCTCGAATTCGCGCGTGCCTTCTTCGAAGGTGAGCGTGACGAGTGAAAGGCCGAACACGGAAACGGACCTGACGCTGGCTAACTTTGGTGTGCCGGCGAGGACCCGCTCGAGCTCCAGTGTAACTTGGCGTTCGACTTCCTCGGCGGCGCGGCCAGGGTATGTGCCCACGACTTCGACGCGCGGATCGGTAACGTCAGGGAACGCTTCGATCGGTAACTGCAAAAACCGCCACACGCCGAAAATAGCGAACAACGTCGTCGCAATGAGAACGAGCCACCTTCGGCGTACGATCGCGCTTATCCAAGATTGCATCGGCACTTCAGAAAATTGGCTCGAGCTCGCCTTCGAGCAACACGGCGCCTTCGACGATCACTTGTTCGCCGCGTCCGAGACCCGAGGTGATTTGCACTTCGTTTCCGAGCGACACACCGACCGCGACTTCGCGACGTTCCAGCTCGTTTTGTGACCTGCGTACGAGTACGACGCGCTTGTCGTGCCTCAGCAGAACCGCCGCGCGCGGGACAACCAACGTGCCAGCTGCGCTAATGCTCACGTACGCTTCAGCCGCCATTTCGGCTTGAAGGTGAGGGTCAATCTTGTCGGGAGCGCAGGAGACCGAGGCCGTGCGATTTGTGCGATCTAGGGCGCGCGCGATACTGATGACGTGGCCCGTAAACTCGACGTTGCCCACGGCGGGCACGCGAAATCGGCAACGCGCTCCTTCGCCAAGGAGCGTGGCGTCGCGCTCTGGAAAATCGACGCGCAAGAGGAGACTCCGCGGATCTCCCACCGTGAACGCGGCCTCAGCGTCGCTTGGTGCGACGCGTTCACCGGGTTCAACGGTGCGCGAGAGAACATCGCCGGGACGTGACGCCCGTAATTCGTAATTGTCATTGCTACCAAATCGGATGTGCCCGGCGGAAAGCGCATCGTGAACTCCTTGCTCTTCGGCATTGAGCGCGGCGAGTCGTGCCCTCGCTTCAACGACCTCGCGGCTTGATGCGGCGCCTTCGGCGAGGAGTGTTTCGAGTCGCCTGAGCCCATCGCGCTCTGCGACGAGGGACGCGCCGACTCGTCTTAACTCTGTGCGCAACCGAGATACTTCGCTGCTTCGAGCGGTGGCGAGAAGCGTCCCCGCCGCGACTCGCGTGCCCCGCTGGACGAGCACGCGTTCGATGTAACCCTCGAATGGAACACGCACCGCGTACGCGGCGCCGGGCGCAAATTGGATGCGGCCGAAGCCCTCAATTTCGATCCCGTCGGCGGGCTCGTGCGCGACGGCCGCCACAAGACGAGGCACGAGGTCCTCGCGAACACGCAAGGCCCCACCCGGGAGCGCCGCGTATGGCGGCTGTTCGATCGTGCGCGCCGTCGCGTGTCGAGAACAACTCGGCAGCAGGAACAGTACAAAGATTACGAGCGCGTAATAATGCACAACTTGGTCATAGCGCAGTCGGAACGATTTCGTGAGTTTGAGTCGCCCTTCGCACGTATTACTGAACGTTTGAGTGGTCCCATAGATAACGCTTTCGCAAGATTTTGGAGCGCTATCAAGTTGTCGCGCGAACCGTCCAGACAGCGGGCATTCAGCCTCCTTCCAGAACCTTCACGTTTTGCAGCTACCGATGACCTACCGGAAAGCCTCGCTTGCGCATGAGAGGCTCGAGTCCGGCGTCCTTTCCGCGAAAAGCGCGATAGCCGTCTGCAGGGTCGATCGTGTTGCCCACCGAAAAAACGTGCCTACGCAGCCGTTCAGCGACGCTTCGATCGTAAGGTCCCTTACCTTCCATGAACGCCTCGAACGCATCCGCGGTGAGCGTGTCCGCCCAAAGATAGCTGTAGTAACCTGCCGCGTACCCATCGCCTGAAAACACGTGGCCAAATTGTGCCGTGCGATGGCGCATGACGATCTCGTCGGGCATACCAAGCGCCTTTAGCGTCGTGCGCTCGAACGCAGCGGGATCGATTGATTGGTCACCCGCCAAGTGCAATTTCATATCGATGAGAGCGGCCGAAAGATACTCGACGGTCGCGAAGCCTTCGTTAAACGTCGCGGCTTTGCGAATCTTGGCGACGATCGCTTCTGGAATTGGCTTGCCAGTCTGATAATGCAACGCGAAACGCGAGAGCACCTCCTTCGTATCGAGCCAGTGTTCGAGCAACTGCGATGGAAATTCGACGTAGTCGCGCGCAACCGAAGTGCCCGAAACGCTTCGGTAGTTCACGTTGCTGCTGAGACCGTGAAGCGCGTGCCCGAATTCGTGAAACAGCGTGCGTGCGTCGTCCCAACTGATGAGGATTGGTTCACCAGGTTTACCTTTCACGAAGTTAGCGTTGTTCGACACGATCGTTGTGACGTCACCCTTGAAACGTTCCTGATCGCGATAGGCGTTCATCCACGCGCCAGAGTGCTTACCGTCGCGCGCGTAGGGGTCGAAAAACCAAAGGCCAATGTGCCTGCCAGTCGCCTTGTCCTTCACCTCGAAGACCGACATGTCCGGGTGAAACACTGGAATGCCTGTGGCCTTCACGAACTCGAAGCCAAAGAGCTCGCCAGCGACGAAAAAGAGGCCTTCTCGCAACTTGTCGAGTTGTAAATACGGCTTGATCTCATTCTGATCGAGGTCGTACTTCGCCTTGCGAACCTTCTCTGCGTAGTAGCGGTAGTCCCACGGTGCGATCTTGATCTTTTCGTGTTCCTTGTTTGCAACCGCTTGCATGTCCTTGACCTCCTCATGCACGCGAAGGATGGCAGCGGGCCACACCGCTTCCATCAACTTCATTGCGCGTTCGGGCGTCTTGGCCATTGCGTCCTCGAGGCGCCAATGTGCATGCGTCGCGAAGCCGAGCAATTTGGCCCGTTCAGCGCGCAGCTTGAGGATTTCGGCGACGCGCTTGTTGTTGTCTCGCCCGTCACCGTTGTCTCCTCGGCTTACATAGTTTTTCCAAACCTTCTCGCGCAGATCACGTCGCGAAGAAAAAGTGAGAAATGGCTCCATGGAAGAGCGCGTGTTGGTCAGCATCCACTTGCCCTTGTGGCCCTTGCTTTCGGCGGTCGCGGCCGCCCCCGCACGGGTCGAATCAGGCAGGCCTGCGAGATCCGCTTCGGACTCGAGAACGGTTGCGTAGTTCTCCTCGTCGCCGAGAAGGTTCTGGCTGAACTCGGTGTAGAGCGACGCGAGCCGCTCATTGATTTTTTTCACGCGGGCCTTGTCCGCATGGTCAACCTTCGCCCCAGCGCGCACGAAGCTTGTATAATGCAACCAACAGACGCGCTGTTGCTCCTCCGTGAGCTTGGCCTTTTCAGGCGAATGATAGACAGTCTCGATGCGCTTAAAGAGCGCCTCATTTTGTTTGAGCTCGTCCGAGAAATTCGAGAGAACGGGCGCCATCTCTCGCTCGACGGCCTGGAAGGACTTGTCGTTCACCGACGAGCTCCAAATGTCAAAGAGCGTACTCACGTCACCGAACGTCCGGCCAGCGTCCTCGTAGGCAGCGATCGTATTTTCGAACGTTGGCTCGTCATGATTCTTGACTATCGCGTCAACTTCGCGCCGGTAGGCGTCCATGGCCTCGCCGAGAGCAGGCTTGAAGTGCTCAACGCGGATCACGTCAAATGGCGGCGTTCCTCCGAAGGGGCCAGTCCATTTTTGCAAGAGCGGATTGTTGATCATCGCGGTGTCCTTTCTGGTCGGCGCGGACGCAGTCGGAGGCGAGCCGAGAGGTGTCTGTGCGGCGCTCGGCGTGCCGGCGGGTGCGCATGCCAAGAAGGACAACCATAGGGCGAGCCGGAGCGACTGGGTGATCTTCACGAGGTCAAACTGAGTGTGTTCTGGGCTGTCGGTCAACCTCGGCGATGAGTCCTTCACGATCGTTTGGTGGTTCGCATCTCGATCGAAGTTTCGAACCTTGGGGGGAGTGACTCGCCGCTAGTCACTGACTGTGCGGCGCTCGCATCGACATCGGTGTTCTCGGCGGCCCGTCTTGCGGCCTCAAGCTCTCAATGGGGGTGCTCATTTCGACGTCACCTCTTGCGACGAAGAACAGCATGACCGGAAGTGCAAGCAGCGACACGATCGTCGAAAATAAGAGACCACCAATCACCACCGTTGCGAGTGGGCGTTGCACCTCGGCACCGGTACCCGTTGCAATCGCCGCGGGGATGAAGCCAACGGCAGCCACCAGTGCCGTTGAGAGTGGCGCGCGCGCAGCGCTCATGGCTGCCTTGTAGACGCGTTCCTTCGCCGGCCGATTTTTTGGCATGAGCAGCAACTGAGTGGTCATGACGATGCCCGTTGTGACCGATACGCCCGAAAGAGCGATAAAGCCGACCCCGGCGGGAATGCTGAAAGGTAACTGGCGCACGTACAACGCAAACACCCCTCCTGCGGCCGCAAACGGCAAATTGAGGAGCGTCATTGCCATGTACTTCGTGCTGCGGAACGTGACGATCAGCATCAGACCGATGAGTCCAAGCGCAACGGGCACGAGAAGCGCGAGACGATCTTTTGCTCGGTTGAAGTTCTGAAATTGCCCACCCCACTCGATCTCGATCGACTTCGGTTTGTCGATGTTCGCGGCGAGTACCGCCGCTTGCGCTTCCTTGACGAAGCCGACTACGTCTCGCCCGCGCACGTTTGCCTGTACGATGAGACGACGTCGCATTTGCTCGCGACTCACTTGAACGACCGTGCGCTCCTGCGAAACATCTGCCGCCATCGACAACGGAATGAGTGCGCCGACCCGGGTCACAATCGGCAGGCGAGACAAGTCGGCCGCGCTGTTGACTGCTTCACCACCGAGCCGAAGAACCAGATCGAAGACACGCTCGCCTTCGCGTACCTCACCCACGTTCACCCCAGCACGCGACATTGCGACGACATCGAGAACATCGCCAGGGTGGACGCCGAGACGCGAGCTCCGATCGCGATTCACCTTCACTTGGATTGAAGGTAGTCCCGTTGGGACTTCAACCTTTACGTCCTCGGCTCCGCGCACTTTCGCGATCGACCGGCGAACTTTCTCCGCGACGTCGCTCATCGTTGCGAATTCGTCGCCGTAAATTTTGATGACAACGTCGCCCTTCGCGCCGGCGATGAGGTCGTTCACGCGCATCTCGATGGGTTGTGAAAATCCGTTTATCGTTGCCGGTACACGAGCTTCGACACGCCGGCTTAGCTCAGCGAGCAACTTGTCTTGATCGATCCCCTTTCGCCACTGGCTCTGTGGCTTTAGGATGATGAACACGTCGCTCGATTCTGGTCCCGCGGGATCAATCGAATTCTCCGGCCTTCCGATGCGACTCACGACCGTGACGACTTCGGGTGTTTCCTTGAGTGCAAGTTCCGTTTCGCGGGCGAGATCCATCGCTTGTGGCAGTGAAACGCTCGGCGATCGAACCGCATCGATAGCGTATGAACCCTCAAAAATGCGGGGCAGGAAGTCCGCGCCCAGGTTCGTTCCGCTTCCGAGCAAGATGACCGTTGCAGAGACTGCGACGCCGAGCGTTGTCCACGGATAGTCAAGTACCTTACGTAATGCGGGCGCATAGAATCGGTGAATCATCCGAACGAACAGCGTCTCGCGATCCGTCTCATTGCGTTGAATGACGTAGGGTGCGACCGCCGGCAGGAAGATGAGTGTGTAAATCATCGCCCCGAGCAACATGAAGCAGAGCGAGTAGACGACGGGCCGGAACATCTTGCCTTCGACGTCCTCGAGCGTTGCGAGAGGCAAGAAGGTGAGGATGACAATGAGCACCGCAAAAATCGCTGGGCGGGTGACGTCTTGCATGGCGCGCACGATGGCGTTCGCGCGCGCGATCTTACCGTAGACGTGTGAAGCATTGGTGACCGCGTGCTCGATGACGACGACGGCGCCTTCGACAATAATTCCGAAATCGATCGCGCCCAGCGACATCACGTTGCCGCTATAGCCAGTCAGTTGAAGGCCGAGGAAGCCGACGAGCATGGAGAACGGAATGGCCCCCGCGACGAGTAGCCCGGCGCGCAAACTGCCAAGCGTGAAGAGGAGGCACAAGATGACGATGAGCGCTCCTTCGCCAAGGTTCTTTCCGACCGTCGAGAGCACATTGTCGATAAATTCCGAACGGTCATAATAGTGCTCGATGGTTACATTTTGAGGCAAGTAGGGCTTCAGGTCCTTCAGCGCTTGCTTCACCGATTTCACAACTTCGCGGCTGTTCTCGCCCTTGAGCATGAGCACGCTGGCGCCGACAACCTCTCCCCTGCCGTCACGTGTCATCGCACCTTGGCGAAGGGCGCCGCCAGTGTCGACCTCACCGAGCATCCCAATACGAATCGGTGTACCGCCTGAGTCGGTACGAACCACCGTGGCCGCGATGTCCTCGAGGCCACGAAATCGAGCGTCACCACGGATTACGACTTGCTCGCCCGCTTGATCGATATAGCCGCCTCCGGTGATGCGATTGTCGCGTTCGATTGCTTCACGAACTTGACCAACGGAGACTTGATGAGCCGCGAGTCGTGCGGGGTCGAGCGTGACTTGATATTGCTTGAGCGTTCCGCCGAAGCCGATGACTTCGATGACACCGTGCACCTGGCGCAACCGAGGAACGAGCTGCCACTCGACGATCGTTCGAAGCTCTTCGTTGCTTCGCGCGCTCGCATTCGTTGGCTTGAGCTCGAACATGTAGACTTCGCCAAGACCCGTCGCGATGGGCCCGAGTTCGGGCACCCCAACGTTGCGCGGAATCGTGTCTCGCACATTGACAAGGCGCTCATTCACCTGAGAGCGCGCGAAGTAGATATCGACATTATCGGCGAAGACGAGCGTGATGACCGACACGCCCAACTTGGTCACACTGCGAGTTGTCTTGAGACCCGGCGTGCCAGCCATCGCGCGTTCGATCGGTTGGGTAACTTGTCGCTCAACTTCCGTTGCGGAGAGCGCGGGCGCGCGCGTCACAATTTGCACCTGAACGTTGGTTACATCGGGTACGGCATCGATCGGTAGGCGAAGGAACGCCCCGATGCCCATGGCGACGACTACCGCCACAAGCATGAATGCGAGGAACCGATTCTTCGACGCCCACCCGACGAGTGAGGTCATTGCTTGGTGACCTCGCCTCGGAGCAGGAAGGCCCCCTCGACAACGATGCGTTCGCCTTCACGCAAACCGTCAAGAATCTCGACGACCTGCCCGATGTGTCGGCCGACGCGCACCGTACGAACCTCGTACTTCCCAGGCTCCAGTTCGACGAACACGACATCCCCTTCGCCGAGCGGCTGCACCGCAGCGCTTGGCACGGGCAGCTTCTTGTCCTGCATGTCATCGTCCACCTTGATCGTCGCTCGCACGAAGAGGCCTGGTTTGAGCTCGTCACTCGTGTTGTCAATCGCGATGCGCGCGCGCAAGGCGCGAGACTCTTTCCCGATTTGGGGCTCGACCAAAAAGACGCGCCCTCGATAGGTCTTTCCTGGCATCGCGTCGACCGAGAGCTCGACCTCCGCGTTGACTTTGAAGTGCGGCAAGTCGCCTTCGTAAACGTCAACGCTCGCCCAGAGCTGCGATGGATCCGCGATAACAAAGGATGTCTCGTTTGGCTGCACGTAGCGCCCGAGAACCGCGTCACGACGAACAACAACCCCGTCGATTGGAGCGACGAGGGTCATGCTTCCCGGCCCAGCGATTTGCTTCCCGTCGGTCGGTAACGCCACCCCAAGCACCCGCAGCCTTGCTGCCGCCGCGGCAAGGTCGGCGTCCGATCGAATGTTGTCGGCTCGAGCGACTTCGGCCTCGTGCGCGGTCGTCAGCTGCTTCGCGAGCAACGAGCGCTCGCGCTCTGCATGCTCTTTGGCGACGGACGCTGCTGCGCCCGCTGAGATGTATTGCGCCTGCGCTTGCGCGATCGAAGGGACGACAAGGGTAGCGAGCTTTTGCCCTTTCTTTACTCTATCCCCAACGCGCGCACTGACGCTCGTGATGCGCCCGTCGACGAGTGAGCCCACCTCTGCGTAGTGTTCAAGGTTATACTCAATCGTCCCGGGAACGCGGAGCATCTGGCTACCTTGCGCTCCGCCGGCTGGCGCGATTGTGAGCCCCAAACGCTTGAGGGCGGGGAGGTCGAATCTGACGGTGCGAACGCGATCGCTCGTATCAGTGGCTTCGGTCACATCCGATTTCTTGGTGCAGCCATGGTTGCCCATACCGCAAAATGTAACTATGACTATTACAAAGAGGGAGCGCGTCATGGCAGTTCACCCCGGAGGGCAGCGAGCTCTCCGTACGTGCGAAAGCCGACTGCAACGAGGTCGAGGCGTCGTGATCGCGCAGACGCAAGGTCACGGCGAGCGATCCACACCTTGAGGGGATCTGTTTTTCCGGTTTTCCAAAGCTGGGTTGCGGTCTCGACGACGCGCTCTGCCGCTGGAATGGAACTCGCGTCGATCGATTTCACGGCCTCTTGCGTGACCCGCATCATTTCGTAGAGGCTCCGCACCCGTGCCTCGAGCATTTGCTCAACCGTTTGCTTGACGTCAAGCACGCGAACGCGTTCGGCTTCGGCTTTGGCAATGGCACCTTGGTTGCGTTGAAGAAGCGGAAACGTCCATGACAGACCACCGCCGTAGCGAGTCTCCCCGGCGTCGCCGCGGCCGACCGACACGATGAAACTGACGGGAGCGTTTCGTTCGGCGGCGGCACGCTCACGATTCGCGTTCCAATACTCGACCTCAGTACTGAGCGTCGAAACCAACGGCGACCGCCTTGCTACGTCGCGCGCCTGGTCGTTTGCGAACGCAATACGCAACTGCGGAACGTGTGTGCTGAGATTTGCAGGCGGCATCTCGACATTGAGCGTTCCGAGCAGAATCGCGAGACGTGAGCGTGCCTGAACCAATTGGACTTCGATCTCGACACGTTGCTGAACCCACCGTCCGAGCTCCGCTTCGGCACTGCTTTTCTCGTAGAGGGTCGTGTCTTGCGCAGCCAGTTTGCCCGTGAAAAATTCGAGTTCCGCCCGGCTGTCGCCTTCTTGATGCGTGGCCTGCTCGAGTCTAGCGGCAAGCACCATCAGTTCGCCGTAGGCGGTGACACACTCACCGAGAACGCGCGCCCGCGTTTCGCTCAATGTTCGCGATTTGAATTTTGCGAGGTGTTCGGCCTCTCCGATACGTGCACCCCGTTGCCCTGTGAGCTCAATCGGCACCCAGAGGTTTGCCTGCACCTGAACGTCTTTCGTGAACTTGCCTGTATCGGTGAACACCTCGACATACGGATTTTGAATTGGCGATACACGCGCACCGCTGATCGAAGCGTTCGCCGCCGCAAGCTGCCCGCGAGCTTCTGCAAGCGAAGGTGCCCGGGCTTGGGCACGTCGCGCGACCTCATCGATCGTGGGCCATGCGGCGTTGGCGGTTTGTGCCGCAAACACCAGGGCGACAGCGAATTTCAGAGACATGCGCCGAAGCACCACGAGACGGTCATACCGTGCATAAACGGCCGTTCGGTGCGCAATCCTGCGCGGATGACAGCATTGTAACCTCATCCACTAACAAGCGTCAGGTCGCTTATATTGAACTCACGTTGCCGAAAGCTCGAGCTCAGAACGCGAAGTCGCCCATCGTGCCCTGCGTGCTCGCCGTCGGTGGGCTCGATCCGGGGGGCGGGGCCGGCATCCTTGCCGATGCGCGCGCGGTGAAGATCGCAGGCGCCTACACGTGTGCGTGCGTGTCGCTTCTCACCGTTCAGTCCACAGAAGGCCTTGTTCGCTCGACGCCTGTCTCGAGCAGTGACCTTGCGACGAGTATGCGGGAGGTGCTCACCCACCAGTCAATCGACGTCATTAAGGTCGGTGCGCTTGGAACGTCCGAACAGGTTCGGGTTGTCGTTTCGGCGTTGAGAGCACATCCTTTCGTCCCATCGGTCGTTGACACTCCGCGTAGGCCGTCGCGAGGAAACGCGACGCTTATTGATGCGAAAGGATGGGACGCGATCGTCCGTGATCTTCTGCCATTGTCAACTATATTGACGGTAAATAGCGACGAAGCTGGATGGGTGCTTGATCGCAAAATTCGTGACGTTGGTGAAGCACGCGAAGCGGCGACGATGCTCGCAGCACTGGGACCGGCGGTCGTTGTCGTCAAAGGTGGTCACCTTCAGGGAAACGCAACGGACGTCGTCGCGTTTGGTGCGAGCGTGGTGGAACTCAACGATCGCCGCGCCAACGTCTCCCTTCACGGTACGGGTTGCACGTTCGCGTCGCTCATCGCGGGACGCATCGCGACTGCGCACATCAGTAAGACGGACACGCGTGGTCAGGTCGCCGCGATTCGATGGGCCAAGAAGACGATTCGCAAGCTCATTCGTGCACCACTCAACGTGGGTGGTCGCGTCCGCGTGTTGGGGTAGCGCCAGCCACCGTTTGCCGTACCGGCAATGTCCTTGCGGCAAGCCGCACAAACTTGGCCCGCGAAGAGCCAGCCTGCTAGCGGACAGAGAATGTCACGTTTTGATGGTCCGTTCGCGTTTCGACCAGCGCTACGTGCTGGCGCGCGCTTTTCCCGCGAGGCGAAGGATCGACCGATTCTCACGTTTGAATCGGTATTCAAATCGTATCGCTCCGGTTCGCCCGTGCTTCGAGGCGTGCATCTGACGATTGAGCGAGGCGAGTTTGTCTTTGTCACCGGGCCAAGTGGCGCGGGCAAGTCGACGCTGCTCAGACTGCTCTACCGTTCTGAAACTGTCGACGACGGTCGCATCTTGTTTCTCGGCAAGGACGTTGCTCGTCTGAAAGACGACGCAATTCCCTTCTTGCGACGCAACATCGGTGTCGTATTTCAGGACTTCAAACTCGTTCCAGCCTGGAGCGTCTACGAGAACGTCGCAGTAGCACTTGAAGTGCTCTCGCTTCCAACGCGGCTCGTTCGCACGCGCGTGGGCGAAGCGCTCGAGCGCGTTGGTCTTTCAGGACGCGGCGACGATCTTGCCGGCGTTCTTAGCGGCGGCGAACAGCAGCGGGTGGCGATCGCACGCGCAATCGTTGGCGAGCCCGCGCTCATTTTGGCCGACGAACCTACGGGAAACCTCGATCCTCAGCTCGCGATCGACATTCTTGGTCTCTTTGAAGAGATCCACGAAGGTGGAACTACCGTTGTGTTCGCCACACACGATCGCACGCTTCTCGAGGTGCGTCCCCGTCGGGTCGTCGTGCTCGATGAAGGTAAGGCACTTGACGTTCCTCAAGGCATCGCGATCGACAGTGACGATCACTACCGATTGCCTAACTAAGCCATGCGGAGGCCAGCATGATTTCACTCTCAACGACCCTTCGCGCAAGGCGCGGTATGATGCGTGAGTGGCGCCTCCACGCGCTCAGCATTTTCTCGCTCGCGGTTGCGTTTGTTTGCTTTGGAGCATCGCTCCTCGTGGTGACCAATCTTCGCGCGCTCGAAGATCGATGGGCGCACGCAGGTCGCGCGTCGGTCTATCTCAAAGACAACGCCGCGGCTGATGACATCGAGTCAGTCAAGAGCGCGCTGCTTCGCGTTGGAGGCGTCAAACAAGTTCGATACGTATCGGGTCAACAAGCGCGTCTCGACTTCGGTGCAAGCCAGCAGGAACGCGCGACTGCCCTCGCCTCGCTTCCAGCCGAAGCGTTTCCGTCGACACTCGAAGTGGAGGTCGTTCCGGAGATGACCGATACCGAACTCGTCGATATGGCGACGAAGTTGCAGAAGCTCCCAAGCGTTGAAGATGTGGAGACCTATCAGGCTTGGACAGAGCGTTTGAGCCGCCTCATTCGCGGTGGCGTCGCCGCTTCGGCGCTACTCGCCCTTGTGGTTCTTTTTGCCGTACTTGCTGTAGTGGGCTCGACAATTCGACTCGCGTTGCAACGTCGACGGACCGAAGTCGAAGTCCTCAAATTGGTTGGGGCAACCGATCGCTTCGTCAAGGGACCTTACATTCTTGAGGGCAGTGTTCAAGGTGCAATGGGCGCCCTCGGTGCGACAGGCTTGCTGGCGCTCTTGTTCATGATCATTCGCGCACGCCTCGATGGGGAATTTGTCAATTTACTTGGTCTTCAGCCACAGTTCTTGCCTTGGTATCTCGTGACAGCACTCGTCTGCTCCGGCGCCCTACTCGGCGCCCTCGCCGCGATGGGGACCTTGCGCAGACTGGTGCTGGTATGACGAGGCAACGGTCTTGGAGTCGTACTTCCCCTCGGGTGTCGACGTGAGGCGCGAGTTCCTTGTCGTAGCGTCGTTCGTTCTGGCACTCGGCCAAAGCTATGCGGCGCCTGGCGATCCGATTCCAACGGTGCCGGTCCAGAGCGCACCGCTTCCCGCGTCACCGTCGTTGGCGCTTGCCGCGCTCGATCGCAAGGTCGCTGACCTGGACGCAGAAGATCAAGCCGCTAAAAAAGAACTCGATCAGTTACGAATAGAAGTGAGCGAAACACAAACGCGTGTCATCAAACGCGGCCGTGCGTACGTACGCCTCACGCGCGCGGGCCTCTTGCCCGTGGGCTCGGGGTTTGACGGATTTGTGCGGCATGCGATGCAAGTTGAACTCGTCCGCCACGCCCTCGTCCGCGACCTTGATTCGCAATCGCGCCTTCGTCACCACGCTGGCGAGCTCGCCAAGGTGCTTGACCGCACGGCCAAGGATCGAACGTCGCTCGCGGCCCAGCGTTCTTCGATGGACGCCGCACGAATGGCGATGGACGACGAGTCACGCCAGCAAGAAGCGTTCGACAGTGCTTTCGAGTCGCCGAGCGGCAGTCGAGAATACGTCGCGGTCTACGGCGGCCAAGCCGCGCCAAGCGACTCGTCCGGTGGGGGGTTCGCTGCGGCAAAAGGTCGACTGCTGTTTCCACTTGTCGGTCGCGCGGAAGTGCGCAGCGCGCGTCGCGAAGGCGCGGATGGCCCGGGCCTCGAAGTGAGGGCGCCGGTGGGTTCAGTCGTTCGAGCCGTCTACGGAGGGCGCGTTGCGTTCGCCGATCGCTACGGGCCGTACGGTCGCATTGTCATCCTCGATCATGGCGACCACTACTACACAGTGAGCGGCAATCTTGCCGCCATCGATGTCCGCGTTGGACAAGAGATCGCCTCGGCAGATCGCCTCGGTACAGTCGGCGATGAAGGTCAGGGACCCATGCTGTACTTCGAGGTGCGGTTCCGCTCGCACACGGTAGCGCCGGGGCCTTGGCTCGGGTTGTTTCAGTAACGCCAATTCGATCGACTGGATGGGCCTTGGTGGTGCGGAATGGGCGCGTCGTCGATCACGCTGTCGTTCGCACCTGCGCGACGACAGCGTGCACCTCTTCGTCCGTCATGATGTGCGTCGAGCCCTTCGCGACTGTCAAAATCGCGGCGACCAGCTGTTCGTCTGGCTCAATGCCGCGCAGCTTGAGCCAGTAGTTCACATTCGATGCGCCGCTCATGAAGCCGATGCAAATCTCTTGCTGACGTCCGAACATACCTGCAGGAACGCCGCTGTAGATGCGGTCCGCGAGAAAGTGATCGCCCTTGTGCATTGCTTTGATAATCGCAGAAGCATGTACGCCGGTTGCCGTTCGAAATGCGTCACGACCCACGAGCGGATAGTTGATCGGCACTTGCCAACCGACAGCCCGCGCGGCCGTTTGGCAATACGATAGA
>JAHFDY010000073.1 GCA_023248735.1 Myxococcales bacterium
ACGAAGCGTCGCTCGATCTCCATCCATGAGCACGGGCAGGGTCAACTGCGGATGAGGCGCGGGTGACCCGGCATGGGTCAGGCTTGCCTCAATGTGCCGGCGGTGCCGCATGTGTGCGCCGGTGTGCAACGGCTGAGTTTCTCAAGATTGATGGGGAATCGGTTGAGCTGGATTGCATTCGCTTAATGATGCGACAGCCGTTGAACCGTTGGCATAGGACGTGCGTCTAACGTTCGACATGTCCAACGCGAAGCGATCGAATGGGGGCTCTTGGCTCTCAATTTTGGCGAACGCGACGTTGGGTGCTGCGGCGCGCTTGGTCCGAGCACGGGTAACCGCGCAAGGGCTGGGATCGCGCGATCGGTACCGCTTGATCGTCCACAGCTATGAAAAAACGCGTGGCGGCGTGCCATGTCGTGCGGAGCGTCCCACGGCCTCGTTTCAGAGAACGGTCACCGGCGCGGAGCTCAAGGCTGGCGTCAGGGTGGAACTTGTCGAAACGTCAGCGCGCGGCGGGGCATCGCCATTTTTGGTGGCTTGGGTCGAGAGCGGCGAAGCCAACCTCGAATTCGATGGTCGCACGGCCAAGCCGATGCGCGGGAGTATCTACGGCTTGGCGCGCGGTGCGGTCGACGACGCGACGACCATCCACTTGAACCGCTCGCGCGCTGCATAGGGCCGGGCCCTGAACTGCAGGCTCATTTCGGCCGTTGGATGAGCCATGCTTGGGAAACGACCCGCCTTTGCGCTCTTCGTGACGGCGCTTGCGGCGTGCCGTCTTGGCGACGCGCCGAGCGCATTGTTTGACGCTTCCGACTTTGACGGTGCAGTCGTACCAGAAGTTGACGGTGGAGAAATTGTTGACGCCGACGCTCCTATTGACGCCCAGCGCGACGCTTCTCCGGATGTGAGCGTGGACGCTACGGATGGGTCTGATGCTCGGGACGCCACATTGGACGTGGCCGACGACGCGATCGATTCGGGAGCGGATGCGCCACCGGACGCGACAATGGCCGAAGCCTCGGCCGAGGCGGGGCTTGATGGGAGTGGCGATGAGGCTTTGTCGGAAGCAGCCACGGAGACCGGAACCGACGGCGGTGTCGTTGTGGATGCCGTAGAGGCGGGTGCGGATTTCGACGCGTCGTTTGCGACCGATGGGGGCAGCGCGCCCGACGCGCCTTTCGATGCAATCGCCGACGTGTTCATCGACGCATCCGCTGACGCGCCGGTCGATGGGGCCGTCGATGCATCGCTTGACTGAATTCGCGCTGTGCGCTCGTTTGGTCTACACCTTGTGGGGATGGCCACGCAGCTAGCGCCCGAAGCGCAATCGCCGCTTGGTCGGCCAGGCCCGATCGTCGAGCTCGCGCTCACGTTGCCGATCTTTGTTTTGTACCATGTGGGCGTCATTTTTCTCGACGTCCGCAACGCCACCGATTGGGTAACGGGCCCGCTCTTGCGATTCGCGAATGGAGATCGACTCGCATACGTTGGGCTGACGCTTGTGCTCGGCGGCGCGTTCGCGGTGGTGCTTGGTCTCGTGGGCAAAGGAACGACGTTTCGGGGGACGCGCTTTGTTCAAGCCATCATTGAAGGCGCCGTGCTCGCGATCGTGATGCGTCTCGCAGGCGGGTTCGCGGTGAGCAAAGTGTTCGCAGGTGCGGCAGGCGCTCTTAGCGGTGGAATGTACACGAACGTCGTGATGTCGCTCGGGGCGGGGTTCTATGAGGAAATCGCATTTCGCGTGATCCTCTTTGGCCTAGGCGCCAAGCTGTGGGTGAAACTTTTCGCGGGGGCGACGATGGGCGTCATCTCTGGCGAGCGTCCGGCGATCGGCGTCAAGTCGATCTTGATTCTTACGCTTTGGATGCTGACGTGCGCGGTTGCGTTCAGCGGCGTGCACTATGTTGGCGCGCTCGGGGACACGTTCGAAGCTCGCTCGTTTCTGTACCGAGCCGTCTTGGGAATTGTCCTCACATTGATCTATTTGACCCGCGGATTTGCGACCGCGGTGTGGGCGCACGCGATTTACGATGTGTGGGTTTTGGTGTTTTAGGGGCTGTAAGGGTTCGGGCAGCTTGGCCGCCACCACCGAGTCATCCGTCAAGCAAGTGAACGACAACGAACGGTCAACGTATTTTACTTACGTGGCAGGCGAAACGCAGCAAGGCAAGCGACGACCATGCCGAGTGCTCCTGCGGCGTACGGCCACGCCATGCCCCGATACGTGTAAAGGAGTCCCCCGCAAGCCGGTCCAAACGCGCGGGCCAGGCTCGCGAACGATTGGTTCACGCTCAATATCTTTCCCTGCTCGTCGGCGGGTGAGTGTTTGGAGACAAAGCCTGACGCAGCGGGTTGGGTGAAACCGTTTCCGATTGCCAGAAGGCCCATTGCGAAAAAGAGCGTGGCGAGGCCGAGTCGCGTTGACGCAACGATGAGGGCGAATGCAATCGCCTGCAAGAATGTGCCTGCTCGCAAAAACGTTGCGTCGCTCACTCGCTTCGAGAGGGGACGAATGAGTCCACCTTGAACGAGCGCTGCGACGACGCCGACCGCCGCGAGGAGCCCACCCGTTTGGAGGTTGGTGAACGAGAACGCGTCGGTACAAAAAAACGTGAACGTTTGGTCGAGATTCGTGAAGGACAGAACGACAAGAAAATTGACTACAATCGCGACAGGCACACCCGGCAATTCACAAGCGCGCCGAACGGCGTGAAAGTTGAGTGGCGATAGAGAACGCACTTCGGCCTCGCGTCGACGATCCTTGGGAAGTGATTCACCGACCCCGAGTGCGGCCCAGCCGAGGTTGACGACGCTGAGGCCCGCTGCGACAAAGCAAGGGACCGCGCCGTAGTGTCCGTGGATGGCGATGCGAGACAGAGCTCCTCCGATTGCTGGCCCTAGGATGAAGCCGAGCCCGAATGCGGCGCCGATGAGGCCCATGCTCTTGGTGCGCTCTTCCGGCTTCGTGATGTCGGCGATGTATGCGCTCGCAACCCCGAGATTGGCGGTTGCGACGCCGCCGAAGATACGTGCAGCATACAGCCATAGGATGCTGGTGCCGAATGCGAGGCCAGTACCTAAGCCCGCCATCGAGACCGCGGTTGCGCCGATCGACCAGAGGAGCACCGGGCGGCGTCCGATGCGATCGGAGAGTCGTCCCCAAACCGGGACGAAGAGGAACTGCATGAGCGAATAAGTGGAGCCAAGCAGCGTGCCCTCGAATTCGGAGACGCCGAAAGTGGAACGCGCTTCCTTCGCGAGAAATGGGAGGACGAGCCCGAAGCCGAGGAGGTCGAGGAAGACGGTGAGGAAGATCGCGCCGAGGGAGGCGCGGCGGGTTGGGGGCATGGTCGACGACGCGGTTCGTCGTCTTACCTCAAGGCGCACGCTCGCGTCGACCAACTTCCCGGGTTTAGGCGACACACTTTTCCGCGACCCGAGAACCCGGGGCTGAGGAGAATATATGTAACCGCAGAAGGGCCATTTTATTTCGAGTCAGATTTTACGACGTTCCCGTCAAATTCGGTGTGGCTAGCACCGCACCCCGTCGAATCACCCGCCCGCTCACTCGTCCCGTTCGGTCGCTCGTCAATCACCTCTTCGCAAATCGTTTACAGCTCCGTTGCCCGGCCTCCTCAGCGAAGCGAATTGTGTGCCGCGCTCCGGTCCGCGATCCGTGGCGAATTCCGTGAGGGCACGTCATCGGGGACGATTTGCGCAGCGTTATGTGACAGCCCGGCGTCGCCTGCCATAGACGATTCGAGGAGGCCGTGGCATGAGGCTGCAACATGCACACGTCGGATTCACTCCTCGACGCGACGATTCCTATTGCGGTGCTGGAGCCCTTTCGTCGTGTCAACGGCGCGCTTCTTGCGCTCGTCAAGACCTTCACTGCTGACGACTGGAGGCGGCCGACGGTTCATCCCAATCGCGATGTGAAAGATCTCACAGCCCATCTTCTTCACGGCACGTTGCGACGCCTCTCGTTCCAGCGAGACGCGTACAACCGCCCCGGTCCGCCGCCTCTCACCGCGCACGAGCTCATTGCATGGATTCAGCAGGACAATCGCGAGTTCATGGCCGGCATGCGAGGGCTAAGTCCGCGCGTTCTGATTGAGTTGCTTGAGCTCAACGATCCGCAGCTTCTCGCCATGTTCGAGGGTGCCGATCCGATGGCGGACGCGTTGGGCGTGGTGTGGGCGGGTGAGTGGCAGTCGCGTGCGTGGTTTGACATCGCACGCGAGTACACCGAAAAGTGGCACCACCAGCAGCAACTGAGGGACGCGACGGGAAGACCACCCCTGTGCGAACGCGCGCTGCTCGAACCCGTGCTCGAAACGTTCGTGCGAGGCTTGCCGTTCGCCTATCGTCACTACGATGCCGCGCCTGGCACACGCATTTCCGTCTCGATTGCCGGCGAAACAAGTCAGGCTTGGACGCTGGTGCGTATGCAGGGCGGTTTCGCGCTGTTCTGCGGCGCAGACTCGAAGGCGGAGGCCGCGCTATCGGTTCCGGCGGACGTCGCCTGGCGCCTTTGGACGAAGGGCCTATCGCGTGAAGATGCCATGGCGAGCATTTCCTGCACGGGTGCGTCTTCGGCGATCGATCCGCTCTTGAGCTTCGTCGCGATCATGGCGTAACCCATCCCCTCTTTACGGACATCGAGGAATGTGACCAAGCTCGTGATTGTGAAGCGACAACTCTTCGCCAATGTCCTCGCGGTACTTGTGTGCGCTTGCGGCTCCGACGCATCGCGTACCGTCGATCGCGGCCAGCCGCCGGACGCTTCGTTTTTCAATCCCGGCAACGGGTCCGGTGGTGATGGCTATGGTTCGGGTGGCCAAAAGCCAGACGGCGGAACTGTGGATGCGGGTCCACCGCCGTGTCCCGAAGAGTGGAAAGCCTGCAAGGAGGCCTTCACGTACCCGGTGGGCAACGAAACAAGTGTTGAGCTTCGCGGCGACTTTCGAAGCGACGGATGGACCAACGGCGTTGCAATGCTCAAAAGCGGGAACGCTTGGACTGCATCCGTCAACATTCCTTACAACAAGAAGGTTCTCTACAAATTCCTCACGAATGGCACGACGTGGACTTTTGATCCCGCGCAGCCGACGATCACCGACGCCTCGAACAACACCAACAACGTGCGCGAGCCCGTCAAGTGCGCGGCGCCACTCTGCGAAGAACCGGGTGCGCTGGCTGCCGGGGTCTACGACTGGCGCGATGCCGTGATATACTTCGTGTTCGTCGATCGCTTCAACGACGGGAATGCGGCAAATAACTGCAACGTCAGCGGCGTAAGCAGCTCACTCGTGAACTACATGGGGGGCGATTGGGCGGGTCTCAAGAAAAAGATCGACGACAGTTATTTTTCCGATCTCGGCGTTAACACGCTCTGGATCACGGTTCCTGCCGACAATGCGGACGAAAAAGGAAAGGGCGCAGGTCAAGACAACAACTTCTACAGCGCGTACCACGGCTACTGGCCGAAGACGCTCGACCCGAAGAGTCCCGAAAGCTGTTTTGGAACCGCCGCGGATCTCAAGGCGCTCATTGCGTCCGCCCATGGCAAGAGCATCAAAGTGCTCTTCGACTACGCGATGGTGCACGTTCACAAGAGCGCGCAAGTCTTCACCCAGAATCCGACGTGGTTTTGGTCGCAATACGACGGAGCGCGCAACTGCATCTGCGGCCAAGACTGTGACTGGAACACGGACGCCAAACGTTGCTGGTTTACCGACTACCTTCCCCACTGGAACTACACGAGCGCGCCGGCGAGAGCGTATTCGGTTCAAAATGCAGTCGACTGGGTGACCGAGTATGGCATCGACGGCCTGAGGCTCGACGCTATCAAGCATGTTGACGATCAGTGGCTCACGGATTTGCGTGGCAAGCTAACAACCGACGTCTTGGCGAAGCAGTCGCCTCAGCAACGTTTTTTCCTTGTCGGAGAGACGTTTTCGTACGCGCAGAGCGACATCAAATATTACGTCGACCCTTCTGCCAAACTCGACGGTCAGTTTGACTTTCCGGAACGGCTCGCACTCGTCAAAAGTGTGCTCATGCGCAAGAGCGACATGAGTGAGCTGGCAACGTTTCTCGATCAGAACGATGGCGCATACGGCGCGAACGCGGTGATGAGTCCGTTCATTGGCAATCACGATCTCGGTCGCGTGATTCACATGGCGGAGGATGCTCCGCTGTGGGACGAGTGGTCGAACAATGACAAGGCCCGTGCCTGGACGAATCAACCCACGCAGCCGACCACAGCCTCCGCGTTTGAGCGGCTGGCGAACGCGTATGCAGTCCTGTTCACGAATCGCGGTGCGCCGCTTCTCTACTATGGCGATGAACTAGGCCTCGCGGGAGCAGGCGATCCGGACAATCGCCGCATGATGCCATGGTCGGGGTTATCGGCGAATCAGACGACGTTGCGTGATCGCGTTTCCACGTTGCTGAAAATTCGTGCGTCGCATCCAGCCACGCGACGCGGGAAGCGCACAACCATGTCCGTGACTTCGGCAACGTGGCTTTACAAATTGAGTGCTACCGGCGACGAGTTGTATGTCGCGATCAATCGCGGCGACGTATCGTCGACCGTGACGGGCTTGCCGAGCGGGAACTACACGGAACTTCTGACGAATGCGACTGTCGTGGGTGGCAGCATCACGGTTCCTGCGAGACAGGCCCGCGTGTACGTCGGGAAGTGATCCACGAGAGAACTACCGCGCCCCGCGCCCTTTTCGCGTAGACCGCGCGAGCGCCGTACGACTCGTTGCCGCTAGGTCCCAGCTGTGCGTTTCGCCCCGCTCGATCGCACGAAGTCCCGCGTACGCGATCATTGCGGCATTGTCCGTGCAGCTTGCGAGGTCAGGTAAGAACGCGCGCAACCCGCGCTTGCGTGCCTCGAGAAGTACCGTTTCGCGAAGCTCCCGATTGGCTGCGACGCCGCCCCCAATGACCACGTCGTTCACGTTCTCCTCTGCCGCTGCGGCAAAGAGCTTGCGTGTGAGGGATGTCACAACGGCTCGCTGAAATGAGGCACACAGGTCGGCGAGCTCTCCTTCGGAGCCTGGCTTGCCGTGTCGATCGATGTGCGAAGCGACCTGCGTCTTGATGCCCGAGAAGCTAAATTCGAGGGATCGTTTTGCGGCCATCGGTACCGTGAACGCGTGCCTGTCGGCGTTGCCTGTCTTCGCGAGGCGGTCGATTTTTGGTCCACCAGGATAGCCAAGGTCAAGTAACTTACCTACCTTGTCAAAGGCTTCGCCTGCGGCGTCGTCGCGTGTCGCTCCGAGCTCGGTGATGTCGTCCAGCTTCGGTGATCCAACGCGGTAGAGTGCGGTGTGCCCGCCCGAAGCCAAAAGGCACACAAATGGAAATCGCGGCGTTTCGATCAGAGTCTTTTCGCGTTGCAAGAAGACAGCAAGCAAATGCCCAACGAGGTGGTCCACGCCGACGAGCGGTTTGCCTGCACCCCAGGCGAGGCCCTTGGCAGCCTGTACGCCGACGAGCAATGCACCCACGAGACCTGGTCGATGCGTGACCGCGATACCGTCAAGCTGCGCGACCGTCGTCGATGCGCGCGCGAGGGCCTCGGTGATGACCGGCTCGATGTTGCGAAGGTGGTCACGCGAGGCAAGCTCGGGAATGATGCCGCCGTATCGGGCGTGGAGCTTGACTTGGGAATGAACGACGTCGCTCAGAACACGCCCGGAATCATCAACGACGGCCGCCGCCGTTTCGTCACAGGACGACTCAATCCCTAGAACGCGCATGCACCCGGTGCGCGCGTCAGATAATAGATCGCAAACAGTGACGTTTCGGGTGTCGTGCGCGAGGTGTTCAGATCGAGCGGAGCGCCGCGCATGATACGCAGCTCGATATCGCCGTTCTTTAGAAGCGAAACGACTGCGAAGGTGTCAGCGTCCCGTTGGGCGGAAAACCCACCGTCAACGGCAGGCACAAATGGTGCCGCTGCGTAGATTACGGATCGCTCATCGTCTTCGCCGAGGGATATCGTGGAGAGCTTGTCGTGCCAGATTTGTGGGATAGGCCGCAAAGGAACTTTACGGAACCGTCCGTCTGACGTTGAGATGGTTCCAGGGCCGTCTTGAAGTCGAAGCGTATCGAGCGTGAGGCAAGCCTTGGTGCCGATGTCTGTGCCGTTGCGAACAAATCGGCTTTCGAGCACGGCGCCTTCATAGTGATCAGCGCCGGTGTCAAATCGCGAGAGGTCCTTGCACCCAATCATTGTGCACAAGGTGAACGACGTGGCGGCGAAACGTATGCCTATTCGTATCTGTCGCTTCATGGCTTTTCGAGGATTGCGGTAGCGCGCTCGCGCACCATAGGTTCTGGGTCTGTCGTCGCCAAGAGCGTTGCCAACTTTCGCGCTTCCTGGTGATCGAGGGTCTCTAGAGTCTGCAGTGCCGCGTCGCGCACGATCGCAAACGGATCTTCTTTTGCAGCTCTTGCGAGGGTTTGCGAGAGTTCCTCGCGTCGCGTGCCGGCGTGCTTTGCGAGCGCAAGGGCTGCGAGGCGACGAATCTCCCAACGCGGATCAGAGGCGAGCAGTTGTTCGAGGGGCCCCTCGGCAACCTGCGGCATTGGCGACGGCATGCTTTCGATGAGGATCGGTGCCGCCTCGGAGCGAACGGCGAGCCCCTTGACGAGTGCTGCCGCGGAGGCGGGGCTTGCAGTAGCGCGCGTGAGCAATCGATAGGTCGCTGCGCGCGTCGTTGCTGATCCTGTTTCGGCGTACTTCGCTAGGTTTGGGAGCGATGCCAGGGTTTCGCCGAGGCGAGATTGAAACGCAGTGTCCTCCTGCATGTGTGATGCTTCGTCGAGAAGGGAAAGTGTCGCTTCTGGGTTTCGGGTCTCGAGCCCTTCCGCGCAGGCTCTCGCGAAGGCCACTTGATGCGTCTCGAGTAACCGTGGGATCGCCTCGCGCGTACTAAGTGCTGTTGGCAACGCAAGTTTGGTGAGGTCGGTGACGGAGTGAAGTTCGAGAGAAGCCATCACGGCCGCCCGTAATTTCGGAAGCAACGGTGTTGCCGTGCTGTCACCGCGCAGCACTTCGTACAAGGCGCGAGCGCTTGCCTCTCGCTCGCCGAAGACGAAGTCTGCCAGGAGAGGTTGCAGCAGCGTGGTACGAGCGGCAGGCTCAGCTTGGGCGTAGAGCCCAAGGTAAAGCGATCGAACGAATGGATCTTGCTGCTGAAAAATGCGGCCTGCAAGCTTGCCGAGTTTGCTCGGGCTTCGTGCAGCGAATCCAAGAAGAGCGGCAACGCGCACATTCTTTTCAGCGCTTGGATCGAGTGCAAGGTCACCCATCGTGGAAACGGCCTTTTCGTCGCCGAGGAGGCTCAAGCCGATCGTTGCGATCGCGCGTACCTCCGCGCTTTCGTGCGATTGCAATTTTGCAAGTAGCGGAAGCGCGCGACGATCGTTGCTTCGAGCAACCGCCCAGGCTGCCGCGGGAAGAATCGCCCGGGTCGCGCCTTCGTGCTTGACGTCTATCTTGCCGGCGAAAAGCCCTTCGAGTCGTGGCAGTAGATCGGGCGACGCTAGGGTGGCAGCGGAAGCCATGGCCTTCACGCGAAGCGCTTGATCGGCGTTGCCCGTCGCGTACGTGAAAAGAGGGATCGCCGCGTTACGATTGCTCACGAACCCAAGGGCTTCAATGGCGGTTCGTTGCTGACCCCCTTCATTGTCGAGAAGCGCGTCGAGCAGCGGCTTGATGGCACGCGCACCGATACCCGCGAGTGTTCGCCTAGCTTCGATCGCGTCGGCTGGGGAACCGAAACGCGCCCTCTGCACGAGCTCAAACGTAAGGCTGCCGTAGATGTCGAGTAGGAGCTTCCGATAGAGAAGTTTGCGCGGGTTGGCGATTGTCAGCGGAAGGAGATCTTGCTCGAGCGTTTCGAGCGTGCCGCTACCCATGTGAATTTGCATCGATGCGCGCGCCGCCCGCGCGACGAAGTCTTCGTCCGGTGACGACCGAACGACTTGCCGAAAGAGGCGGTCGGCGTCGTCGACGTGACCTTTGATCAAGAAGAGGTCTGCGAGCTGAAAATAAACGGGAAAGAGCCGAGCGTTTTTCGACAACGCGGCACGATAGGAAAAAATGGCCTTCTCATCGTCGCGCCGAGCTCGGTACATATCGCCGAGCCGTCGATGCCCTTCGGCGTCCTCAGGGTTTAGCTCCACGGCCTTCGCTGCGTAGCGAATCGCGTCGTCTTCACGAAACAGTTTCGTCGCATATTGGGCCATGCGTTGGTACGAATCGCGTGCAAGCTTGGGGTCGAGCTTGACCAGCTTTTCGAGTACCAAGATCGCTTGCTCGAGCTTTCCGGTTTGGGAGTACACGCGCTCGAGTCCGAGCAGAGCGTCGGCGTCACCGGGTACGAGCTCGGTCAGCTTTCTAAGAATGTTCTCAGCCTCGCTTGGACGCTTGAGGTAGTTGAACACTTCTCCCAATGTCCGACCCGCCTCGACGTCGGGGGGAGTAGCGGCAAATAGCGTCATGAGAGGTTGAATTTGTGCTTCGAGAAGATGTTCGAGCGACCACAACAAGACGAGGCGTGAACGGGCTTCGCGAGCAAGCAAACGATCTTGCTTGTCGCGGGCAATAGAGATCAATTCAAGATACAAAATGCGCGCTTCTGCGTATCCCTTGCTGTGTTCGAGCGCGGCAGCGAGTTGTTTCTTGTAGGCGAGCGATTTCGGATCGAGCGATACCGCTTCGCGCAAAGCAGCCACACCCTCTCGGCCCATGTCATGTTCGACATAGACTTCTCCGAGTGCGGCGAGCGCGAGTGCGCGAGGTGTGATCGCGGTGAGGATGCGCTTCCAAGTTTGGACGGCGAGGTCTTTCTTCCCATCCTGAAAATAGCGGTCACCGAGATCGACAAGATGCGCCGGATCGTTGTTCGACATCTGCGCGAGGCGCTGCAAGATGCGCAGTGAGCGATCGGTTTCTTCGATTTTGCCGTAAAAGTCGGCGAGGCGGGCGAGATTGTCTTCGTCATTTCCGAGCCGCGATTCGAGGCTCGATAGTTCGCGTAGGGCCTTCTCGCGCTCGCCTCGCTGCAAGAGCACTTCGCAGAGCTCGAACACGAATGTCGGGTTGCTTTTTGAGGCGCGAATCAGGCCTTCGTATTCGCGAATTGCGTCGTCGAGTTTGCCGGCAGCCTGCAGCAGTCGGACCATGCGCACATGGAGATCGGTGTGCCTTGGATTAACGCCGAGCGCTCTGCGATAGGTTGCGATGGCGCGGTCGGCATCGCCCGTTTCGTCGTAGAGACCGCCAAGCAATGCGAGCCTGGCAAAGTCCGAAGGATGTTCGGACTCGAGCAATTGGATCAACTCGGCGAGCTGCTGACTTGCGCGATAAATTTCGGCGATCGTCTCGAAAATTTCCGTTCGTACGGCCGCGTCGGCGCCCGCCACGGAAAGACCGCGCTTGAGCGCCCCGAGCGCCTTATCACGCTTGCCCGCTTTCGCGAGCGAGCGTCCCCAATCTTTGAGCGCGGGTGCAAGGGCGCGGTTATCACCTGCGGCGGCTGCTACGAGCCCTTCAAGTTCAACTGACGCTCGCTCGAATTCATTGCGATTGTAAAGCTCTCGTCCGAGCTCGGCTTTGAGAAAGAGGTTCTGCGGTTGCAGCTTCACGAGGGTGTCGTGAAAAGTCTTGGCTGCGGTGAAGTCTTTGAGGTCGAGCACGATCGTCATCAGCGTGCGGAGGGTTTGTTCGCGGTCGACGGCCACGGTTTGCTTCTCGAGCGCGCGTTCATAGGCTCCTCGAGCGCTCGCGAGGTCGCCGCGATCGTGAAGCGCTCGCGCGAGGGCAAGATGTCCGGCTGGGTCATTTGGCTTTTGCGCGATCGCCCGCTCGAAAGCTGCCCTTGCTTTCTCGATGTCGCCATCGAGGCGATGCAGGCCGGCGAGGGCAAGCGTAACCGCATATTGATCGTCACCGGATACGTTCGAGCGGGCCGAGAACTCGGCGAGTGCCTTTTCCAAATTGCCGTCACGCTCGCGATAGAGCTGTGCAAGTCGCTGAAGCGGAAACACTGCACCGGGCTGCGCGAGGACGATGGCCACGAACCGTGGAATTTGCCCCTTTGTATCTGGGGGTACGCCTGTCGGACGGTGGGGGACTTGCTGCCCGGGGTGTCGACCGGGACCCGGCGGACGCGGTCTTCGCGAGCCAGGCGCAAAGTCTGCCGCCGCATCGCCAGAGAGAACGGCGAGTGCGATAAGGCCCGGGACCATTCTCGCGAACAACGAACGGGAGCGCATATCAACAGAAAGTGTAGCGGAGGTTTCGAGGCATGTCGGAACCTTCGCGCCGCCGATTGCGGGAAATCGTGTTCGCGGCGAACATGGCTTCGATGGACCTAGAAGTTCGTGCAGTGGGGCTCTCAGATGTCGGCATGCGCCGCGAGCGCAATGAAGACAGCATGCTAATTGACGGCGAGCTTGGCCTCTTCGTGGTTGCGGACGGTATGGGAGGCGCTCTCGCGGGCGATCAGGCCTCCCAGCTGTGCGCCAAGACGATTCGAGAGGTGGTCACGGCGCAACGGTATATCGTCAAGGAACTTGCCGAGAACCCGAGCCCCGACCGTCGTGCGGAGGTCACAAAGCTTGTCGAAGAGGCAATCGTAACCGCATCTGCGCGCATTTTCGATGAGGGTCAAAGCACGCCCAGCAAACGAGGTATGGGCACAACGGCGTCCTGTCTTGTGCGGGCCGGGCAAGTCGCGGTGATTGGCCACGTTGGCGATAGTCGCATCTACTTGTATCGCCAAGGCAAGCTGCATCGCCTGACCGAAGATCACACTCTCGTCGAAGCTCAGATCAAAGCCGGTGTATTGAAACCTGATCAGGTACATTTGAGCCCTCACCTTGGCGTGCTGACTCGAAGCGTGGGATCTCAGGCGGCCGTGCAGGTCGACACGCTCGTTCTCGACTTGCTGCCGGACGATGTACTGATGCTCTGCTCCGACGGGCTCTATCAGTACTTCGAAGACAGCGAGCTCGAGTCGGCGTTTCTTGCAGGACCCACGGCGAGTCTTGAGCAATCGCTGGTTCGAAGCGCGAACGTGCGTGGTGGCGACGACAACATCAGTGTCGTCATTCTTCAGGTTGGCAGCGCGGAGTCAGACGAAGAGACGCAAGCGCTCATTACGCGCATCGAGACGGTGCGCAAGCTCGCCCTCTTTGCACATCTCACCTACAAAGAGCAGATGGCGGTCCTCGGTGTTGCGAGGGAGCGCAGCGCGTCGCCCGACGACGAGATCGTTCGTGAGGGAGGCAGCGACACCGATCTGTATCTCATTCTTAGTGGGAGGTTGCGCGTTGAAAAAAACGGCGTATCGATCGCAGAACTGCTTCCGGGACGGCACTTCGGCGAGATGTCGTTGCTCGAGTCGCGGCCGCGCTCAGCGACGGTTCGGGCGATCACCCCGGCGCGAATGCTTGCGATCGGGCAGCGCGACATGCTCGCGCTCATGCGCCAAGACCCGATCATCGCGGTCAAGATTCTCTGGGTGCTCGCGCTTGGCCTCTCCGATCGCTTACGGTCCACCAATTTAGAGCTCGTCGACCTTCGGAGCGAACCCCATCTGCAGGTGACCGCTTCTCCGTTTGCAGATGACGAACGAACCGAAGTCATCAAGGGAAAAAAAGGGTAAGCAAATTTACGACAACGGTTTGCGGGCATACACAAACGCTTCGAGGTTGCCCTTCGGGCCAGTGATTGAGCTGTCGCACGTACCTTCGATCGCAAACCCATGAAACGCGACTGCGCCAATCACGCCGTCGATGGCAGTTTGCCTTACGACGGGATCGCTTATCACGCCGCGACCTTTCGCGACCTCTTCGCGCCCCGATTCAAATTGCGGTTTGATGAGCGCGAGCAGCGCGCCACCGGGTTTCGTGCAACGCACGATTGCGTCAAGCAACTTGTCTAAGCCGATGAACGAGGCGTCGACGACGGTGAGATCAACCGCTCCGCCAATGGCGTCGGGCGCAAGTGAGCGTGCGTTGGTGCGTTCAAGAACGAGCACACGAGTGTCGTTGCGTAATTTTTGTGCAAGTTGTCCGTAGCCGACATCGACGGCAGCCACGGAGGCCGCTCCGCGTTGCAACAGGCAATCGGTGAAGCCGCCTGTCGACGCGCCGACGTCGAGGCATCGCAGGCCAGCCACGGGAACGCTGAGTGTGTCGATCGCACCTTCGAGTTTCACGCCGCCGCGCGAAACGTAGCGGGCTGTTTCGCCCATGAGTTCGATCCTCGCCTCTGTGGTGATCAGTGTGCCCGACTTGTCGACACGGCTACCGTCAACCTGCACTCGACCCGCAAGAATCATGGCCTGAGCGCGGGTCCGCGACTCGCAGAGGCCTCTTTCGACCAAAAGAACATCGAGTCGCTGCCTGGCCACACGTCAACGTGTACACGAGTGGTCAACGGGGATGAACAAGAGAGGCAAGCGCCTTGACCGCCTCGGGCAATCTCGGACCAGGGCGAAGCACCGCCTCGTCGCGTAACTCAAAGACGCGTCCCTTGCGTACGGCGCCCACTTTGTTCCATCCCGCACGGTCGGCGAGCTTGCCCGCGTTGCCCGTGCCTTCGGTGAAGGTTGCGTTGACGATGATGTCGGGGTCGAGCACGACAACGTGTTCGAGCCCCATCGTGGGGTAGCCGCTTCCGGCTGTCACCGCGTTCGTAGCCTTGGCGTATCGCAGCATTTCATCCGCGAACGATCCAAGACCTGCCGCAACGATCGGATCGGTGCCGTACAGCAGGAGCACACGAGGCGTTGTCGTCGCGTGTATTGCCTCGACGGTGGTGCGGAGACGTTCGTTCAGATTCTTGACGGTGTCTTCGGCGTCGCTCCGACGTCCGGTACGATCGCCGAGCCCGAGCAACATCGTCTCGATATTCTTGAGGCTCTCGGTTTCGGGGAAGTATGTCGTGATGCGCATCGCCTCGAGCTTGTCGACGAAACTTCGTCCGAGCGGGCCTCGCGCGCCGGTCACGAGTGTAGGTGCGAGAGCGACGATCGCTTCAAGGTTTGGATCAACGTACCCACCGACTTGTGGGAGACGTACGGCACTCGCGGGGTAGTCACAATAGCGCGAGCGGCCGACAACGAGCGCGCCCGCCCCGATCGCGAAGAGCGCCTCGGTTGTCGATGGAGAGAGCGACACGACTCTCGTTGCACCACCTTCTGCCGCGCGCTTGCACGCTCCGGGAAATAGAGCGACGATGGTTACGAAATCGCGACGTTGCACGCGGCCAAGGTTAGCCGCGTTTCGCTCGCAAGCGTGCGAAGAGCGCCAGCCCAATGACGAGGCAGACCGTCCCACGCCACGGAACCGGCTTCGACGGATCGGCCATGCTGCAACCGGTCGTCGTCGTTGCGACGGGGATGGCTTCGAGCTCCCTGGTACCAGCGAGGCAAATGCCGCCGCGGCAAGTAAATCCGGATGGGCACGCGCTATCCTCGGTACACTCGATGGTGCACATGAAAGGCCTGCCAGCGTTTTCGGCCGCACACAATGCGGAGACGCAATCGTCGTTTCCGACGCATGCATCGCCGATTTCGCCCTTTGAGGGCGTGGTTCCAGGTGCGGTGGGCGCATCGGTCTTGACCTGAGCGTCGCTGGTTGCTGTCGGCGTTCCGGCGTCCGAGGGTGCGGGTGCGAGCGCCCAAGTTGGGATCGCATATCCGCCAAGACTTGCGGCCTGCGTCGCACCGGAAATCAGGAAATCGCGTTGATGGTCGACGCGCTGATAGATGCTGTCGATGCACGAGCCGTCCGCCGCGCCCGCGCGCGCTGCGACGCCGACGACCTTGGGCTTGCCGGCGCCGAACGTGACCTGTTCGTACGCGCCGCCGCCGGAGTCACCCGAACACACCCCATCGGTACCAAGGAACTCGCTTTCCACAATTCCGCTGGCGGAAGGTGGCGGCGTCTTGGTCCAACAATCGAAGATCGACGATGCGCCACGCAGACACGACACGCGCAAATTTTGTGCGATGTGCCGCGTGCCGGAAGTGTCCGTGTCTGGCGCCGTAATGCCGTAGCCGATGGCCACGTAGTTGATCGAGTAGTACTGCGTGTCCGTCATGAAGTGATCGATCGCGGGGTCGACCGGTGTTGCAACATTCGACGGAATACTCTTGCTCAAAATCAGCAGGGCCACATCTGCGCCGCAAGCTGCGTTTCCGGAGGGCACGAGGACCTTAGAAGATGGGTACCAATTTTTCGCGCCATCGGCGTCCGCAAAGGAGGTGCTTGTCGTCACGCTCACTGTGGATGCCGCATACGTCGCACCGAACGAATCGTTGGAACAGTTGACCCCCTTTGACGAGGTTAGGTTCATCTCAGCGACACAGTGGCGTGCAGTGAGCACGAGGTTCGATGCGATGAGGGTCCCCGAACACGAATAGGTCGCGCGCCCCTGCACGCGCTCGATGCCCACGGCGAACGTGTGCGTGGAGTCGACGGTGCCATTTTGGAGCGGTGCTGAAGCGGCCGCAACCTGCTCTTGAGGTGCCCTCGATGCGCATGCTGCAACCGCTGCAAAGACGAATGCAGAGGCAAACCACGCGAGTATTTTCGGCCCGCCAGCAAGAACCTTTGACATGGGTGTGACCTCGAGGCCGGCGCAAAGGCCGTCTAGCCACTCTACTTAAGGCGCCTCGCTTCGCAATTCTGCACACCAAGTGGAGACGGAGATTGAGCGGTGCCTTTCAGTAAGCGGCTAACTCGTCACCACGGTGCCGATGCTGTCGCCAAGAAGGACGCGTCGAATGTTCCCGTGGTTGGTCAACTTGAAAACGCGGATGCTCATCTTGTTTTCGCGGCAAAGCGTAACGGCTGTGGTGTCCATCACCCCGATTTTGCGCTCGATAAACTGATCCGCAGTCATCGCGTTAAACATCGTCGCGTCAGGGTGCTTGACCGGATCCTTGTCGTAGATGCCCTCGACCTTCGTCGCCTTGAAGAGGGCCTCAGCTTGGATTTCCATGGCGCGCAACGCTGCTGCAGTGTCAGTGGAGAAGTATGGGTTGCCTGTACCCGCCGCGAAGATGACCATGTTGCCATGCTCGAGGTGCCGAATCGCGCGCCTGCGGATGTACGGTTCAGCGACTTGACGAATCTCAATCGCCGTCATGACGCGCGTTGGGACGCCGGCTTTCTCAAGCGCGTCTTGAAGTGCGAGTGCGTTGATGACCGTTGCGAGCATGCCCATCGCGTCGCCTTGGGCGCGGTCCATGCCGATGCTTGCGCCTTTGAGGCCGCGAAAAATGTTGCCTCCCCCGACGACGACACCGACTTGCGCGCCGAGCTGGTGCACTTCGGCGAGCTCGCTCGCGGTGGCCCGCATGATGTCAGGATCGATGCCAAACCCATTGGCTCCACATAGCGCCTCGCCGCTGAGCTTCAGCACCACCCGTCGATAACGGAGGTTGGGGTCGGGCGGAGGAATGTTGGCAGGCGGAGGGGCCATCGAAACATTGGGGCGCTCAAGGATCGGGTCTGGCATAGCGATCTGGTAGTGTTACAGGCGGTGTTCAAACAGGGCAATCACGTAGAGCGAGTTCTTGCTGCATGGACCCTCGGCGCGGCGGTCCTGGCCTTTGCGTTGGGCAGTGGCTGCAGCAAGTCGAGCCCAGGTCAGAATGACGCGGCAAATGGGGTCGATCCGAAGTTGAATCAGGTGCTCGTGGAGGTCTCGGGCGAGACCATCACGCTTGGCGAATTTTCGGCCGCCCTCGACCACATGAATCAATTTGATCGACTTCGGTATCAGGGGCCCGAGAAGCGCAAGGAACTTCTCGAGGAGATGATCAACGTCAAGTTACTTGCTCAAGAGGCCAAGCGGCGGGGCCACGACAAGGACCCGCTCGTGCAGCAAGAGATTCGCGAAGTCTTGCGTGACACGGTGCTCGAGCGAGCGAGAGCGGGTGTGCCTGCGCCGCGAGATATTCCTGAACCCGAGGTGCGAGCGTACCTCGATGCGCATCGTGGTGAATTCAACGACCCAGAGCGAAGACGCTTGTCGCTCATTGTCACAAAAGACGAGGCGGCGGCAAAGGACGTTCTTCTCGCGGTAAAAAAAGATGCGACCCCAGAAGGATGGGGTCAGCTCGTCAAGACGCGATCAATCGACACCCACGCCAAGACCAATGTGCCGATCGATCTCGCGGGCGACTTCGGGTTCGTGAGTCCACCTGGCGACGTTCGAGGCACCAACCCGCGCGTGCCCGAGGTCGTGCGCAAGGCAGCGTTTGAGGCCTCGGGTACAGGCGTTATTGATCACGCCGTTCTAGGTGATGGCAAGTGGTACGTGGTGAACATCACGCAAAAAAATGAGCCCCACGCGCGCAGTTACGAAGAGGCCGAGCGGTCCATCCGCGTGAAGCTTGTGCAGCAAAAAATCGAAGAGAACGAGCGCACACTCATCGAGGCGCTGAAGAAGAAGTATCCGGTGACGGTCGACGACGAAATGGTGCGGCGGATTGCCAAAGAGCTCGAGGCCGAACAAGCAAAGGACGGCGGAGTCATCAGGCCATGAGCAGGTACCTCGTGGTTGCGCAAGGTGTTACGTCAAGTGAGTTGACGAATGCGGACGACTGGCGATGGCAGTTGCGCAATGCGGTCACGAGCGCTGACGGCCTCGCCCGGGCGCTCGTCCTCACGCAAGCGGAGATCGACGGCGCTGCTCGCTCCGAGCGGGAGGGCCTCCCGATATCGATCACGCCGTACTACCTCTCGCTCGCAAGTCACGGTGACGCGGCCTGTCCGATTCGGATGCAATGCGTGCCAACAATCGAGGAGGCGGATGCGTCACCTGGCGACCTCGACGATCCGCTCGGTGAAGTCGCGCACGAGGCGGCGCCGCACCTCATCCAGCGGTATCCCGACCGGGTACTTTTGCTTGCGACGGATCGTTGCGCTGTCTACTGTCGATTTTGTACGCGCTCGCGCATGGTGGGTGATGGTGGCGGCGCCGTTTCGCTCGAGCAATTGGCGCCCGCACTTGACTATGTGCACGCACACCCAGAAATTCGAGATGTGATTATTAGCGGTGGCGATCCGCTTGCGATGGCGACGGATCGACTCGAGCGCATTGTGTCGGCGGTACGGCGCATTCCGACCGTCGAGACAATCCGCCTTGCGACGCGCGTGCCCGTGACATTGCCCATGCGCATTACGGATGAACTGCTGCGTGCGCTCCGGCCGCACCATCCGCTTTGGATAATGACGCACTTCAATCATCCTCGTGAAGTTACAAATGAGGCGCGCGCCGCGTGCGAGCGGCTTGCGGATGCCGGCTTCCCGGTGATGAACCAAACGGTTCTCCTGCGCGGCGTGAACGATAGTGCCGACGTACTCGAGGCCCTGTTTCGTGCGCTCGTTCGCGTTCGGGTGCGGCCGTACTACCTCCTTCAGGCCGATCCCGTGAAGGGCACCGGCCACTTGCGCACAACGATCGACGAAGGGCTCGCGATCGTCGCTTCCCTCCAAGGGAGGTTGAGCGGTATTGCGCTTCCGAAGTTCATCTGCGATACCCCCGGCGGTTTTGGCAAAGTGCCGCTTTTGCCGGACTATGTGGTGCATCGAGGGTGCGGCAGAACGACGCTGAAGACGTTTCGTGGGCGCGAGGTGGTTTACGTAGATCCGCCGCGCGGCGAAGGCGATAATGCCGCCGAACGAGCGACGAGGATTCCTTGAAGATGACGAGAATAGTGCGTGTTTGGGCTCTTTCGATGGTCGTGCTCTCGGCACCCATGGGTGCGTCTGCGCAACCCAAGGGCGATGCTGCGGCCCTGACCCGCGGCCAACAGGCCGACAAGAAGCGCGATTGGACGGCGGCCCTGGCAGCTTACAATGAGGCGCTCGCTGCAAAACCAACTGCGGCGGCTCAAGCCGGCGTTGCCAACGCGCACTACCAATTGCAGCACACGGTTGAGGCCTACGAGAGCTACGACGAACTTCTCAAGACGTTCGGCGCGAGGCTAACGCGCCCGCAGCAGACTGAAGCGGAGTCGCGGCTGAAAGAGCTCGCAACGAAGACCGGTTCGCTTTCGATTCGCGTCGACGAAGCGGGCGCGAGCGTCCTGATTGATGACGTGAATGTCGGTTCGACGCCAATGCCGATGTTCAAGCGTGTTGTCTCGGGCACCCGTCGCGTGCGCATCGTCAAGGATGGCTTTCTGCCCATCGAAGAGTCCCGCCCGGTAGGCGCAAACACGACCGTAACGATCGAGGCGAAACTTGTGCGTGAAGCGATCCGTGGACGGCTCGCAGTTCGCGAAACGAGCGGCAAGAACGTGCGGGTCATCATCGACGGCAACGATGTGGGAAGTGCGCCCTGGGAAGGCGAACTCGATCCGGGCAAGCACGCCGTGATGCTGCGCGGGGACACCCTCGGCTCTGACACGCAGACCGTCGAGATTACGCGAGGTCAACGTCAAGAAATTGTACTATCTGCGAAAGAGGCGACCGCTCACCTCGAAGTGCGCACGAGCGATGGTCTCGGCACCATTTCGATTGACGGCAAGGTTGTCGGTGAAGGCTCGTTTAGCGGCGATATGGGGATCGGACCCCATGCAATCGATGTGACACGTGACGGTTTCGATCCCTTCCACAAGTCGGTGACGTTGCGCGACAAAGAATCGCCGACCGAGACGGTCACGCTCCGTCGTCCGGGTGAGTCTCTCACCGACATCACGACCGACGCCGAGCGCTTGTTCCAAGGTGTCTATGGCGGGTTCAACCTCATGTTCGTCAAAGGCATCGCCGGCACGGGCACAGAGCTCGAGCTCAAGTGCACAGCGCTTAGCGCCGCGAGCTGCGAAACGCCGGGACCCACGGGTGCTGCCCTGCAAGGATACGTGGGGTATACATGGAACCCCGTTGGCTTCGAGTTGATGCTCGGCGGCGGCGCCGACGTTACCGAGCAGAAGGCGAAGTTCGACGGCAAGGTGCCGCAAGGAGGCAATCCACTTTTTGCGTCGCCAATCCGAACCGAGACATTCACGATGCTTCGAGGCGGCGGTTACGGCGCGATACGTATGCGGCTTAGCGCGCAAACGCGAGGCTTTCGCATCAGTTTCGCCGCGGGTTTTGGCGGGTCGCTGCGGGTACTGGCGATGCAACGGCAAGCGGACACGCCGGACGGTGGGAGCGACCGATTCGTGCCCAATGCAGTTACGTATTTCGCCCCTGGAGCGTCGTTCGATCTCTCGACCCATTGGCGCATCGCTCGCGCCT
>JAHFDY010000224.1 GCA_023248735.1 Myxococcales bacterium
TACGCAGAAGCTCTTGTCGGAAAATGGTCACCGCCTCCAGGCGGAATGGGCCAAAGGTTTCGACGACAGCGATCAGCGACGCCGCGTCGAGACGATGAAGATCGTCCCCGCTGAGAAGACCTTCCCCGAGCGCGATGGACTTGTGCTCGCGTTTGGCGGCGAGGAGGTGCGGGTCATCTATCCAGGCCCCGCACATGCGCCCGACAACGTCCTCGTTTTCTTTCGGTCGAGAGGCATCTTGTTTGGTGGATGCATGATCAAGGCATCCCGATCGATCGGCTACGTCGGCCATGCCGATCTCGACCACTGGGAGTCGGCGGTCGAAGTCGCACGAGGCCTCGGCGCGCGCGTCGTCATCCCAGGCCATGGCGGCGTTTCGGGCCCCGATCTTTTCGATCTCACGATCGCTGTCGTCCGAGACGCGAAGGCGAAGGGACCGAAGTGAGCGGTACTCGCGGCGCGAAGATCGCCTAATCAGAGCGGCCCGCCTTCGCGTGTTGACGAAGCCGGACAGCCAATGGATCGGACCGTTTTCATCGAGACGGCGGGGGGATCGTATTCTCACGCGCTGGACGCTGCGCAAGGCATCTGTTTAGGTCAGGTTGCAAGCGCTTGAGCGACGTTGGAAGAATGCATGACAAGCGAAGTCGCGTCGTCAGGGTTTGGTTGTTGAGGTCGTCGCATGCCTCCATCGCGCTGAAGGGGTAACCTTGCGCGTGAACTTTTGCGGCGTGCGCTCAAACGTTCACGGTCGCGGAACGAACACGTCTCCACGTCTCGAAGGTTCGTGCCGCATCGAAGCTAGCATGACGAAAGGGCTGCATGGGCGCCGTCGCGAGCCGCTGCATTCTGCACGTTGTTGCAACTCTCGTTGTCGAGCGTCGCGCATGTGTGCCTCGGTCATTGCTTGGTTGCGAAGATACCTCTCGGAATGCCATGTCCGGTCTTGCCCTCTTTGACGAAGGTAATCGTTCCCGCGAGCGCCTTCTTGCCGTGGCTCATCAAGTAGACGTGGCCAATGTAACCGCTGCTCTCTTCGCCCGCAGCAAAGTCAAAGCTGGGCCCGTTGACGAGGCCCCGAATAGGAAAGGATCCGCCCGCGGCAACGGTGAGCGTGCCCTTGAGCTCGTCAGGTGATTGTGCATCTGCAGCGAGTTCGATCGTCGCACTGGTGGTTCCGAACTTCGCCTTGTACTTGCCGACAAAGTCGCTGGGATCTGCTCCGTTGCCTTTGCGATCAAGCGGCGGACGTCCCTTTCCACCACCGAGCTCCCACGGCGCCTTGATTGCAAATTTGCCCTGGTCGTCGCCGGCCTTACCGATCGTGTCGTACGGAGCGCCGTGGGCTTTGTACATCTCGTTGAGGACCTTAAGCCACTCATCTTCCCACTTGTCGTCGCAGGCGATGCCTAGGCCATAGAGCATCGTGGGAATGCTGTAACCGCCCTCCGAGTGTGACCACGCGCGCGCGCCCGATCCCGTGTAGGCAGCCTTGTCGTAGCAACTCCAAACCCACGAGGCGTTCGCGAACGTTTGCATCGATTTCCAAATGCCGTCGTTGCCAACCCACTTGCGAAACTTCTTCGCCCACAGTTCGGTTGCGCGAATCGCCATATACATCGCGCGCAGGTGATGCGGGCGAGTCGCGGTGTCCTTATTGTAACCGCAGCCGTCACGATTGGCATATTTGTTCGCCGAGTTACCGTAAGGCACGCACGATTTTCCCGAATCACCGTGACCGGGCAAGGTGCCCACGCTCCCTCGTCCGAAGAGTTGCGCGTTGCAATCGCCCGATTGCAAGTTGGCTAGTGGACTGCGGCGGATCTCTTCAGGAATCTCTTCATATGTTGGATAGGCATTTCCCATCCACGCATTCCAATCTTGTGTCGCAAGGGTTGAGTGTGCGTAGAGATCTTGAACGGTGTGCAAGCTGATGCCGAGCGCATCGAGCAGTCGCGCGGCCTTGCCCGTGTCTGACTGCTCGCTTTTCATGATACTGCGAACGGTTTGTTCGGTGCCGCGTTCAAGCCATAAGGAGTAACGCTCGACCTCTATTGGCGTCATGAGCAGATCGAAATGGAAGTACGTGAGCTTAAGCGTTTCGGCCTTCAACTTGTCTGACCAGGCGAGCATAGCGCCCGTGAGGATCGGAGCGAGAATGCTCAAGTACGGCACTGCAGCACTCGCCTTGTCGTTGAGGTTCTTCATGTAGTCGACCTCATTCGCAGCAATGTAGACGCGACGACTTGCACCCTCGTCGAAGTCCGCGGCTGCTAGACCGGCCTTCGTCGCCGTCCAGTGAGGCGCGCCGGCAAAAGCACTCGCATTGGTGCTCGTCGTGCACATTGTCGCGATCGCAATCGCGCACGTTACGGTCGATCGGACTCGTGCTGTGCTCATGGTCGCCTCGTCATGTAAAAGCCGTACGAAAGACCCTCAAACCAAGTTGTCCCGGCGATTGCTTCCTCACCTGGCGGGCCAATGAGATGTCCGACGAAGCGTTGGTTCGCTTTGTTCGCATCGAGCCCAGTGACGTAGAACTCGAACAGTGAACCCGAGAGGCCTCCTGGGGTCGGCGTCCACAATGACTCGACCCGCGAACCACCTTTCCACGAACCCGAAAATGACCCTCGCTGCGCACCGGAAGAGGCCGGCTGGTACTTCAGTTGAACAATCGACTCATGCCCGTCGATGATCATGTCATAGGTGCCTTCGTAGCGATGGTAGTTCACCGATGGAAAGACACCGTCGGTTGAGGCCTTGCCATCTTTCGTAACGGTGAATGCGTATTCAACGTCATACTCGCCGCCATCTCCGGCGAACGTGAGCTTCTTATTGATAGGACCCTTGCCGACGTATTGCGTGAGCGTGTCGTAGTCCATAGCCATATAGGCCCAATCGATCTCGTCGTCGTCGTCAACGCTATTGAAGAGGTCGAACTCCCAAAGCGAGATGTGAAAACCGGTAAGTCCGCCTGCCATTACCCGATCAGCGATCAATCCTTGGAGATTGAGCGCGCGCGAATCGCCTTCCTCGAGGGCAAACTTGCCAAGCGGCACGTTACTGAATTTTTGTCGCGCTGGATCGACGAGAACGTTAGGGCAAATGTCGTTTCCTTCACCGCACTGTCCCTTCTTCGCGTTCACGAACTGGGTGGCGATCGCATATGGCTGATCGCCGTACACGATGCTCGTAAGGTCGTTCTCGCTGTTGCAGGTGATGTTGCCGAACGACCACTCCACCTTATATACGTCAAGTGAGTTGACCAACTTATTTGCGCCTTCGTCGGTTACAATAAGCTGTTGACTCATTTGAGCATGCTTCGGTGAAACGTTCGTCCCCTCGACAAGCATCGCCCGCACTACCTGATACTCGTTGATCGCTGTTGGAAGTTTGAGCTCGGCTACAAACGGTTTGGTCTCGCCAACTTTTAGCGTGCCCGTGCTGTCAAGTTCCACGACCGAGGCAGTAGGGCCCACGCCGAACCCATTGACTAGCGCAATCGAGAGCTTGAATGGATCCGTTGATTGACAATCTTTGGGGCTCGCGGCGCAGTTGCCCTTGCCCAGATTGGTGACTTCAACCTTTACACTTACGCCGCTTGCACCCGTTGGCGCCGTCGGGACCGAGAGCCTTGTCACCGCGAGCAACGGACCTCGGTATCCACCTGCTGGCGCGACGTTCACGAAGATGGGGAATTTTTTCCCGCCAAACGTACCGGGATCACTCGCACTCAGCTCAGCTGGGTGCATTCCGAGCGGAGGCCCCTTCACGATGGGCAGCACGATCATCGAGCTCGCACCCGCAGCCAGCGGAGGCACCGTGACGGAGCCAAAGCTCTGGGTTTGCGACTTGAGTTCGAGCTGCACGGAAACGCCTTCGCAGCTTGTGAAGTTCTTTGCGGTAAACGCGAGCGCGCCGGGCGTTCCCTCTTCGGTGAAAACTGCTTTGGGCAACTTCTCAAGCTTGAGCGCCGGCGAAGTACAGCCCGCGGGCTTTGAGATCGCGGCGAGACGCATCGGCAACATCTTCATCGGAGTGTGGTCTTGTGACTTCGCTGTCCGTGGCATCCTGCCTGCGAGAACTTTGGATTTCTCGTTGTTCGTGAGAAGACCCTTCGCGATCGAGTGGGTAAGTGAAAGGACTTCGAGTGTTCCTCGTCGCAATGACAGACGATAGAGAGTCGACTGATCTTTGCTCACCCATCGCACGGCGCCTTCCTCGTTCGTACCCGCGCCAAACGCAGCATCGAGTGCGGTGCGTCGGCTCTTGATGAAAGAGGGAGCCATCTTGCGAGCAATCGCCGTCTTGTATCCAACCAGGATTCCGTCCTTGATGACGAAGACAATGCCCGTTGTGCCGTCGGCTGCAGGCGTGGGCAGGAAAGCAAGTGTGCGATGAATCCCTGTGCGACCAGCTCGTCCTTTGCCCGCGAACATTGAGCACTTCCAACCTTTGGTCGCGCAATGTTTGGTGAGGTCCGCTTCTGTGGTACCCAACGCGACGCCTTGTGCGAAGGACGGTGTCGAGTCGCCGACGTGAGACGGAACCGATGCGGATGTCGGTATCGTGCCTGTGGCTAATGCAGTCACGGGTAGCGCGAGCGCAAGCCTGAGACATGGGTTTCTCATGAATCTCGACTTCATTTTTTCTCCGATCGGGAGGTTCCTTCTTCAAACTTCCGAGGAAGCCACATGTCTTGCCGTTAGCCCCGCGCACCGACGGGAGCCCTTCCTTGCCCCCGATACGAGATCTACGGTCAGCCTTCAGTCGCCATAAGTTGACACCCTCAGCGCTCGACTCGGCATGTCAGCCTTGGTGACGGTGGCTGTGTGTGGAACGACTACAACACGCCGCTGGCACCATCGCCCACACCATCGTCAGCAAGAGCAAAGTTGGCTTCCGCCTTCTTGGCGACTCTCGACTGGTTCCGGAAGTTGACGAAACACGCAGCCCTAATGATGGCGAAATTTTCACCCGCAGCAACACAGTCGTGGATGTAGAGAGCACAGAGACCAACGAACCGTTGGCCCTTGGCGTTTGTCGTTGTTCGGCTAAGTCACCCGCAAGCGAGTAGATCCACTTGAATCGAGCAGCTTTTCGCTGTCTGCGCCGCAATGATGGCGATCTCCGTGTGCCGCAAGCGAGTCTTCATGTTCGACGATTCCTCCTCCACGCGTCCGTGCAGGTGAGGGACATCTCATACCGATCGAGCCCTTTCGCGAAAAAATCCTTCTGCACGCGATCGATAGCGAAGCCCTCTCGTTGGAAGAACCCGCACGAGTGCTGACTCGTGTTCATTTCGATGGAGACGATCTCTGGATGGTTCGCAATGTCAGCGAGGCGAGCGCGAAGAAGGAGTCGACCCAAGCCGGTGCGATGGTGACCACAGAGCACCATGCCCCAGCAGAGGTTGGCGACAGAGGCGCCTTTTCGACTCGGTGCCCATCCCCCGGACGCGACAATGCTGTTCGAGTTGCTTTCGATCACCCACTGCGGCCCGGGTAACCGCTCGAGATAGTCCTCGAATTCGATCCGCTCGTCG
>JAHFDY010000074.1 GCA_023248735.1 Myxococcales bacterium
GGATCAGGTGATGAGGATCAGGTGATGAGGATCAGGTGATGAGGATCAGGTGATGAGGATCAGGTGATGAGGATCAGGTGATGAGGATCAGGTGATGAGGATCAGGTGATGAGGATCAGGCGATGGGTGGGTCGTAAGAACACCCGCTTGACGGCTCGGCATGAGTTACTTCCTGAAGTAGTGCTAGCGTTTCGGTGACGTGTCGATCAAGCAGGACAGCCCCTTCTTGTCGCTCACCACGCAGGGGTAGCCCTCCGGTCCAACGGCGACGCTCACGCCGCCGCCTGCGGGGCCAGCGATCCATGTGTCGTCGAGCTCCCGCAAGTAGTGCACGCCGAAACCACCAGGCGCTGCGTTGGTTCCGACCACCCAGACCGCGCCGCTCGGGCCGATGGCGATGTCCTTCGCAGACCCGGGTTTCTTCGTCCACTTTCCGTTGATCCGTGCGTAGATGTCTCCGGCGTCGTTGACTACCCAAGGGTTGCCGTAAGGTGTGACCGCGATGCGCACGCCACCGCCGTCAATCTTTGTCCATCCGCTCTTGTCCGACGCCAAGCGGTAGATCGCAAAACCTCCCGCCACCGGCTCGTCGCCGATGATCCATACTGATCCGTCGGCACCAACCGAAATATCTTTGGCGGTCTTGCCAAGCATGGCTTGCCATCCGGCGCTGTAACTAAAGATCACGCCTTTGTCGTTGATGCCCCACGCTTGCCCTCCGGCGGAAATCGCGATGCGTGACAGGCCGCCAGGAGCGTCCTCCCACTTCTTCATTCCATCGAACGAGCGCCGCACGCCAAAGCCCCCTGCAGTGGCATTCGACCCGACGATCCACGTGGCACCGTTGGCCGCAATTGCGAGATCCGTTCCCGTTTCTGGAATCGCCTTCCAGGAAAGGGTGGGTCCTGGCACCACTTTGATGGCGACCGTCGCGCTGCGTCCTGTCCCGTCGGTCGCGGTGGCCTTGAGCGTGACGGTCGTCGGTGAGGTCACGCTCTTGGGCGCGAAGTAAGTGTTTTCGATCGATTCGGCCTCGATCGTGGTGTTTGCATCAAGCTTGCTCGCTGCGGAATTCAAATGCGCGACGAGGCTATCGGCATCCTTTTTGGCCTTGTCCGCCTCGAGTTGGAGGGTCTTGGTTTCTTTGTTGATGTCGTCGAAGTTCACCGTTGCCAAAACAGGCCCGGAGTATTGCGAAGTCAGCAGTGTCATCAAACCTTGGTAGTTCGACCCGAGTAGCGCAAGATTCCCTGCGCCAGTCCCCGGATTCAACGTCGGGTTCGCGGGTGCTCTGCCAGGCAGTCTGCCGATGGGGCCCCGCCCTCGAGGTCCGACGCCAGGCCCGACGCCAGGCCCGACGCCAGGCCCGACGCCAGGTCCGACGCCAGGTCCGACGCCAGGTCCGACCGCGGGTCCTGGCCCAGTGAGCGTCAACAAGCGCCAACCGCTCGCCCAATTCGCCCGGCTCGGCGACGTTGCTGCTTTGAGTAGGACAACGGCAGGGTCGCCCGCGTTGCCGATCCTGTCGCCACCGGGACCACTAACGATGGACCAGGTGTGGGGAACGTGTCGATTGAGCGTCAAGGTGAGCTTCTCGCCGGCCTTCACCACGGCCGACTGATTGAGGACGACAAGGGGCGGGGGAGGCGCATCGAGTAGAATGGTCGCCGACGCAGTTCGTCCCGATGCATCGTTGGCCGTGGCTTGAACGGTTACGGTTTCATTTTTCGTGAGCGCAGCAGGTGCATAGAAAGTGGATTGCTCTTGATGCAGCTCGACAACCTTGCTTTGCATCGTTGCGCCGTTTGCGACGAGGTACGCACTCCTTTCGCCTTGCGCTTGCTGAATCTCCAAGGTTGCGCTCTTGCACTTCGCAGGCGAGGTCCCACACTCCTTTTGTGCGGCCAAGCTCTTCTCCATGACTTTCGCGTCGAGCGACTTGACGGCGGCTTCATGCGCAGCGAGCGAAGCGTGCAACTGCTTGATAACGGTCGGGTCGCCAAACGAGCCCGCCCCCTTCACAACCGCCCACGATGCCGCCACCTGACCTGCGACGTGGAACGCGCGCGACTCGCCCTCGTGAAGCGTCGCGAGCGACGGGATTGAACGAAGGTCTGCGAGCAATCGGACGGTCGCATGTCGATGGAGCTGCGAGGACTCAAACATATCGGATATTGGAATCGTCGCCTCGGCACCGCGCGGAATTTTGTCCGGCGCGACGTACGTAAAGCCCTCCTTCGACACGCCCGTGACGGTTCCTGCGGCGGCTGCCCCAACCCCCACTGGTGTGCCAACCGTTACCTTCGCCGAGGCCCCGTGAAGCTTGAACGTGTACTTTCCTCCGGCGGCGAGCTGTACCTCGCTCTGGGGTGACATCACGTAGAGGTCGGGCTGGAACGACGGACCACAAGAGTCCGGGGGCTCAAACGTGCCGACCTTACCCGCGGGCGACTTCTGTTTCATAAATAGTTTGCGGTAAGCGGCGCAGTCGCGAGCGACGACCATCTTCGCCCCTGAGTTCCACTGGTTGCTGCCGTCGATGTTGCCGCTCGTCGTGTCCAGAAACCCAAGCATCGCATTGGCCGGAATGGTGCCAATTTTGTTTTGCAGATCCGCGCCGAGCGTTGTGAGGAGTCGCGTGAGCTCGGGCTTACTGAGCAGCGACAGCTTGATCATCGTGACGGTATTGAACGCGGGTGGGAATTTCTTCCACTCGAGTTTGCTCTTGCTCGCGTAGTCGTTCGCGTCTGCGATGCCGAGTTGTGCGTTGAGCTCTTGGAGCGTGAGCTTCTCTTTCGCCGTCGTGTCTTTGAAGACGAGGTTGAGTCTCTTGCCGGGCTTGTCCAAGTACTCCTTGAGCTCGTCCATCGTGAGCCCCGTTGCCTTCTCCATGAAGTAATCGAGAATCTCGCCCTTGAGAGCCTTCTTGAATGCGTCGAGCTCCTTCTTGAGCGGAATCGAATCAAGTTGTTCCATGAGATAGGCTTCGAGCGCGGCCATACTCGTCAAGTACTTGTCTACTTGCGTTGCGATCCCTTCGGGGATGCCGACCATGGTGAGAAACGTTACGCGGAAGTCGAGAAGAGCTTTCTTGGCTTTCTCCTTGTCCATCTTCACGCCGCCCTCAGGGCTCGGGGTGAAGGCAAGAGCAATGGCGAGGTCGTGACTGAGACCAGGCCACTTTTGCAGCCCACCGTCGATGTTCTTAATCCACGAGGATTCGATGTACCTGACGACAGGATGAAGCACGGTCGCATACGTCGCGCGTTCCACGATGACGGCGAGCCGCTTTACCTCTTTGCCGTCGGCTTCTAGCGTCTTAGCGCCCGCCTGTGCAGGGCTGCAGGGTCCTTCAAACGCGATCGGAATGCAGCCGCGAACGAGCGCCTGTGCTGCCTCCCAGAGTGCATGTCTTTCTGCGCCGAGCCTCTCGATGTCCGCGTCCCACGCCGCGAGCTTATGATTGTAGTCCTCGATAAAATGGAGCAGCGCATTTCGGAGCCGGCCAAAGAGGTATTGGATCGAGAAGATCCTGTTCTTGCCTAGCGGCTGCCCGACGACAAACGTTGGGTTGAGGTTGCGTGCAATGAAGGCATCAACACCGTTGGCCACGCCGCCGTTCTTCACGATGTCGAACAGGCTCTTGCCGTCCTGCGCGCCAAGGTCGGGCGTACGTTGGGCGAGGTACCCTTCGAGCGTGATGTGTCGAATGGCGTTGTTGGTGTGGAGCTGCAGGTTCTTGTTCGCGAGATCGTCGGCGTAGACTTTGACCGTCTGACCGATCTCGTAGTCGAACAGTCCACCGGTGTAGTTGTTGACATAGGTGTGCGCGAACATGTCGCCTGCAGCGTGCGCGAAGTAGCCGATCGTAAAAGCTTGATTGGCGGGCGTGCGGTCGATGCCCGGTGATCCAGTCCGAGCTCTGTCCCAGAGGCGCTGCATCCAGAAACCCGTGCCTGGTCCCCCAGCGTTGACGTCTGGCAAATCGTTCATGGCGCTCTTCGGATCCTCCGACGCGCTTCCCGGGGGATGAATGAGCATCTGTCCTGCGATGAGATCGGGATACGCGTCGGGTCCGAGCACGCCCGCGTAGTAGATCGCAGGATGCGCCTTCAGCGCCTCGTAAAGCGCTGTGTCGACTTTGAACTCACCGAGTTTTCCCTTGCCGCCAATCGTTCCTCCGAGCTTGCCGCCATCATGGTCGACCACCTCATCAAACGTGACGTTGCCACCATGCGCGATCATGTCGTTGTAGGCTTGCTGCGCGAAGTAGACGTGCGCGACGGGCTTCCACGCCGAGGCAGGGGTGGCCACAACGAACAATGAGCTCGCGACCCCGCCGGCCAACACACGCCCAATGCCTACCATTGAAAAACGACGGCAAATTCGTTTGTCCATGAAATGTTACTCCCCGGCGCATCCGATGCGCGTGATACCAAGCGTATCGACCGCACCGTTGCTCGCGCAATTTCCGAGGAAACTCGTTAGTCGTTAGAGGGGCAAATGTAGGCGTGTGGCGCACGGTCTCGCGGCCAGTCCCTTGCAGAAGGGGCCCGCGCATAACGTCAACTAAATTGACTTACGCCCGATGCGCATCCTGGATCTTCTTGCGTTTCGCACGACGTTCGGTTGATCTTCTTATCGTGTCGTTGGCTGAAAGGTGGGGACAGTGAACCTTCATGATCGCGTTCAAGTTGCTGCTGCACTTGGTTTGTTAATCGCCATCTCCCCCGGAGGATGCAGCACAACGGTATCTCCGTCTGATGGCGGACTCGATGCGTCGATCGGAAATGACGCTCCGGTCACGAGCGATGCGCCTGCCACGGTCGATGCGCCCGTTGGCGGTGACGCTGGGGGATCGTCGGCAATCCTCCTCGGGATGACGCTGCACTTGGAGAACAAGACCTTCGATAAGACCTATTTCACAACCCTCGACACGTTCGCAAAGACCTTCGAAAGCCACGGAGGTCGCTTGACCTTCGAACCGCGTGACTCGTGTGTTTCGGCCGCGGCAGGTCCACCCGCGCTCTTCGACTGGAAGACGCTTGAGTCGCGCGGCCACTCGGTGGGATCGCACGCCGCGATCGGCGGAGTCGACGCCACTCCAATCGACACGTTCACCGCGCAGGCCAAGATGCGCTACGAGCAGCTTGCTCCAAATGTAAATCGTCTTGACCATGTCTCAGGCAATTGCGGCAACGTCGACTGGGTAAAAGGTGTCACCGACGTTGGATTCAAAGCGACGACCGCTGCGACGGTCTTGTGTTTTTACGGCATGCCCGCAGCGAATCGACCCGCGCAGTATCAGTCGCTTTCGTGCAAGGGCTCCACGGATCCTGTCTGTCACACGTCGTACCCGACGGATCTCGCGCAACGCATTCACCCGTGGCGTGTGGCGAGTGCGGCGACTTGGTTGACTGATGACAAAGCGGGCAAGCTCGTCATCATTCCTGGGAGTGGAACACTGCCCTGTCTTGAAGAGGAAGCAACCAACCCCGGAGCAAGTTTGCCGACGTGCACGTTCACGAAAGAAGACGTGACGCGCGCCATGACCGAGCTCGACGGCGCAATCGCTCTTCGCGATGCGAACAAGGTCAACACGTTCTATTGGGTTTGGGGTAGCTGGTCGATTTCGGGCGAGGAGCAACCAATCTTGGAGAGCTTCCTGACCGAAGTCGGCAAGCGCGTGTCCAAGGGACAAGTCAAATGGGCAAGCATCGGTGCGATTATCGATACGTACGAGGCTTGGGAAAAGACCCATCGTTAGGGCCCGCCCCACCTCAGCAAACACGCTCGAAACCCCATGATTTCGTAGTCCGCCTTGATTTTCGGGTGCCGACACTGCTACGAGGTGCCCCATGACGACGAAAACGGTGCCAAGTTGGGAGTGGGACGTCCGCGTCCGCGATCGCAACATCAAGAAAGGCGTGTTTACGGAGAAGGACATCGAAAAGCACCTCTCGACGCTTCCAGACGGCTCCGCCAATTGCGAGTCCGTAGCGGTCACCCAGCCTGGCATCGATGAGGAAGACGACGACGACCTCGACGACGACGGAGAATGAGACACCCGTGAGTCCGACAACCGATGGTCGTCACGACGATGCGTTACCGTCCACCGACTTCACGACACTCATTCTGTCGTTGCACCATTCCGCGCTCATGCACCTTGGTGATGCACCCCATCCCGAAGGCGAGACGATGGTGCGCGATCTCCGCCTCGCACGGCAGTCGATCGACATGATCGCAATGCTCGAAGAGAAGACAAAAGGTAACTTGGCGGGTGACGAAGAGCGCTTGATTCATCAGGTGCTCCTCGAGCTGCGGCTGCGCTTTGTTGAAGCGCAGAAGAACGCTTAATGGCGACCGCTTCGCTTCGGCAGGCCACAGTCCTCGCAGTTCTCGCGGTCGCAACGCAGGGAGGTTGCGGTCGCGGCCCAGGATCGATTGCTGACGCCTCGCCACTTGGAAGCCCCGTGTCGTCGGCGACCGCGTACGTTCCACCAGTCTCGAGTGCGCAGCCGGATGTTCAGATGCGTCCGCTCAGCTTTGCCCCGATCGCGAAGGCAGCTGATCCCGCGGTCGTGCTCATCAACACGGTGGGCGACAAGGAAGAGACGAGCTCTCTCTCCGGCCGCACACGCAAACGTACGCTCAAGGGGCTGGGCACGGGTTTCATCATTGAGCCCGACGGCCTCATCCTGACGAACTATCACGTGATCAAGGGAGCGAGCGTCGTATCCGTCAAGTTAACTGACGGTCGTAACTTCGCCGCGAATATCATTGGGCGCGACGAGAAAACAGATCTTGCCGTGTTGCGAATTACGGCAAACGACCTTCCCATCGTCCCTCTCGGCGATTCTGAAGCCATTGAAGTGGGTGACTGGGTCGTCGCGATCGGCAATCCGTTTGGTCTCGATCACACGGTGAGCGCCGGCATCGTGAGCGCGAAGGGACGCACCTCCGAAGACGTCCCGATTCTCGTTGGCGGTTACTTCGATTTCATCCAGACCGACGCATCGATCAATCCGGGCAACTCCGGCGGCCCCCTCATCAACATGAAGGGGCAGGTGGTCGGCATCAATACGGCCATTCGTGGTGATGGCCAGGGCATCGGCTTTGCGATTCCGATGAACATGATTCGCGAAGTTCTTCCGCTCTTGCTGCGCGACGGGAAGATCACACGCAGCGCAATAGGCCTTGTGCCGCACGACATTCGCGAAGTGCCTCTCGATGAGCGCATGCAGAACAAGCTCGTTGACGATACGGGCAAGGCGCTTACGTTTGGTGCCGTCGTCACGTCCGTGGTGCCGAATGGGCCCGCAGCGAAGGCGGGGGTGCTCGCGGGCGACGTCATCGTCGCTTTTGACGGCCAAGCCGTGAGGCGCGAGGTCGACCTGCGTTGGGCTGCGAGCATTCGGGGTGTAGGCAAGACGGTCGTCTTGTCGCTTGTGCGTCAAGGTAAGCAGTCTGACGTCAAGGTAACGCTGACGGAGCTTCCCGATGCCGGCAAGCTGGCGCCAAAGCCACGGTGACCTTTCCCTTCTTAGTCTCCGATTCCGGGTGCATTCCGCCCATTTGCGCATACGCTTGAAGCCATGTCCGCCGTGCGGAGCTCTCCCGAAAACGCCGAGCTCGAGCTCGATGAGCAAGACCCGAGCGGCGAGCGTGCGGTGAGCTCGAGCGCGCCGACGGAGCCCTTTCCCACGGATGAGGCGTCCAATGTCGTTCCGGAGGTCGGACTGGCGACTACTGGGGCGCTTCCGTTGAATAGGCGCCGCGAGGTCGCGTCAAACGTCAGAGAGCAACGAGCGAAGGAGGCCGAACAAGACCGCGAACTATTAGGGCGAGCGCAAGGGGGAGATTCCCAAGCATTTCGCTCGCTCATCGAGCGTCATCAAAGAAGGGCATTTGCGATTGCATTGTCGCTTGTGCGCGACGAGAACGACGCGAGAGAGCTAGTTCAAGATGCGTTCCTAAGAGTGCACCGGAATTTGGCGTCATTTCAGGGTGGTTCCAGTTTCTTTACCTGGCTCTACCGCATCATCACCAATCTCGCGATTGACCTGATGCGTAAGCCGAGCAGACGGGTAGCCGACCTCGACGACACCACGCGAGACCTGGAAGAAACACTCGATGGCGAGATGCCACTTCTCAGTCGAGTAGAAGGGTCTGACCCTCTCGAGCAGGTCAAGCGCAAAGAGATTGCGGGGCGTCTAAGAGGAGCCCTCGACGACCTTCCCGAATATCACCGCGCGGTCATTGTGATGAGAGAAGTGGATGGTCTGAGTTACGACGAGATGGCGACGGCACTGGGGGTATCCAAGGGAACGATAATGAGTCGACTCTTTCATGCGAGGCAGAAGCTGCAAAAGGCCTTGGCCGATTGCTACCTCGAGCATGTCGGGGCAGTACCCAAGGGCGGCTCGGCACCTCACGATTGAGTCGGGGCGCCACAAGACGATTGAGATAGCTGAGACAGAAAACGACGGTAACAAAGAGGGTTGGGGGACGAACATGGGCTTGTCGATGGTGACCAAGCTACAACTGATGGCCTACACAGACGGAGAACTCAGCCAAGCTGAGATTGAAGAAGTGGAAGGTCTTTTGTCGCGCGATGTTGCTGCGCGGCAGTTCGTTTCGGCGATCTCCGAGCCAGCGATTGGCGCGTTCATCCGTGCAAACGAAGCGGCGCGCGTCGTCCCGTCCGTCGTCGATTCGGTGATGGCGCGGATCGAGTCCGAGAGCGCCACACAAGTGTCGAACGTCGTGCCTTTCTCAGCGCGCAAGAGGTCAAATCGTGTCGCTTTTGCGGCCATGACGATCACGACAGTGTCGGCGATCGCGGCGAGCGCATTGGTGTACGTCGGCGTCAGTCGCTACTCCGCGGTGCATGAAGGCAATTCGCCGATTGCGTCTGCGGCTCCGTTTGAGACCGACGACGGCAAAGAGATTGAGGTCGTTTCGCCTTCGCAGGTTTCGGTTCTCGAGCCGGGCCGTTCCACACCAGGAATGTCGGCGGCAGTTGCGGTTTGGTTCGACGAGGACGACGACGACGACGAGACGCCTGGCGGAGATCGGTGATGCGCGCGCTGCCGATGGGCCTTGCTACGTTCGCGGGCGCGACAGGGGCTTTTCTATTTGCGTACGCGGCTTTCGCCGACGTCGTCGTGCAGAAGGAAGCGCGGACGCCGCACATCGAAGTAGTCGTGCAGAGCGGCGTTCGTGGCGAGGTCAATCATTGTCCGACGCCAGACGGAGGCAAGCAGTCCGACGCGCCGGTGTGCTTCTTCGACTGGGACGCGCCGCTAGCGAACTTGAATCTCAAGTTGCCCCTCAAGGACGGAGAGAAGTGTGTCCCCGCCAAAGAGAAAATCGCGGAGGGGCTCGACCTCGAGGTTGACTGCGCCACGATCGTCCAAGGTAAAGGTCGAAAGGCGTATAAATTTGTCCTGACGCTGCGCGATGGTGCTCATGCGCCTCATGTGGTCACAGTGAAGCTTGAACCGGGCGCTCCCTGGAAGTTCGGCGGCTTCAAAGACCGCAGACGGTCCACCCCAGCATCACCCTTCGGCGCTAAGCCGAAGCGCGCGGCTTTCCTGGTTCAACTGAAGCTTGCCGAATAGGCAGTGACGGCTTGGGCGCGCAATCAAGCGCTCCCTTGAGGTCCCGAATACGAACTGTGTGTGGCGCGTTGGCCCATCGTGGCAGAACGTGCGGCGCACCGCGAAGTTCCAAGAAGGCCCCGTGCCGTGGTACTTCCAAACGAGATGGGCGAGGTCCCCCCCCGCGTGCAAGTTCCGAACGCTCGCGACGAACAGCGCTCCTGGATTGGGGTTGCGGTCGTCGCGGTGCTCGGCTTTGCCTTGGGCATTGCGTGGCCACGCCTACTCGACGTTCGCGTTGGGCCTGCAGCCCCTACCGTGGCATCAAAGGAGCCTGGCGCGCAGCGACCGTCTCCCACGCCTGTTGCGCCTTCGAACGCTCCGGCCGGAACCGCATCCGCCCCGCCGGCTTCGGCAGCAGCAGCGGTCGCGATGACGATCAGCAAGCCGTACACGGCGTCATGCCGCACCCCCGACGGTGAGACCCATCGCAGGCCCTCCGAGTGTGGGGCCCTCGGCGATGTGAACGCGGCGCTTGAGCCGCGTCTCCGCAAAGTGGCGACGTGCGGCGCGGCGCAAGGAGCGAAGGGCAAGTTGAGTCTGGCGCTTGCGGTCGACTTCACGGCAAGCAAAGTTTCCGTCGAACTCGGGAAGGCTACGGCCATTGGACGGGCCGATGAACTGCTTGCGTGCGCGAGAGACGCCACGAGTAGCGTGTCACTTACGGGTATCGAGCACGACAATCCACGTTACTCGTTGCTCTACCACCTCACGTTTTCAGGTGAAGGCGGCGCTGGTGAAGGTGCTGATGCGGGCGCGAGCGATACCGTGCGCATCACGTTCGGCAAGGCGATTATTCGTGATGGGCCGAAGGCTTCGTCAAATCGCAAGGACAGCCTCACGCGCGGCACTGAGGTCAAGGTGATCGAACAACAAGGCGGCTGGTACAAGGTAAAATACGGCGACGCGTTCGAGAGCGAGGGCTGGGTTTATCGGCAAGCTATCGGCAAGTGAGTGGTGCTCAAACGTCGTCGTCGGTTCGAAATGGCTTCGTCTTTGGTTTGCCATCCGAATTGACGCTCAAGAGTTCGTCAATTCGTTTCTGAGCCAAATCGATCTGGCTCTGTGACGATTGCGCGAGCTTAATTCCCTGTTCGAACAGCGCGATTGATTGCTCGAGCGGAAGATCGCCGCGCTCAAGGTGCAAAACGATACGCGTCAGTTCGTTCATGGCGTCTTCGAATGACGGCTCCGCGCTGGGCGTGTCTATCGGCTTCATGGTCTTCGCTTAGCACGCTTTCGTGGACGACTGGCGGTGTGTGTCGGTATTGAAACAGCGGCTCTAGTTCGATCCCATCAAACGTGAGTTGCAAGGCCACGCTGCTCTCGGTTGGAATGAGATCGAACCCACTGTCGGTGTCTCGGCTTGGGGCAGCGCCCCCCCTTGCCCAATCGCGAATCGAGCGATCGGGGTCGTGCATGGCGTAGGCGATCACGGCTTCTTCGTTCTCGCGTTCGGTGCGCAAATTCCTCATCATCGCGAATCTCGCATGAACGTTCGGCTCGACTGGAAGGTGGTGCAAGAGTGCCCATTTCGCCGCCGCTGACTCTCGAGCGACGCAGCCCAACACGGTCGCTAGTCGCGTGCCGGGTGCCATAATATCTGCGGTCGCGAGCGTGCATTGCGAGAGCTTCTCGTGGCGAACAGTCCAGTAAGTTGACAATGAAGACGGCGCGCCACCTTCGAGCTCGCGTAGCGATAGGGTGGGATCGTCGCGCAGGACACGCGCAGACAGCGCAAGTGCTCGCAGGTGTTCGGGGGCGTCCTTCTTCGCCAGCATGCGCAGGATCGTGAGCGGTCCTCGTTTCGACAGGACGATGGCGAGCTGCTCGCGAACGAAGACCGATTTGTCGTCTTGCAGCTTCGTCCAAGGGAGGGCATTTCCGCTTTCGCCAAGCGTCCGCACCGATACGCCACGCTCGTCTTCGTGTTGCGACCTTAGCAGGCGGGCTAACTCTTGCTCGATCCCCGGATGCGCGTGGCCGCCACCCTGCCGGTGAAGTGCGTAAGCGAAAAAAGACGGGCCGCGCGCCATAAGGAGATTTTTGCCGGTCGCGACCTTCGCTATCGCCTCGATGGAATCCGGAGTGTGCATCGAGGCGAGTGTTCGTGCGGCGATGTCCGCGATCTTCGCCGACATATTGACAAGTAACTTACCTATCGCCGATGTCGCCAGAGGTCCTCCGATGAGGGCCAGGTACGCGATGCGACGCTCGAGGGCATAGGATGCTTCTGTCGGATCAATTTGTAACGCAAATGGTAATATTTCTACGCTTCTCGTTCGGCGCGCGATTTCGAAACCAACGCCTCGCGTTGCGACCGCTTGAGTGAGGGACAACAGTTGTGCGTTTGCGTCTTTGGCGTTGAACGTCTTGAGGACCAAGACCGCTGCAGCAAGGACTTGTGGCGTTCCCGAAAGATGCTGGCGGGCAGCGCCCAGGGCGCGTTCATCACCGAGCTCGGCCATTACCGTTAGCCCTTCGGCAAGGGCTTCCCCTTTGAGCCTGGAAACGCGGGTGGCAAACCATTCGAGTGCGCGCAGATCGCCATTGCGGGCGGCTGCCGCGACGAGAGCAACCGGCGTCGTATCGACGAGCCACGTTGGGTCGCGAGGCGGAAACGCGCTCCACACTTCCGTGACTCGATCGCGGGCGCTGGCGCCGCTCCGCGCGGCGCGCAAGAGGAGGCCGAGCCCCTCTTTGGTGTTCGCGTTGGCGAGCCCGATGAGTGCAACGTCGCTCGCGTACGTGGTCGTTTCGTCCCCAGATCGCATCAGCTCGACGATCGTGGCAAGACCCCGCGCCGCAGAGGGTTGGTCGGCGATCTTAGCGAGCGCGTGCGCGAGTCGAACACGGTCGGACGGAGGCAGCGTCGAGAGCGTTGCACCGTTCGCGATCGCGATGAGGCCTGGTCCTCCGTCACGCAGCGCCGCGAGGCGCGCGACGGCTCTGCCGGCCGCTTGCGCGTCGTACGCTGTGGGCGCGAGCCACGAAGTGCCAAGGGGAATCGGTGCGCCGACAGATGATTGCGGCGGACTCGAAGCAAAGGCCTTCGCACCCGCGCAAAATATGGCTAGCGTAGTTACAATTGCAACGAATCGGAAGGATCGCCTCATCGCTCGCTCGATTTCAGTGTGAGAGTTGGGGGCATCCGTTGAGGTTTTTCTTGTCCGATTCTACCCCGCTCGTCGTCGGACATGCGTCTTCTTGGTCGGGTATGCCGTCGTCGTCGGCATCGTCTTCGGGGCATCCGTCCTGATCGGCCACGCCGTCATGGTCTTCGGCCAGCTCGGGGCATTCGTCGATTTCATCGGGCACCCCGTCGTGATCGCGATCCGGACGAACCGGCGCCCACTGAATGCCGATGGTTGCGAGCATCGGTGGCGAACCGATGGCGTCAGAAAGACCGACATGAATGCTCGCGTGAAGCGCCCATCGAGATGTCAAAGCGACGCGGTCGCCGAAGACGAGCGACACGGGCGCGATACGCGCGCTTCCGTCCGCGAAGGGTGCTGTGGGCCTTGCAGGTACTGACCCTTCGATGGCGAATTCGAAACGGTGTCGATCGTTTTGGTCAAGAAACGGAAATATCGGGTGCGGCTTTAGGAGAAATCCCGCTGAGAAGGGGAGGTCATCTCCGATGGCGAGTTTGCCCTGGACATAGTCGCGCAGCTCGCGATGCTCGGTTCGGGCGCGATAGCCGATGGTGGCCTGCACAACGATCACAGCGGCTGCATACTCAAATGTAACATCGGACGATATGATTGGAGCGCCGTCAGAAAACGCGCTCGCGCGGTCTCCCGTGGGAAACGAAGCTGTAACGCGCATGCCTAAGCCGGGGCCGACGCTCGCGGCGCCCTTCTTGTTGTCGATGAACAAGGAGTCGATCGACAAGCGCGCGTCGCCAAGCGCAAAGGTCGGTGGCTGAAGGTACCCGCCGACGTTACGGCCATCAGAGATCGCAAACGGCATGTGCGCGCCGACCGAAAGAAATCGCGCTAACACGACACCCCCGGTCAGATCGAGATACCCGGCGTGAGCCACAAGCGGCGTTCTCTCCGGCAAGCGCAACGTGAGCGGCTGGTATCCGTACGACAGCCGGCTTGCTAAGAACCAACGACCTGGTTCGCCAAGACTGACCGGTTGCAAAACCGCGCCCGCGTCGATCCCCATCCGCGGTTGCCAAACGCGCGCGCGTACCGAGACTTCGTCGTCGGCCCACGCAACCGATGCGATGAGCGTGATTGAAAGCCCAAGGAAAGCCCTTCGCATGCGGCATCATGTGAACACACTCCGCGAACAAAAACCGCCGAATGCGGATGATCCTGATGGGAAGGCTAAGCTTGTTGCCGCCTGCGCTAAGCGAGCTTCAACGGAGCAAAGCTTGGAATCGAATGCGACATGCGATCGCGCTTCGTTTCCAGGTAGCCGCGCGAATGCTCGTTGGGATCCACGTGCACCGGCAACGTCCCGGTGACGACAATGCCCAACGACTCCAGTGCGGAGACCTTTTCAGGATTGTTCGTCATGAGTCGAACGCTCCTGACGCCAAAGTGTTGCAGCATCTCGCGAGCGATTTCGTAGCGGCGCGGATCGTCGGCAAGCCCGAGTGCGCGATTCGCGTCGACGGTGTCGTGACCTTGCGCTTGAAGTTTGTAAGCGCGAATTTTATTCGCGAGCCCGATGCCCCGGCCCTCTTGGCGCAGGTACATCACCATGCCGCCTCCGCGACGCGTGATTTCGCCGAGCGAGAAATCGAGTTGTTCTTTGCAATCGCAACGGAGCGAGCCGAACACTTCGCTTGTCATGCACTCTGAATGGATGCGCACCGGCAAGTCGCTCTCGCCTTCGATGTCGCCTGACACCATAGCGACGTGCTCAAGCGGAAGGTCGAGGCTCGCGGCCGCATGGGGCGAATCACTCGGGATATGCGCTGCGTCGTGGGCCGACTGCGCACGGAAGATGTGCATCGACAGCAAGCCGTGTTTCGTGGGGACTTGGGACTCAACGACCCAGGTTAGCTGAGGCCGGATCACCCGTTGGGGGACGTGCATCTCGAAATACTCCAATTCGTGTGTGACTTTGTTTTGTGGCTCGCCTTCGGCTTGGCTGCAACGACAAAGGTTGCGACGTCTTGACAGAAAGTAAAGGGGTCGAATCGCCCAGCAAACTAGCACGTTCTGCCATTTTCATGAACAAATTCAGTCGGTTGGCTCCCTGAGCAGCGCGACAAACTCCTGCAGCTTAAAGAACCGCGACACGTTGTTTGGCACGCTTGGCAGCCTTGCAAATCCGTGCCCACCGGCGAGAACGCGCGTCTTTGACGCCGCGGCTGCGCTTGCAACGATCGCGACATCGCTGCGCAAACGGTCGAGGTTTGCGTGACCTGAAGCGCTCAATGCAATCAACTTCGGTTGCTCGCTCGTGACCATGAGCGCAATGTCGCTGGTGGGGACGTTGCCGCCGAGCATCGAGGTGCGAAATCCCTCTGCCGAAAGGATGAGCCCGACGACGCGAACGCCGATGTCGTGTTGTTCGTCGCCGATGCACGTGCAAATCGCGCGACCACGATCGCGCCGCGAAGGTCGTTCGACCAGTGGTCTTACGCGCGCGATCGCCTCGATGAGCGCATTCGATGCGACGTGCTCCTGGGCCGTTGTCAGCGTGCCTGCGGCCCAAGCATCACCGATGTGAGACATGGCGGGGGCAATGACTTCGTCGAAAACGTGCGCGAGCGACTGGCCTTTCATGCGCTCCTTGGCGACAAGCGCGACGAGGCCGTCGACGTCGGATGAAAGTGCCAGTGCGTGCGCTTCGGTTTGCTCTTTGCCAAGCGGTTCCTCGTGCCGAAACGCCTCGAGTGTTTCGGGGGCTATCATCTTGCCGCCGAGAAATTCTCGCACGTCGCGCAGGCGGAACTTTCGATGGCCGCCTACCGTTCGGAAGCACTTGAGCGTGCCAGCGTCCGCCCACCGCTTGACAGTGGCCTCGCTCACTCCGAGAACTTCGGCGACTCCCTTGGTTGAGATGATGTCCATGTCACGCTCGCTGCTTGCACAATCGGACGAGAGATTCTTCGAGGATTGCATCGGCTTGCCTTCGCGAGCTCTTCAGTGCCGCGTCGGTTTCGGCAAGCACGACAAGCCATTGCTCGGCATCGCGTGCACGTAAGATTTTTGCGCGCTGCGCGAAGTCTCGCACCTTGCTCGCCGGAAATACGTTTGCGGTGCGCCCGGCGGCATCCGCGCTCTGCCCAGACTCGAGTGCGAGCGCGAACTTCAGAAATTGCCGCACAGACCATGCAAGCGCACCCAGCAAAGGCAGGCCGCGATCGCGCGGATCATACACGTCCGCGAGCAACGAAAGCGCGCGCGACAGGTTGCGTTGTCCGGCGGCATCAACGAGTGCCCACACATCGGCAGTCCGCAGCCTGACGATGCACTCCACGATCGCCTCTTCCGTAATAGGAAGGCCGCGTCCTTGGTCGTGGCCGACGTAGAGCGCTAAACGATCAACGGCGTCGTTGACAAAGCCAAGCGTGGGACCGACGAGTTGGCAAATGAGCTGAGCTGCTTCGTGATCGATCGCGTGACCAAGTTTTTGTGCCCGCGCGGTGGTCCACTTGACGACAGCGCGATCGTCAAGCGTGTTGCACATGACGGTATAGTCAAGTTTCTTGCCTACAGTGGAGAGTTTGCGTCGGCCGTCGACCTTTTCGCCCGTGATCACCAGGCAGGTCGATTCGTTTGGGCTCTCTGCGTAGGCCGCGAGCTCGTCAAGCGCTTCTGCACCGTCCCATCGTTCGATGCTGCGCACGTGCACGAATCGACGTGTCGCCATCATGGGGAGCGTCCGGCAAGCGCCGAGAACGCGTTTGATGTCGGATTCGCCCGCGGTGAATTTATCTTCGTTGAACGCAGCAATGGCCGTGCCGATGGCCGCGTCGCGAAGTGCGGCTCGAACCTCGTCGACGAGAAATCGCTCTTCGCCAGTGATGATGTACACCGGCTTGAGCGAGCCGGAGCGAGCGCTGTCGATCGCGCTTTCCGGGGTCACGTTCGCCGATTGCGACGCCGCGAAAACACCGCAAGCGCACCGAGACCCATTGCCGTCCACGCAACGTTCGAGAGGCCGTTTGACGAACTGCCGGCGACATCGCAACCGCACCCCTTCGGGCGCGTCCTTAGTTCTTCTTCGGAGGTCTTTTCGTATGCCGAGTTGGGAATGAGTGAGCTCGCGTTGCCGATCGGTGCGACTTCGTGGCTTTCAGGGGCGGTCACCGGACCGTTTTCTTTCTTCGTGGTGCCGGCGTCGCCCACTTGTTCGATGAACTCGATCGGCCCTCGGTAAACGGGCTCGTTTTCGCCGTTCAAGACAACGCGTTGTGCAACGCCGATGTCGCCGTCCGGGCCCGTGAGCCTCATCAGGTACTCGCCGGCCTCAAAGAAGCCCGATGAGCGCTTGACAGGGAACGCATACTTCGTCGCTTTGAACACCGCTCCGCTCGTGTCGGCAAAGTGGACAACCAACATGAAGCTCTGCGTCTGCGCGGGATCGACGCGCAGCTTGTTGAGCACCGGCGCCTTGCCCTTTTCCATAATGGCGCGCTCGTAGACCATGACCTTGCTGAAGGTGGCGTTCATGGAGACGTCTAACAACGATGGAGGCTTGGGTAGGTCGATTCGGAGCTTGATTTGCCACTCGCCCTGGGACTCTTGAATTTCCTTTCCCTGGACTTCGAGCTTGCCCGCAGCAACTGCAGGAGAAACGGATGTGGTGAGGGCAAGCGCCAACGCGGCGGCCAAAACCGGAGCAAGCAACGATCGGAACGCGGTTTTCATGGGGTTTCCTTGGGCGGCCTCTACCATAGTCCGATGGCGGCTGCGAGCGGACCCAAACGCAAGCCCAAACGCAGGGACCCTAGCAAACGGAGTTTCGTTGACGTGTAGGTTCCTAGCTTCGGGGTTCTGCTCGGACTACACTATCCTATAGAAGTGTGTTTGGTGGCCGCGCCAAGTGAGCCGAAAGGGGCTCATGCGCGTTTACTACGGTGAGTTCGAAGCGCGTGGCGAAGCTAGTCGGTTGGTGGGTCGTTTTTTTGTGGGGGCAGCGTGGCGGATCGCAGCAGCACGGCGTCTAGAGGAGCGGCACCCGACCCGTTGATCGGTCGTGTGGTCAATGATCGCTTCAAGATCGCTGCGCTTATTGCTCGCGGCGGTATGGGCAAGGTTTATCGCGCCGAGCAGGCTCCGTTGGGGCGGCTGTGTGCGCTTAAGATTCTCAACCCAAATTACGCCGGCGACAGTGATCCAGAGTTCCATCGGCGCTTTTTTCTTGAGGCGAGCATCGCGTCGAAGCTCACCCATCCGAACACCGTGACAATTTTCGACTACGGCCGAACGGACGACGACATCTACTACATGGCGATGGAGTATCTCGAAGGTGTGACGCTTCACAAAGCGCTGCGCCAAGGGGCGCCGTTCGCTGAAGATCGCGCGGCACACATCGCTCGCCAAATATGCCGGGCGCTACGAGAGGCGCACTCGTTCTCGGTGATTCATCGCGACCTAAAGCCCGCGAATATTTTTCTCACCGAGCATGGTGACGAAAAGGATTTCGTCAAGGTGCTTGACTTTGGACTGGTCAAAGCTGTCGGTGACAACAAGGGTGAAGATCTCACGCAAACGGGACTCTTCATGGGTTCGCCGAAGTACATGGCGCCCGAGCAAATTAGGGGCGATCGGGTTGACGCGCGCACCGACATCTATGCGCTTGGCGTGATCCTGTACGAAATGCTTACCGGCAAGGTGCCGTTCGATCGGCCCAACAGTGTGAACATCTTGATGGCGCACGTGAACGAAGAAGTGCCGCCGATGCGAGTGACATTGCCATCGATTCAGATTTCACCGGCACTCGAAGACACGGTGCTGCGTTGCATGTCGAAAGACGCTTCGGGGCGACCTTCGTCGATGGATGAACTGCTCGGGGCGCTCAAGCGTTCGGGCGGAAGCGCGCTCACGGCGACGTTCTCTGGCCTCGCCACGGGCGAGTACCGTGTGCCTTCGGCGTCGCTACCACCCGCAACGCAACCGATGCCTCAGACGTCGGCGAGCGAGCCACCTGCGCCGATGACGCAGCCCATGCCACCCGTGTCGGGTGCTTCGCCCGTGGTCGCTCTGCGAGCGGATACGCCACCACCTGCGTCCATGCAACAGAGTGGCACGAGCAAGGTCGCCCTTCTTGCGTTGTTGATTGCGGGCGTGGCCATATTCGGTGGTGGCATCGTGGCCAGTCGGATGATCCCACGCGAGGCTGCAAAGAAGCCGGTCGAGCCGAGCGCAAATGTGGCGGTCACTGTTACGAATGCACCTATCGCTCCCCCGAGCGCGCCGAAGGTTGAGCCGCTCTTGCTCCACGTACGTCTGTCGAGCGAGCCCGAAGGAGCCGTCGTTCGGGAGGACGGCGTCGAAGTCTGCAACGCGACCCCGTGCGAGCTCTCGTACAGCGACGATGCGGCGAAGCGTGAGCACAAGGTGGTCGTGCAGAAGGCTGGCTTCAAGGCGGAGACGAGAAGCTTCATGCCCGACGCGAAGATGGTTTCGGTGAAGCTCGCGCGTGATAACCGCGCGTTCGGGCCGCAGCCGCCGCAGACCGGTAAGGATCCTGGAGTCCCACCGGGTTACAAGCCGGAAGTGCCTTACTGATTGACGGCGGGGGGAGCGCCGGCGCCGCTCCCCCCGAGCCCCCCAAGCCGGAAGATGGGGTGTGCGCGTGGGTTTGGGAGCGTGCGGGGCGCCGCTCCCCCAGCCGGAAGATGGGGTGTGCGCGTGGTTTGGGAGCGTGGGTTTCCTCGATTTCGGTGACACGCGATAGCACTATCGCGGGAAGTTTATCCTCGGCGTGCTGCTACAAGTTGGGAACGAGCTCCTCTTGCCGGCTCGCCTCCGGCCCGAGGACCGCAGGGCCGCAGCCGCGCACGCAGCCGAAAGCCTCGGCCGCTCGCCGGTACACGAGCGGCCGAGACGTAACGTCAAGTGTATGGACTACCGAGGCGCGCGAGCATCGCAGCAAGCCTGTCGAGCGTGATGAGGAGCGGCTGTCAAACGGAGAAGCCCCGCTTCCGACGCGGGGTTCTCATGATTGAGCAACGTCGACGGTTCATCTGCGATGGCGATTTTTGCCGATCTGTATAGCTATGCTATACGTACGGGAGATTGATCAAAACGTTTCGGCACAAGGGCCTTCGCTTGTATTTTGAAACAGGAAAGATGGGCGGCATCCAGGCTCAGCACGCCTCTCGGTTGAGGTTGCAGTTGGCACGCCTTGATGCGGCCGAGTCTTCCACCGACATGGATCTTCCCGGGTGGCGCCTCCACCCATTGAAGGGACGAAGAAAAGGTTCTTGGGCGGTCTGGGTCGATAAGAACTGGCGACTGACGTTCGCATTCCACGGCACCGACGCGATTCTGGTCGACTACGAGGACTACCATTAGGAGAACAAGATGAGCCCCATGTTCAACCCACCTCACCCAGGCGAAGTGCTTCAAGACGGAGTCTTTCGCGACGGGGAGATCACCGTGACGGAGTTCGCGCGACGATTGGGCGTTACACGCGTCGCACTTTCGCGCGTCATCCATGCGAAGGCCGCCGTCAGTGCCGATATGGCCCTGCGCTTAGCCAAGGCGCTTGGCGGCAGTGCTGCGTCCTGGCTCTATCTTCAGGCAAACTTCGATCTCTGGAAGGCCGAAAAAGTGCTCCGTCGGACAGTCGCTAAGATTCGCCCGTTGAAGAAAGCTGCGTAGCTCCCCCGGCGCTCCCGCGGACGGCCCGCAGCCGACCTAGGTGCACAAGAAAGCACCCGCAAGAATTCCACAGCCCACTCGTCACGTGACTGCGCAGCGGGACGCAGAGCTGAACTCCATCATCAATCTCCGCCAGACACCGAACAAAACGATCGGGATCTGTGTCTCGAACGTTCATCAGGAAATGCTCGTGGGGCTCCTCTTAACGTCCGAGGCACGCCGGTTCGTATCCCCCGCTGCACGCACGTTTGAAAAGTGAATGCGCCCTCGATTTGTCCTTCGCCACGCCTTTGCCATCCACATAGAGAAGAGCGAGGTTGAAGCAAGCCGCCATCTTGCCGCCCTCACAAGCGCGCCCGTACAACGTTGCGGCGTGCGCATCGTCCTTCGCCACGCCTTTGCCAACTTCGTAGAGAACACCGAGGTTGAAGCACCCCGTCATGTAGCCGCCCTCGCAAGCGCGCGAGTACAGCGACGCGGCGCGCGCCTCGTCCTTCAGCACGCCTTTGCCTTCCTCGTAGAGAAGAGCGAGGTTGAAGCACCCCGTCATGTAGCCGCCCTCGCAAGCGCGCGTGTACAGGGACGTGGCGCGCGCATCGTCCTTC
>JAHFDY010000075.1 GCA_023248735.1 Myxococcales bacterium
TGGTCGAGCTCTCGTGCGATTGCTTGGGGCAGCGGTCCTTCGAGTGGGCCCCTCGCGATTTCGAATTCGACGTGTTCCCAAGTGCGACTCTGAAGAAGCGCGTCCGGTGATCCGGACAGTGCGAAGCGCACCGAGAGCGCGCTTTCGACAATGTTGCTCACTTCGCCTACGTCCGTAAGTTCGCCGACGAGAATGCGCTCAAGTCCGCGGCGCGTCATCGCGACCGCGGTGGTGGTCACCGGCCCCTTTGTCGCGATTGCCTTTGCCGCAGAGCGACTCTCAGTGCGCTTCAGCATGAGGAGCGCGCGAATCGCTGCTTGTTGTAACACTTCGTGATCAGTTTCAAGATCGGTGATCAAGGCGAGACTCTCTCGTCCGCCGATCTTGCCCATCGCTTCAACGAGCGATCTGCGCGTCCCATCGGCCATCGTCGTGGGCCAGGCATCAAGCAGCGCCGCTTCGGTTGAACGATCGCCCACCTTGCCAATCGCAATGAATGCTTGTTGACGCAGTTTCTCCTCAGGCCGCTTTGTCCAAGTGACGAGTTGGTCAATCGCCTGGTGCCCGCCAATCACCCCGAGAACGCGACACGCGCGCATGGCCGCGAGTTCGCTCAGCTTGTTCGAATTGCCTGCGATCGACGCGACCGACAGGTCCTTTGCGCGGACGAGGGCAATCAGAAGCGGCTTCTCATCCTGTTCACTCGCATTGTTAAGCGCCAACACAAGCTCGGGAAAATCACGACGTCCCGGTGTGTAACCCGCAATGCTCACTTTCGCGACCCAGCTCACGTCCTTGGTGGTACTCGATGGAGGCGTCCGAGAACAGTTCTCGACCAATCTGTGGGGCGGTTGTGCGGCCTGAGGTATCGTGAAGCGTGGTCGATCGCCTTACCCGCTATCGAGACAAGCGCGATCCGAAGGCGACGACGGAGCCGTTCGGCGTTGCCGAGCCGAGAGGGGAGACGACTGCCGGCCTCTTCGTTGTGCACGAACACCATGCGACGCAGCGCCACTTTGACTTGCGCATTGAAATCGCTGGCGCGCTCGAGAGCTTCGCCGTGCCAAAGGGGCCGACGTTCAATCCTGATATCAAGCGGTTCGCCGCCCATACGGAGCCGCATCCACTTGAATACATCGACTTCGAAGGGATCATTCCCGAAGCCAATTACGGCGCCGGCGAGATGATCGCATGGGACATCGGCGAGATTGAGTATCTCGATGAAAGCGCAGAGAAGGGCCTTGCAAAGGGCAAGCTCGACTTTCTTCTTCGGGGCTACAAATTGCGCGGACGTTTCGCGCTGGTGAAGCTCAAGACCGAAAAAAGCGGCTGGCTTCTCATCAAGAAGAGAGACGTGTTTGCGCGCGATGAGGAAGCGATCGACGCGCACCACTCCGTGCTGTCGGGCCTCACCGCCGAGGAGCTGTTGACGTACGCCAAAATCTGCGACCGATGGGCCACTCATACCGTGTCTCTATCGTCAGCAAAGTTGTCGAATAAGACGCGCGCGGTCCCTTTTGTTCCCCAGTCGGTCGTGCCCAAGGGCGCAACCCTGTTTTGCCCGTGGCTCCGAGGTGTGCACGTCGTGGCCGAAAAGACGGCCGATCGAGTTACGATTACCGACGATGCGGGCGTCAATGTGGCGCCCCTCTATCCCGAGCTCGTGCGGTCGCTGGTCGCGCTTCCAGTTTCAGCGATCGCGCTCGAAGGTGACTTGACGATTGCGGGCACCGACGGCATTGCGGACGCGAATCTGCTTTCGGCGCGCAGTCGCGCGTTCGAGCATGAGTTGCCGGCAGCTCTCCCGCGGCCACTTGCGACGCTTGTGGTTATGGACGTAGTCAATATAGTTGACTACGAGCTCACCGGCGTTCCTTTTGAAGCGCGGCATGCCATTCTGACGGAACTGCTCGCGCACACTGCATTCCTGCGTCTCTCGCCGTTTTCATCCGACGCCTCGATGCTTGTCGAATTCGCGCGCGCGCATGGTCAACCGGGTTTACGAGCATTCGATGCGAGGTCTCCTTCTGCCCGGTGGGCCGTCCTCGTAGGCAGCCCTCCACCCGCGGAGCACCCAAGCGTTGGGGCCGACGCAAAGCCTCAAGTTGCACTGACGAACGCGGCCAAGGTTCTCTATCCGGCGGTCAACGGAACGAAGCTCGACGTATTTCGTTACTACGAAGCGATCGCACCGGTTCTATTGCCGTACCTGCGTGATCGCCCCGTCGTTGTTGTTCGCTACCCGGACGGGGTCGAAAAGAAGAGTTTTTTTCAATGGAACCCGCCGCGAACGATGCCGTCGTGGGTCGGATCCATCGAGCTTCCCTCGGAAGATGGCTCGCCGGCGCGTCGCGCGTTCGTAGTGAGTGACCTGGAGAGCCTCCTCTACCTCGCGAATCTCGCGTGCTTGTCGCTGCACATTCTTCCTTGGCGCACTCACGAACGGTCGAGATTCGACTACGCGGTGATCGACGTTGACGTGAAGCAATCGTCGCTCGAGGTCGCAAAAGTGATCATGCGCGAGCTCAAATGGCTCGTCGATGAGGCCGCCATTCCTTGTGTCCTCAAGACGTCGGGTCAGACCGGCTTGCACGTGTATTTCCCCATGTCGGCGCCGGCGGAAATCGCGATGGGCTTTACGAAACTGATCGCCGAGTGGCTCGTTTCGCGGCGCCCAGACCTCGCGACGACGGAGCGGCGTGTGAGCGCGCGAGGAGATCGCGTCTTTCTCGATTGCGGGCAAATTGGGCCGACGCGCACGCTCATCGCGCCGTATTCGCTGCGTGCAACGGCTTTGGCAACAGCGTCAACACCGTTTGCATGGGAGGAATTGGACGCGCTTGATCCCACTCTGTTCACCATGCACACGATGCACGATCGCATTGCCAGCAAAGGTGACTTGATGAAGTCCCTATTGTTGCCGGAACTAGAGCCTCTTGAGATTCTATCGCGCGTTGAGCGATCGATGGCGCGTGCGAAGTGATTACCGCTTCGTCAGCCCCAAAATCAGGTACCGCTGCGAAATCGAAAACAAAGCGATCATCGGTAGTGACAAGATAACGTTGCCGGCCATCACGACATTCCATTCGACGCCAGTGCCAGGCTCGCGCAAGAGCGCGATTCCGAGCGGTAAGGTGCGAACGCTATCGTCGGTGGTCATGACGAGCGGCCAAAAGTAATCGTTGTAGTGAAAGACAAAGCTCACCAAAAAGACCGCGATGAGTGTTGGCTTCAACATCGGCGCGAGAACCCGATAGACGATCGTGAATTCGCTTGCGCCATCGAGTCTCGCGGCTTCGATCACTTCGTTCGGAACGCTGAGCAGGGCCTGGCGCACCATGAAGGTGCCGAGAGCACTCGCTCCGAAGGGTAAGATGAGAGAGGTAAGTGAGTTGACCAGTCGCAACTTAGAGAACATGAGAAAGATCGGCACGAAGGTCATTTGCGTCGGAATCAACAGGCACGCGAGCACCAATCCGAAGGCGAGGCCGTTGCCGCGAAACCGAAGCTTCGCGAGCGCGTACCCAGCGGGGAGCGCAAGGGCGATCTGAATGAGCGCTATCGCAGTGGCGACCCAAAGCGTGATGAGCATGTAACGCCCGACGGGAACTTGCGAAAAGACTGCTCGGTACGCGCCCAGACCGGGTGCGCTCGGAAGAAGCGCAGTCGGACGCAGTGAGATTTCGGCGGACGACTTGAACGACGTGAATGCCATCCAGGCGTATGGAAATAGCCAAAGCAGCGCGACGGCGCCCGCAAGCCCATGAATGAAGGCAGACTTGATTTTCATGCTTTCTGCCTCCACATGCGTATTTGCAACCAAGACAGCGACAAAAGGACGACGAAGAACACGACCGTCAAGGCGCTTGCCGTTCCGACTCGTAGGTTCATGAAGATCGATTCGTAAATCGCATAGACGAAAAGCGTCGAAGCCCTTACCGGGCCACCTTGGGTCATGACGCGCACGACGTCGAAGGCTTGAAACGAAATGACCAGACTGGTCGTCCCTACGAAGGTCGCGGTCGGTCGCAACATGGGCCAGATAATGAAGCGAAATCGGGACAGTGCCCCTGCGCCGTCGAGTCTCGCAGCTTCGACGACCTCGTTCGGAATCGCCTGCAGGCCAGTGAGGAACATGATCATCGCATAGCCGGTGATCTTCCACACCGTTACGCCAGCGAGGACCGGCAAGACGGTATCTGGATGATTCAGTAACTTGACTGATCCCACGCCGGCGAGATGCAGGGCCTTTGCGACGATGCCTCGATCAGGATCGAGGATCCACAGCCAGAGCAACGCCACGGCGACCCAGCTGACGACGTACGCGGAAAATACGGCACTTCGAACAAATGAGAACCAGAGGCCACGTCGGTTGAGCAAGAGCGCGAGCGATAACCCGAGGCTCATCGCGCCGCTGACGACCATGGCGCTGAAGAGAAGCGTGCGGCCCGTAACCCAAAACAGTTCGCCGCTCTTCAGAAGCGCGATGTAGTTCGCTCCGCCTACAGGCTTAGGGGGGGTGAGCAGGTCCCACGAAAACAAACTCTGATAAATCGCAATGCCCACCGGTGCGATGAAGAAAACGACGAGCAGAATGAGCGTTGGGGCAAGCATCCATGTGGGATCAATCCATTTGCGAGGTCGCATCATGATGGCTCTTCCGCTTCCGCGCGGGCATCACGCAGTGTGTCTTCCGCATTGCGGTTGGTCAGGATGGCCTGTTCAAGTCGAGGGTTCACGATGTCGCGTTCGATACGAAATAGCGTGGTCGACCAAGGCCAAGGATCGGCATGCTGCAGCTGCTCGTACGCGACCCAATCGTTTGGGTGCTTTTCGTAATACCCCTGATTGCGGAGCCGGTTGACGGCCGCGTTTGTGACCGGCAGGTACCCGGTTCGCGTTGCCCATTCGATCGTTTGCTCGGGTTCGCACATCCACTTGAGAAATGACCAAGCCGCAATTTTTTCGACTTGCGGGACCTCTTTGAGCATGACGAAGAACGTGCCTCCGGTCGGTACCGATCGTTTCACGTCGCCGGGAAGAGGGCAGGTGACGACCGGAAAGGATGCGTTCTTTTCGATGACCCGAAGATAGGCGGTGCTCGTCCAAGTGATAGCGGCGCGGCCGGCGAGAAAGTCATCGTTTGCCGCGTTCCAGGCGTTGAAATCGCGTCCCGGAGGTGGACGCATCACCTTGTGCTCGTGGACGAGCGACTGCCAGAACTTGAGCGCCTTCACGCCCGCATCGCCCCCGAGAGTGATGCGACCGTCGGGTTCAATGACGCGCCCGCCGGCTTGACCCACCATCGCGAGCCAGAACCACCAATCGATGGGCACCTCGAAGCCCCACCGCAAGCCGTCGCGTTCGTTTCGATAGAGTCGCTTTGCGGCGGAGAGTAGCTCGTCCCACGTTTGTGGCGCCTTGAGTTTGTGGGCGTCCATCATGTCTCTTCGCGTGTACATGATCGGCGTCGAGCGATTGAAGGGCAGGGCAATCATCGGGTGCTTGTCTCCGTCGACGAACGCGCCGCCTTGGGCAAGTGGCTTGACGAGGTCAAGATCCTGCGCGCCCGGGTAGTCGTCCAGCGGCTCGAGGACGCCCGCGGTAGAGAGGTAAGGAATGACCTCGCCAAGCACGTGACTGAATGTCGGAGGAACACCAGCTGCGATGGCCGTGCGGAGCTTCGCCAGCGATTCGAAGTAGTCGCCCTGAAAAACGGGCTCGATGAGTGCCTTACTTTGCTGCCCGTTGAACTTGTTGACCAAGTCGAGAAGTGCGATGCGATTGTTGCCGCCATAGCAAAACCAGAGGCGCGCCACTTGGCGACCATCGATCACGCGTTTCCTGCAACCTAGAAACGCCCCCGCGCCAAGGCCTCCAATGAGCGCGCGTCGTGAAACCATTATGCGCGCTCTTCGACGCGATCGCCGTTTTCATCGAACGCATGAAAGTGCGCAGGCGATGGTGACAAGTGGACCTTGTCGCCGACTCGGTGCTTCGCAAACCCGCGCACGCGGAGGACTAAGATCTGCCCGTTTGCTTCGACGCGTACATGCGTTTCGGCGCCGAGCGGCTCCAGGCCAATGACCTTGGCTTCGATGCCTCGGTCGGCCAGACCCAGCTCCTCGGGTCGTAAACCTACTTTCCTAACGGTGTCGGCACCGCTCCATTCAAATGCGAACGGGGATGCTCGAACCATGCGGCCCTGCACACTCGCGTCGAGTAGGTTCATGCGCGGATTGCCAAGAAATCCTGCGACGAAAGCCGTTGCCGGGCGCTCGTAAGTGTCGCGTGGTGACGCGTAGCTCTGCACGACGCCTTGATGCATGACCGCTATCCGATCGGCCATCGTCATGGCCTCCGCTTGATCGTGCGTGACGTAGAGCGCCGTTCGCCCAAGTTTGCGAACGAGCTCGGCGATCTCAACGCGAAGCTCCGTTCGAAGTGCGGCGTCGAGGTTGCTGAGCGGCTCGTCAAAGAGAAACACGCGTGGGTTGCGAACGATTGCGCGTCCCATCGCTACACGTTGCCTTTCGCCCCCTGAGAGCTGGTGGGGACGTCGGTCAAGTAAGTTGCCTATCTTGAGCAGCGTCGCGGCAGTGTCCACGCGTTCTTCTGCTTCCGGCGCCTTCACCTTGCGCATGCGCAGCGGGAAACTCATGTTCTCGCGAACGGTCATCGTCGGGTAGAGCGCGTAACCCTGAAAGACCATCGCGATGTCGCGTTGGTCTGGAGGTACGTCGTTGACTCGCACGTCGCCGAGAAAGATATCGCCTGCGTCGGCCTCTTCAAGCCCCGCAAGAATGCGTAAGGTGGTTGACTTTCCGCATCCCGAAGGCCCGACGAGCGCGACGAACTCGCCCGCTTCAACGTCGAGTGAGACATCCTTGAGCGCGAGATGGTTTCCTAGGGTGAACTTCTTGACGAGGCCTTGGAGGCTGACTTCTGGCATGGGCTGCAACTATCGATTGCAACACATTGCGGCCGGTTCCTCCCAATCTGTGGCAATTCAAGGGCTACCGAAGGTTCAGTGTGTGTGTTTTGTGCGAGCAAGCGCACGCAGTGGTTCGTCCACAAGCCGGTTGAGGTTCCAATCGTCCATCGGTACGGCTCCCAGTTTGCGATAGAACGCCTTCGCGGGTTCGTTCCACGCGAGGACATTCCACTCGAGACGCCCGCAGCCGCGTTCAAGTGCGAGGTGGGCGATCGTTGCCAAGAGCTGCTGCCCGAGACCTTGTTTGCGCCCCTCAGGTCTCACAAACAGATCCTCGAGATGGATGCCTGGGCGCGCAAGAAACGTCGAGTACGTTTGAAAGAAAACCGCAAACCCCATCGGCTCTCCGTTGCACTCGCCAATCAGCACCTCGGCAGCGGGACGGGGGCCAAAGAGATGCACAATGAGCGCTTCTTCAGTTGCAACGACTTCATCGGCGAGCTTCTCGTATGCAGCAAGTTCGCGAACAAACGCGAGGATAAGTGGCACATCACTGCCAAGCGCGGGACGCACAGAGATGCTCATGGAAGGTACCCGTCCCACCACTTCTCTGCGAACGCAAGGTCCTGCAGCGTGTCGAGCTCCATGTAACCACCATGGATGTTCGCGCGAAAAATCGCTTCGCCAGCGTCGAGCATGTGCGCAAAGTGATCAATCAAGTACGCTTTCTCGAAACTGCGACCCTCGCGGTACGCCTTACCGGTGTACACACGAGCCGCTTGATCAAACGCGACAGATATCCGCGTCGCGCCGGCCCGCGTGATCTTCGCAACGCCAATGAACTCGCCACTCGCTTGAGGTGCAGCAATCCGTCGAGAGAGCTCGACGACGCGATCGCCCTCGGCGCGCAGTTTTTCGCCGTCGCTCTCGGGATGTTGGGATCGATCAAGGTAGCGTCTTCGCCAATCTGTGTCGCAGCCGAGAACGATATCGCCGGCATGTGCAATCACACGCTCAATGATCTCGGGACGATAAACGATGTCGGCGTACGACATCACGAAGTCCTGATCGAAGTACTGACGCGCGTACATCAGCGAGAGAAGGATGTTGTTGTTCTCCCAATCCGCGTTGTCGACGAACGTGAACTCCGGATAGCGGGACTTGATAACGTTCGATTTGTAACCACAAATGAACACAATGTCGCGACGGGTGATTCCGGACGGCTTCATGGCGTCGAGAATCCAGTCGAGCATGGGTCGGCCCATAACGGGCACGAGCGTCTTCGGGATCTCGTCTGTCTCGTGTAAAAGCCTGCTCCCGCGACCGGCTCCGATGATGATGGCGCGCATGACCGAGCTACTTACTCTTGTCCGCGAGTTCCGAAAACCTCGCCGCTAATTTTGGCCCTGTGCCTGCGTCTTCGTGTTTGAAGAACACGTACGCCGTTTTGGCTCCAGTTGCCTTCATGCGGCCAATCCACTCTTTGAGCGCGTCGTCGGTGTACTCAGGCCTTCGCAACCGGGCATAGAGAATGTCTGATGTGATTCGATGGGGGAAGTCGCGCTCTTCGCTGTCGGTCCAGCACTGGGCGATGTTGCGCTCCTTGAGCATCGCTTCCGTGGTCGGGTCGTACCAAGAGTCGTTGCGAAATTCGTAAACCAACGGAACCTTTGGCATCTGCTCGAGGAACGCGCCCAAACGCTCCGGTCCCGGGTTCTTCATGAAGGGCGCGACGAGTAGCAGTGATGGTCCAAGCTTGTCCTCGAGGGCCTTGATGCGCTCGAAGAACGCGGGAATCGCACTCAACTTTTCGGCCTTCATGCTCGGCACGATGTATCGCGGCATCTTGATGACGAAGCGAAACGCAGGCGGCGTCGCCTTTCCCCAGGCTTCGAGCACGTCCGGATTCGGCATTCGGTAGAATGTATTGTTGATCTCGACCGCCGATAGGCGCGTCGCAAAGTACCCGAGCATGTCTGCGTCTTTCATGCCCTCCGGGTAGAAGCTGCCTTTCCACTCGGGGTAGCTAAATCCGCTGGTTCCAACGTAGAAATGCATGCGATCTCGTATCATAGAGAAATATGGCGCTCACCCTCGGCCTCATTACAGACCTGCACTTCGGCCCCGAAGTGCGCTTTGAAGGCAAGCTGCGCAAGCTCACGCACCACGCCGCCGATCTGACGCGCGCGTTCGTCAAGACGATGAACGAAGAGGTTCACCCTGATCTGATCGTCAACCTTGGTGACGACATCGAAGATGAGTCGCGCGAGCTCGACCTCCAACGCTACGAAGAGTGCCAACGTATCCTGCGCACCGCGACTGCGCCTCTCTTCAACGTGGCAGGCAATCACGACACCATCAACCTCGGACGCGCCGATCTCAATCGCTTCTGGCAGCAAGACGAAGTCCCCCACGGCCCACTTCACTACAGTTTCGATCGGGCCGATTTTCACTTCGTCGTGCTCCACACGATGGAAAAAAAGGACGTCGAGGTCCGCATTTTCGAACCGCAACTGCAGTGGTTGCAAGATGACCTCAGAGCCACCTTGCTCCCAACCGTGGTCCTCATGCACCATCCCGCAAGCGAGCAGGACCTCAGCGACTCGCGATGGTTCCGCAACGCCGATCACATCGCGAAGGTGAAGGAGCGCAAGGAGTTGCGGCAAGTCTTCGAGCACTCAAGGAAAGTTCGAGCCGTCTTCAACGGCCACGTGCACCGAAACCACATCGACGTGATCGAGGGCATCCCCTACATCACCCTCCAAAGCCTGATCGAAAACCTAGAAGACGACGCGCCCGGCCGTCCAAGCGCTTCTTTTGCAGTCGTACACCTCAGCCAAGATCGGATGATCGTCCGCATCCGCGGCAACGATCCCGCGCGCTACCAAATCGAGTTCTCGTGAGGCTCGCTCAAGTCGTATTTCTCACCCAATTCGCCTGCCGCGCCCCCGCAGACATCGCCGACGCGCCCCCTTCGGCTTCAGCTCCCCCTTCAGCGTCAGCGTCAGCGTCAACGGTAGCCTCTGCTTCTCGTGTCGACGACGCCTCCGTTCCCGACGCTGCCACGGCTCCCCCCCAGGAAGGCCATCTGTACTCGGGCCCCATCTGCGAAGCCGTTGGCCCCCAAAGTGGCTTCAGTCAATTTCTCTCTCCCTCCGACATGCGCCGCTTCTTCGTTGACGGCGACGACCCCATTGCCCTCGTCAACCGCGCCCCCAACGGCGGCCTTTCCCCCATCTACGCGCCGTCCGATCTCGTCGCCCTCCATAACTACCAGCCCGCCACCTCGCGCGAATGCGAAAGTAAATTTGCTTGCCTACGCAAAGACGCTGCCACATCGCTGAAGCAGCTGCTGTCCGCCATGGGTCGTGCCGGTCACTCTGGCAACATCGCGAGCGCCTACCGCAGCTATCAAAGTCAATGCGGCACATTTCTCAATTGGACCAAGAAGCCCGAGGCCACGTTCTGTGGTGTCGCCGAACAGTCCGCAATTCCTGGTCACAGCCAGCATCAATTGGGAACCACTGTTGATCTCTTTACCGATGCCTGGGTTAAGGAAGACGGAGGTCCTTTTCGCGACGGCTTTGGCTGCACGGCGCCGGGTAAGTGGCTTCGCGATCACGGCTGGGAGCACGGCTTCGTGCAGTCGTACCCCATTCATCCGGACGACGTGTCCGACCACGATCCCTGCAGAACCCGTAGCGACTTGCCAACCCCAATTAACCCCAGGACGGGTTACAAATACGAGGCCTGGCACGTTCGCTTCATTGGCCTGGACAACGCGAAAGACTTCCACGACGCCTGGGAGAAGACGAAGGGCGCGGCTGACGAACTCACGCTCGAACAGTGGATACGCATCCAGAAGGGCATCACGCTCGAAGCGGATCTCCCCATGTGCGACGGATGCAGCTGCGGCGCGTGTGCGACCGTCTCAGGGCTCGACGCGGGCAAGGGTCTTCACTGCCGTGAATCGAGCGTGCGCGTCGATCCCGATAACGGCACGTTGTTTGAACCCAGCGAACGGCCGCGACTCATCAGCGCCGCGATCAAGCGCGATGAAAAAGGGCAGCGCGTGATCCTTGTCGCACTCGTGGAGGCGCCGTCGCACGCCCTCACGCAACCTCCCGTTGTCGCCCGGCTTAGCGCGCCGTTTTCATCAAAATCGACCTATTTAAGTTACGAACCCTACAAGCGGCACGCCCATGCATACGCAGATCTTCCGCGCGCCTGGCGCTTGGTTGTCGAGCCACAAAAAGGTGAAACGCACACGTGGCCGTGGCGCGTGTCGATTGCCGACAGCCGTGTGAGGTTTACCTACAATCGCGTCAACACCTATCTGCCGGCACGTCCAGGCAAATTTGAGGTCGAAGTGCCTCTTCCGTCGGAAGCGATCGGGCTCCGGGTGGCGCTCTACAGAGGCGGCGAAGTGCAGGACGAACGCGAAGTTTCGTTGCCAGTTCCGTAAGCGAGACTACGTTGGCGGTATGGAACCCGCGCTCAAAGATCGTCTCGACCAGCTGATCGCAAGCAACGACGTCGTCCTTTTCATGAAGGGCAATCGCCAATTTCCGCAATGTGGCTTTTCGTCAAAAGTCGTCAAGATGCTGAACTCGCTCTTGCCGAAGTACGAGACGGTCAATGTACTTGCCGATGGTTCGATACGCGAAGGCATCAAGGAATACTCAAATTGGCCAACGATTCCGCAGCTTTACATCAAGGGTCAATTCGTGGGCGGCTGTGACATCGTGACTGAGATGTTCGAGGCAGGCGAACTCGCAAAAGTGCTCGGCGTGAAGGTCGAAGCGCCGAAGCCGCCCGAACTCAAGGTCACCGCTGCCGCCGCGAAGGCGCTCGTAGGATTCATGAGCCAAGCCGCCGACGGCGAGATGATCCGGGTCGATGTCGATGACGCGTTCGAGCACGAATTGTATTTCGGCCCACGGGAAGCGGGCGATCTCGATGTTTCGGTTGGCGCGCTCACGCTGCTCGTCAAGCCAGCGCACGCCCAGCGGCTTAATGGTACCAGCATCGATTACATTTCAAACGGTGCGGGGGAGGGCTTTCGTCTCGCGAACCCAAATGCGCCACCGAAGGTGATGCCTCTCTCACCCACAGAGTTGCAGCAGTGGTTGACGGAGGGTCGCGACGTCCTTGTGCTCGATGTGCGGCCCGAGGGCGAACGACTCGTGTCGAGCTTGCCCTTCGCGCTGCCGCTTGAAGCAGAGGGTGCCAAGGCTCTCGACGGCGCGCCGAAAGATAGAGTGATCGTGTTTCACTGCCACCACGGGGTGCGCAGCCGACGTGCCGCCGAGCAAGTGCTTGAACGCGGCTACCTGCGCCTCTTCAACCTCGAGGGCGGTATCGACGCATGGTCACGCACCGTCGACGCAAGGATCCCGACGTACTAGCCGCCGCGCCGCCGCGCTCGGCGGCTAGTCCTGAGCGAAGCGAAGGATCCCACGCATCAAAAAGCGAGATATGGAAATGCCCATGGGTGTCGAAGCAGCGATTGTCAAGGCGGTTGAGGATGCGCTCGCGGGTGCGCGTTGCGAAGTGGATCTCGGCAGTCCCGGGCACTACGCGCTAACCGTCGTTTGGCCAGGTTTTTCGGGACTATCGCGGCTTGAGCAGCAGCGTTCCGTCCTGTCGGCGATAGCGCCTCTGATGAAGGGATCCGCGGCTGCCGTGCATGCGGTCGACCGCTTGGTGACACGCGACAGGTAGTGAAGTGGGCCATTCGTAACATCGGCGCTACAGTTAGCGGACCGCCCATGTGTGAACTCCTCGGGATGGAGTGCAACGTACCGACTGACATCACGTTCTCATTCGCCGGCCTTGCGCTTCGAGGAGGATGTACAGGTCATCACGCCGATGGCTGGGGGCTCGCGCTCTATGAAGGCAAGGCCGCTCGCACGTTCATCGAACCTGCACCCGCCCACGATTCGCCGCTCGCCACTTTCGTGCGCGAGCATCCCATTCGCACATTGCTCGCGATAGCCCACGTGCGCAAGCGCACCCGTGGCGCCATCTCGCTCGTCAACACGCATCCTTTTGTGCGCGAGATCTTTGGTCGCCATTTCGTCTTTGCGCACAACGGCACCGTTCGCAACGTGCGCCGTTTCAAGACGGGACGCTTTACGCCGATTGGCGACACCGACAGTGAGTGGGCCTTTTGCGCGCTGCTTTCGGGTTTGCAAAACCGCTTCGGCACCACCTATCCGAAGTCGACTCGCGAACTTTGGGATGCCGTGGCGCAGATTTCGGGTCGTATCGGCAGCGTGGGCACCTTCAACTTCCTACTGGCCGACGGCCAGCACTTGTTCGCTCGCTGCTCAACGAACTTGCATCACATCGTACGCAAGGCGCCGTTCTCATCGGCGACGCTCAGCGATGACGATGTCAAAGTTGACTTTGCAAAGCTCACAAAGGCGAGCGACCGCGTTGCGGTGATCGCGACGCAACCGCTCACGCGCGATGAGAACTGGGTGAAGGCCGAACCGAATACACTGTGGGTCTTTCGAGGCGGCGAGCTGCGAAGGACGATCGAGTCCCGATAGCGACGGCCGCGTCCGTTCGACACACGTGGCGCAAGTCGATAATGTTGGCGCAGGCCGGACAATGCGCGAATTTTTCATTAAGGGACCGCACGTCCTCTACTGGTTCCCGCACCCGAAGCTGCGAATCATCGCGGCATGGGGGAGTCCGGATCGTGAGGATCTCGAACTCGTTCGGTCGGGCTTGACGCGAGAGTTCACACTTCCGAAACACGATGGGATTATCGACATTCGGCGCATTGACGCTGCCGTGTCACTGGTCTCGTTGCTCGAGAGCCTCTTTTCTTTCATGCACACCAATCGGGAGGTGTGGAACAAGACGATCGAGCGTGGCGCCGTGGTGCACAGCTCGAGTGCAATGGCAGCAGCGCTCATCGGATATCGGACCATTCTCAAACTTGAGTCGACGGCCCGGAACGACTTTGCGTCGCTCGGTGAAGCCTTCGCTTGGCTTGGTCATGGAGGCGAAGCGCTCTCCCTACGGGCGGAGCAGACCATTCGGGACGCGATTGGGGGTGATGCTGTTGTCGCGCTCAGCCAGGTTCGTCAATGGATCGCGAACAATCTGTCCGAGCCCACGGTGGCCCAGTGCGCGCGTGCACTCTGCGTATCGGAGCGTTCGTTGCAGCGCATGCTTCAAGAGTCGTCGACGTCCCTGCGCGATGAACTCGCGAAGGCGCGCGTCGACCGCGCCAAGGAGATTCTCCGCACGACGGATGCCAAGCTCGAGAGTGTGGCCAAGGATGTCGGCCTATCGAAATCGCAAAGCCTGAACACACTGTTCAAGCGTCTAACCGGCAGCTCGCCCACGGAATGGCGTGAAGGTCAGCGAGCGACCCGGAGCGATTGATCACATCCGTTCGAGGCATTCGAATGATTCAAGGAACGTTCATAAGCACCATTTCGTCGTGGTGCTGCCCATGGTCACAGGAATGCAACTGAATCCCGAAGGACATTCGCTCGAGCTCTTGCATTCGATGCTGCACTTTGCGCCCGAAGCACACATGAGGCTGCCGCAATTCTTGCTGTCGGTACATGAAATGGTGAGACCTCCGACGTTCGGGCAGTCGCAATCGTTACCGAAATTCGCGGGCGCGGCGGGCCCTTTGGTCGTTGTCGGGTTCTTCCCCGAAGGAGCCGTTGTGCTCAGGCACGCACTCTTGGACGAGGAAAGCGTCGAGCACGTTTCGTTTTCGAGACAATCCATTTGCGTTTCGGTGAGCGACTTGCCGCAGTAACCGCCGCAAATCGACGTCCCCTGGGAAGCCGTCGCTCCACATGCCGTGGCTCTGGTTGCGCAGCGATCTTTGCAGGATGCCGTTGGGACCGATGTGTCTCCGGCGGCCGTCGCCGATGCCCCTTCGCCTCCAGAGCATGCGAGTGCGGTGATGCTGGCTACGAACGAGAAAAAAGTGATCCTGAAAGTCATGTGTGAGCCCCGAAGGTAAAGTGAGTATGCAAGTTTGTCTGCGCGACCTCACTTTGCGATCAAACCGAACACGTGCTCGTCGATTCGCCATCCCAAACGCGCCGAACACAAGGCTCCGAACGCGCCAAACCATTGGACACGGTCCCACATGCAGCTCAAGCGCACGGTTGTCTCTCGCCTGAAGCTCAGGCGCACTCCACCGGAAGGGCGCGCCAGGGACGCGGCCCTCCTAACGGTCAATAACGTTGACCGTTAGGACTCTTGACGATCAGTTCTGATACTCGCACTCACCCGTTTGCTTCGAGCACACCGAACCGGGTGCGGCGAACGGGCAGATGTCACCGTTGAATTGGGTACAAGGAGCACTGCACGCGAACACGGTGTGCGTAAAGCAGGTCTCGCCTTTCGCGCAATCCGACGACTTGCTGCAACCGCACGCGAACTCGTCCACGATTTGGTTCCCATTGTCGTCCTTGCCGTTGCACAGCTCGGTTGGGTAGGCGTCGCTGGCCTTGCAGTCTTTGTCTTTCGCGTCTGTAAGACCATCACAGTCGTTGTCGATGCCGTCGGTGCACGCCTTGACGCCAATCTCAGGTTTGCAGTTCGCGCACTTTGGCTCCTTGGCGCAGTCAGGATCGGCGCAGTCGGCAAGGTGGTCGCCGTCGTCGTCTTTCCCGTTGCCGCAAATTTCTTTGGGGTTCGCGGTGACGTCGACGTTGAGAACGTATTTGCCTTCGTCGGGCCCCTGTTGCGCGTCGACGGTGAAGCCGTCTACGAAGATGAAGTATGTGCCGGGGTAAAGCAGGGTGAATTCGAGCTTTGAGTCCCAGCTGCCGCCGCTGTCGTCGTCGCAGCCGATCTCTTGGCCTTGGTTACACGCGCCTGTGCGGACATAGAGGGCAGTGTCAAACTGCGAACCCTTCGTGTCGAGGACCACGCGCGAAGGCGACTTGAGCGTGAGCGCGTAGACGGCCTCGCCCGCTTTGCCACCGCAGGTTGCGGTCTGCACGTTGATGAAGCCGCTCGTGTCGCCTGTGAATGTACCGCTCGCACTGATTGCCTTCGCGGTGACGCAAGCTTCTTTGCGCTCTTTGCAAACGTCGGTGTCCTTACAGGCGGGATCGAAGCAATCGACCAGGCCATTCAGATCGTCGTCGATCGAGTTGTTGCAGAGCTCCGTCTTCGGCGCGCAGTTCGTCGCAAAGCGACATGAAGGATCGGCGCAGTCGATGAGTCCGTCGCAACTGTCGTCGATACCGTTGCTGCAGTTTTCGGTCGTGCACTGCTTGCAGGCAGGCGAGGTGATGCACTGCGAATCGGCGCAGTCGACCTTGCCGTCGCAGTCGTCGTCGATCTTGTTGGTGCAGTCTTCGGTACGCGGTGCGCGGCCGTTGCACGAGCATTCGAACGCGTTGGCGCATTGCGGATCCGCACAGTCGACGAGATTGTCGCAGTCGTTGTCTTTCCCGTCGCCGCAGTTTTCGGGTGTGTTCCGACACTTGCACTGGGCATCATTTCGGCATGCGGGATCGTCGCAGTCTGAAAAGCCATTGCAGTCGTCATCGACGCCGTTGTCGCATCGCTCAGGTCCCTTACACTTGCACGCCACGTCGAACACACACTGGGGATCGTCACAATCAATGCGACCGTCGCAGGTGTCGTCCTTACCGTTGTTGCAAATTTCCTTCGAGCCGCACTGCTTGCACTCTTTCGTGTCGGCACATACGGAATCGGCGCAGTCGGTCTTTGTGTTGCAATCATCGTCGCGCCGGTTGCCGCAGATCTCTTTCGCCTTCGGGTTAACGTCCGCAGCCGTGTCGTCGCAATCGTTGCCGCCGCACCGTGTGGGAAGGAACCCGTCGTGGTCTTCGTCAATCGCGTGGTAGTTGCAGCGATTCTGCTCGCAGGTTGCGGTCTCGCAGCCGGACTTCGCTCCCTTGCAATCTTTGACCGCTTCACAGGATTCGCCAAGGCGCGCGTCCGGGCCGGCATCGAACGGGTTGTTCGGATCAACAATGCCAACAATGTCGTCGCCGCCGAGACCGCTTCGGCCACAGGCTGCAGTTGCGAGTGCGATGCCCAAGAACGCGGTCCCTGCCGCCAATAGAAAGCGCGGATTCATTCCCCGGTATGTACTCGACCGCGTGGCCCGATCAACCTCCGATGCGCGTTCGGCACACGTAGAGACGCTACGAGACGGCTCAGCTGCCTACTCGTCCGACATGTCAGCGCAGCAGCGGAAGCCGGTGGAGTAGTCTTTGTGGGACATATCGTGCGCGGTGGTTCGATAAGCACATCCGTCGCCGTTGAGGTGCGTGTCGAGGTAGTAGCCGCCGTTGAAGGTGCCCCAAGGATCGTCGACCCATTCGTGCAGGTTGCCGACCATGTCAAAGACCCCGTACTCGTTCGTGCATTCGGGATGCTCGCCCGTCTTGGCCAACGTCCCCTCGAGCGCGTTCAACCGAGGGTCGAGCATGTTGCCGTTGGCTCCCCATTTCCACGAATCTTCCGGGCGATCGGTCAAACCTTGATTGTAAAATTGCATCGAGCTGCGGCCATGATCGTTGCATTTGTTGGCCTGTCGCTCGGCGCCGTATGGGAAGAGCGTTCGCTTCGGTCCCATACATGCTTTTTGCCATTCCTCCGGCTTGCACAGGCGCTTACCCGATTGCTTGCACGAAGCAGCAGCTTCTTTGCCACTGATGTACCCTTGTGGCACGAGGCCTGGCCCAGTGATTGCGCGCACTTTTATGCCTTCGCGCAGCTGATGGTAGGGCGACCATGATTGCTCGCTACCGTCGGGCAGCATTTGCAGGAGTGCCGCTTCGTACGCATCGATGCAATACGATTGGCCAATAGGCACCATGCTCGTGGGGCAAAATCGCTTTTCGGGCGAGGTTGAGGCGCTGCCGAGAAAGTCGGTATTGAGCGCACTCGTTGGCAGTGGATTGCCAGTTTCGTTCGTAAGTCCGATGAGTGCGGACGTTGCGTCGATGCCTGTGCGACCCCGATCGAGCCGCAGCGGGGATGCCTTTTGGGTGGCGCCCTTCGTGCGTATTGCGCGTGAGAGAGGTCGCTTTGCCTTCCCAAGATCGCCCACTTGACTGCTCAGAATTTTGGTTGCCCAACTTGGCGCCGGCATGACTAACGCGACGGTTGCGACTGCTGCGATAGCGACGGCTGTATTTCGAAGTACGCGCACATCAACCTCCTTCGCAAGAATTCAGCGCTAATCGGATGTTAGGTTAGGCAGGACTACGGCAATAGACGATGTGACTTCGAGTCGTCATGCTTTCGACAAGGTTTCTCCCTCATTTCATGAGTGAAGGTACCTAGCATGCGCCTATCGTGGGCGCAGGTGCGAACTGTCGGAACGGGTGGTTACTTGCCTGTCTCAAGCGTAGTTGCCAATCGTCTATTCCACGCCCATTAGCCTTTTGCGGGCCTTGAGAAGATCATTCTTGTAATTATGCACTGAGGGTGAAATTTCTCGCGCGCGCGAAGTTGATTGCTCTTCCACCGAAAGCGTACCCTCCAGCCTCCTCAACAGAAAGAAGGAGTCCCCAAGTGCGAAAGTATGCCTTTTTGATTCTCGCGAGCTTCGCGCTCGCAGCCTGCAAGGAAGACGATGCCAGCAAAGGTGCCGCGACGGCGACACCGTCGGGATCCGCAGCCCCGCACGCGAGCGGCTCTGGAGCGACTGCAGCCAGCGCAAAACCGCCGGAGCCGTCGTTTGAAGAGTCGCTAGCGAAGAGCAAGCCGCTCACGCCGAAACTCGGCGAATTTGCCGCCGGTCCGATCAAAGTGGGGGCTGAACTCTGCACCCTCAGCGACGGAAACCCGGTTGGAGCCAGTTCGATGGATGGGCTCTTCTCGGCGGTGCGCGTGCTCGGTGACCATCTTGCCGTCATCGCTGGCAAGGAAGGCGTCATCAAGTTCTACAAAATCGAAAAAGGCGCCGGCTGCAAGCTCACGCTCGACACCGCAGTCGGCGACAAGGGCACAATCAAAGCTGCCGACAACCTCAAACCCGCGAAGCTCGAAGTCGACGATCTTGGCCATCTGTACGCGTCAAATGGCGTGTTCGGATCGGTGAGGTACAAGAAAGATCTCACCGTCGATTACAAATGTGCCCCGAGGCCGGGCGGCTATTTGGTGCCACACGCATCAGGTAAGTGGGGCTACGGCCACTTTGTGAACGCGTCGATGGCGAAGGTCGCCTTCGATGCGACGGGTTGTAAGGGCGAAGCGACCTTCATTGACCCGCAAAAGAAGGCGGGACCCTTCGCCATGGTCCACGCGGTTGCGTTCAACGGCGACAATGTCCTCGTGGGTGGGTCGCTCACTGAAGGCGGTAAACACGTCGTCGTTGAGTTCGACAAGGCTGGCAAAGAGAAATTCCGCATTGGCAACGTAACCGCAGCCATCGCACCAGAAGACGGATTCGGCTGGGTGCACGGCATCTCGATGTGCAAGCCCGGGCTGTGCGTCCTCGACTCGAACTCTCGAGGTGTCAGCGTGTGGTCGGCCGATGGCAAGAAGTTCCTGACGCGTGTCTCGCTCAAAGAAGTGACAGGGCTTAGTTACGGCTGGTACAGCGACTTCGCTGTCACCAAGGCGGGGACTTTCGTCGTCGGTGGGCAAGCGCGCGAGGTCAAAGAAGTGAGCGAAGGGCTCATCTATCGCCTGAGCGGGATCTAGCCGTCGGTACGTCGTGCCCGGGCCGCTGCGCCTGGGCACGCCTCACGGTCGCTTCTCCACTACGAGTTCCGACAAGTTCACGCGGTTGAAAGCGGCGGTGCCGCCTTCGCCGCCCGTGTAGCTCGCGAAGTGGCTGAAGGCCGACATGTTCTGAGCATAATTGTCACCGTCAACGATCATTTTATACCGATGGCTCGCGGTGAGTGCCACGCTTGCGCTCGTCGAGTTCGACCAGGTATCCCACGTGCCCAACTGTGGCATCACCAGGTAGCTCGTCTGCGTGTCGCCACCTTCGTTGTCGATGATCCGAACGCGTTTGACGCCGCACGTGATGCCCGTGTTGATCGGCCCGGCACCATTTCCGTAAACGAAGTAGACATTGTAGGTGCCGCTTGTGGGCACGCTCAGATTGTCGAGCGTCATCGAGTGGCCGGGGTCGCCCCATGATTCGATGTGGTCACGACCGTGATTGGTCGAGCGCGCGCCACCAACGAATGAGAACGATGCGACGCTCTTTCTCGAGGTCGCGCCGAGACACGCAGCCTTCGAGCGGTGCGATGTCGTACCGTTTCCGTACGAGAACGCGGCCGTGTAGCACGTGCCTGGTGCCGAATCTGTCCAGTAAGTTGACGATGACGCGACCGTGGTCGCTTCCTTGCCGTCGCGGTAAACGGTAAGCGTCGCGTCGCTGATGGCCTCCCACGTTACCTTTACCGAAGTGCCTGTCGTTGTTGCCGCGAGGTTCGGTGTCTTGGGTGCGAACACCCTTTGCGTGTCGCTCGCGGCAACTTCGGTGACGGTGCTATTCGCATCGCGGTGCACGAGTCGCAACTCGACGAAGTTGCGTTCGGACAGATCACCCTCGTTCAGGCGAGATTCGGTGACGCGTTTCCCGTTGAGCCACAGCTCATTGAGCTCGAAGTAGCCACCGCTCGTCGCTGCATCGGGAAACGCTAACTTCGCGGTGATGGTGTGGCCGCGAAAGCGGAACGCATTGAGCACGCTATCGCGCGCGTCGCCGAGAAGCGTCTTGCGGGTTTGATCGGCGACAAAGGGCGCAACGGATAGGCCGCTCTTGTCTGGCGCGAGGCCGAAGAGGACATTGTCAACGATGTGAACGAATCCTGCGACGCTCCACAATTGCCTTGGCGAATTCACGACGGGCCCCTTGCTCGCCGCGTCCCAAGTTGCGCCGGAGAGCGCTTCATAGTTCTCCATATGCGAGAGCGAAGACCCGGCCCCGCGCGCGATCGCGAGGATCGCGCGATGCGATGCAGGAGCGTTTCTCGCACGACTTGCGGCTCCCGCGAAGTAAGCCGAGACGAACGGCCAAATGGCGCGGTTGTGGTAGCTCGCGACGTCGACCTCTTGGGGCCAAACGACGGGTGCGCCCGCGGGCAGGTGGGGATAGCTCGTGGCGACAGCGATGGCTTGGCTCTCG
>JAHFDY010000076.1 GCA_023248735.1 Myxococcales bacterium
GAGGTCCACGCGCATCGACGGCCTTTGAGGACTCGATGCCAACGCCCCCGGAGATTTGGTGCTCGGGTACATACGGCATGTAATCGCCGGGTTGCACCTTGCCGACGAGGGGGTCGTCGCTGCTGAACGCGCTCAAGAACTCGGTGTCTGTGTAGGTGTAAGATGCACGTATGGGCACTCTGTAGCCGCGAGGCAGAGGGACTTCGGTTTCACCGAACAGCTCCACGCCGTAAATGCGTGCGGCCCCGACGTCGAACTGACGGTCAATATTCTTGTCTAAACACCCGGAAGACGCCGTGCAGATACTCGTGATGTTCGAGTAGTCGTTGTAGAACGCGATCGCCTCCGCGCGTATGAACAGCTTGTTACTTGCTTTTGTGATCCCACTGTAGCGAAGGCCGGCCTCGTAGTTCACGCTGAGTTCTGGCCTGTTGTTCTTCGAATCACCTGGTGGCGGCGGACTGAAGCCGCGGTGCACTCCTGCAAGCAATCCGAAATCCGGAGTTAGGCTCAAGTAAGCGCCAACGCCCGGCAGGACGACTGGCGTGATTGCCCCGTCGCTTTTGCCGGTAGCGTGGTCGTCGTATCGACTGTGAATCGACTCAAATCGCACACCTGGCGTTAGCGAAAGCCCTTTCCAGGTCATGACGTCGACGAGGTGCATGGCAAGGGCGTGCGTCGATGCTTTGTTGTCTGCAGAAATATTGGTCGGCTCCGTCGCCACGCGCACGGGAACGCCATTGGTCATGGCAAAGCGGTCCTCCGTGTGCAGGCGCTCGATCTCGTCGTAGTGGTATCGCATGCCCAGTTCGGTGCGGTGACGGATGGGCCCGGTGTGTTGGGTGTAGCGAAGCTGCGTTTGAAAGCCGAGCGACAAGAAGTCACGCTTGTTGGGGCCTATGAGCAGGTGTTCGCCGCGACTGGATGAATCAGTGAGACCGCTAATGGCGCCGTAGTAGATCTGGTTCTCGGACGACCCAGGGTCGGCGAGTACCGTGTTCGTCTCCGCGCCGGCGATCCCTTTGTACCGATTCCAAGAGCGCGAAAATTGTTGGCGATACGCCGTCGTCGTCACCTCAAAATCGCGTGAGGCTTGCACCCTGTGGCGAACGACCACTTGAGTGCGATGCCACTCCATGCGGTCGTATTTGGAGGCTGCATAGCGACGGTATGGAGTCTGCGCGAAGTCGCCGTCGCTGAGGCCCAGATAGCTCTCGTTCGAAGCCTCGTCGGAGTATCCGAGTTTGATCTGAAACTCGTGTGGGCGATCGCTATCGGGATTCGGACTGTACCGTCCCTTGACCATCCACTCGTTGCGCGCAAAACCAGTGTCGCCGCCACCGTCGAGATCTTTGAAGCCATTGTTGGCGAGGTGCATTCCTTCGATGAGGAAGCCCATGTGCTCGTCACCCGCGCCGTAAGTCAGGTGCAGTTTGCGAGAGGCGAACTGCCCAAATGACAGATCGGCTGTGCCTCGGCGTTCGTAGGGAATCTCACGCGTGAGCAAATCGATCGCGCCGCCGACTGTTTGCGGGCCATACGCGACAGCTGCGGGTCCTTTCAGCACGCGGACACTCTGCATCCGATCGATCATTGGGAAGTAGTACGCGGCAGGCGCTGAGTACGGCGCGGGGCCAAAGAGGATCCCGTCCTCCATGAGCGTCACCTTCTTGCTGCGATCCGAACTCACGCCGCGAAGACCAATGTTGGGACGCAAGCCCATGCCGTCTTCGCCACGGACGTAGACGCCAGGAACCGTCGTGAGCACTTGATGCACATCGTCATAGTGGAACCGATCGAGCTCCTCGCGCCCGATGACGTGTGTGGAACCAGGTGTGTGGTTGAGGCGGGTCCCCGTGATGATGACCTCCTCCTCCTTTTCGGCCGCGCTCGCGTGCACGACAGCAAGCGCGACGGCCGTCGCCGAAAGTAGGGTTACGGGCTTCATGACACCGGTACGAAGTGAGGAGGATCGTGGGCCGGTTTTGGTAAGACCCAATGCGCGATTCCAACGCCGTCACTAATGTCAATAAGGTTGACGTTGTTGTCAATGAGCCGCGCTGCCCTTCGCCCGTTGAGGGACACGAAGGCATCTACGGTGACTCGGACGTCGTGTCCGAGCCGCCGTCTGTGCTCCTGCCCGATGTGGTGGCCAAGTTGAAGAATCATGTCGGGTTGCGTGGAAAAATCGTTGAGCTGTCTTTCGGTGAGGTACTTGCGAGGCGCCACTTCCCATGTTCGCCCGGTTGCGGGATCGGTCACGTTGTAGGTCACGCTGCCATTCTTCTCGCGCGACATAACCTTCCACGAGAAGCGCATGCCTTGTTCGTGCCAGCTTACGTCGCCACCGTACAGGCGATGACGAAGGGGCACGGTGACTTGAATCACCGCGTAGAGCGAGACGAGGGCAATCGCGCGTCGTCCGATCGTGGCTCTGTGGGAGCCCATTTGCACATGGCTAACCTTGATGCCGACGCGCCGAAGGAGGCTACGTGGCCAACCTGGCGAAAAGAAGATGAGCGCAGACGTCGCCATAATGGCGGGGAACATTCCGATCGGAAATAGAACTTGGGTAAGTGAGTGGAAGACGACGATGACCACGAACGCGTAGGGTCGCGAGCGCTTCTGGAGCATGAAAAACGGAATCGTCGTGTCGAAGAGAAACCCCGCCCAACTCATCACGTGCGCGGCGTAAGGCAGTGCAAAGAGGCCACCGATGAAAGGCGTGTTTGTGCGCGCGTTGAGCCAGATGTTGAGCGGTTGCGCGTGCAGGAGCCAGTCGGCATTGGCCTTCGCGATGCCCGCATAGATGTAGACGACCGCAATTTGAAACCGGAGGAGGTACGTATGGAGCGCCGGCAATTGCTTTGATTCACGTGCGGGCGATAGCCAAGCGTCGACCGACCAAGTCGCGTTCGCCGGGATGAAGCACAGCAAGAAGGCGAGAAGCGAGACGAGGTAGTAGTGATTCAGATAGTTCGTTACGTCGACGAGCTGCACATACGTAAAGAGAGCGAACAACAGGACGGTGGCAGCGCGGTAAAACGCCCCGATCGCAACCATCATGGCGAGCAAGCCGATAGCGGCGAAGACGACGTGCATTCCGTGTCCGCTGAGCGGCGACACGAAGGGTAAGCCCCAAAACGTAAAGAAGAACTTAGGCTTCGTGTAGAGCTCGTCGATCCATCCGTAAGCGAAAAACCGAACAACGCTCAACACGATGAGCGCGCCAAATGTGAAGCGAAACGCAGCGATGCCCGAGGCGTCGACTGGTTTCTCGAACGCCCTTCGCGCTTGCTCAATCATTGTCGCCCTCGACGCGCTGCGGAAGGTCTAGGTCGAGGACCGTTCGGAACTCCGTCTTGAGCGTGTCGGCAAGTTTCTTGAGCGCGGCGTGAACGGCGCGCAACTTGTCGTTCTCTTGGGTGATGGCCGTCTCAAGGTCTGGCGACGTGATCGAGGCGAGCGCGGTTTCCGCCTCTGTGAGCGCGGCCTTGACCGAAGCGGTGGTGTCGGAAGCGCCCACCGCATTCAGGAGGTCATCAAAGGCCAAGGCACTTCCTTCACCGCACCCGAAAAAGAGCGTCCGGAAACCGGCAAGATTATTGACGATATGCACGAGCGACCGTTTTGCGTAGGGAGACTCTACGGCTTCCGGACAGGTCGGCGTCGTGCAGTTCAAGATGCCGAGCGGCTGCGCGAGCTTCATGTCTTTGACGTCGGCTTCGACGTAAAAAAGTGCGTCGCTCACGGCGTTGAACGCAACTTGGTCGGTCTTGTACGTCGCGCTTCCGTGCACCGATTTGACAAGTTCGTTGACGAAATTGCCCTGGGCGGGATCCCATGCTGCGTTGAGCGTTTTGGCCGTGCTCATCACATCACTCGATACCGCGCCTGCGTACGAGAGGCGTCGTGCGGCAATCTCGGCTGCACCGAGGGCGTTCCAAGTGCCGTCGGTGTTGATGTTCGCCCCCGCGGAGCAGCCGTTGTCGGCAGGCGTGTAGTACAAGAGGTATTCGGCGGCCCCGAGTCCGCGGCTGCTCGTGAGTGAGGTTGAAAACGTCGTCTCCGCGTACGCCTTGCTGACGATCTGCTGATCGATCAAGCAACGGCTCGTGAGTGGCCACGCGTAGATGGAACCGCGGAGATCTTGTCCACCAGGATGTGACTTGGTCGCGGCGGGCCCGAACTGCATCACCTCAAGCCTCTCCCATTGGTCGATCGCAGCGGCCCACGCCTCTTGCGCTTCCTTGCGGGTGACGTCGCTAGGTGCGCTCGTCGCACTCTTGGCCTTTTGCTCAAATGCAGCTGCTTTGGTTGCGAATGATGCGACCTCTGCTGCCACGCATTCACCGATGCCGCGCAGGACGCCTTCGCGCGTCGCCTCGGACGCCTTGCTCACGCCGGCGTCAGCGGTCGCCGGCGACGCACGCTTGCAGCTTGAGAGCGTTGCAGCTGCGAAGACGAACAGGGCAAAGCGTGAAGTCATGCGAAAACCTCAGAGGTCAACGCTAAGAGCGTCGAGTGCCTTCAGAAGTACTGGCACTCGTTACTAATGACAATCATTTTCAATAAGGAGCAGGCACGAACCCATGCCCCTCGCGTTGCTCGAGCACGAATCAGTCGCAACTACCCCCGAGTTCCAGAGGAATCTCTTTTTTCTCGCCAGCAACGACCGTGAACTTCTGGGACCTCGGGTACGCGCAACTGTCGATGTAGTCTGAGCTCTGCACTGTATCGAACCCTACCGTGGCCGGCATGCTCGTGTTGTCGTCGAGGTAGGCATTGACCAGGTTCGACCCGGCCGTTACGCAGCCGAGTTCGATCGTGTAGCGGGCGTTTGAATCGGTAAACACAGCGGAAGGCACCCGCTGCTGGGCCGTGGTCTTCGACGTGAAGTTGTACGCGCTCACGATGAGCGTGCCGGTCCCGTCGGCTGGAGCTCCAAACATTTTCCAGGGGAACTTCGTGTCGTCAGATGCCCTCGTTACCACGACGGTGACGCATCCCTCGTCGCCCGCGCACGTGCATGTATTGCTGGGTGGCGCGTCCGGTGCGCTCGCATCGGGTGCAGTGCCATCCGGTCGGGATGCGTCCGTCGGCGCAACGCTGCCGTCGGCGCGGGATGCTCCTGTGTCCGTCGGGCTCACGGTCGGCGACGAACACGCCAGCGTGGCAAAGGAAGCGGCTGCGATCGAAAAAGTGAACGAAAACGCTCGCAAAGTTTGAACCATGTTCTTCTTTCCTTCCCCTCTTTCGCTAAGCGGCATGTCCAGCGGGGGATTTTTCGATCAAATCCCTCTCCGATGCGAATGAGCCAACACGGCCTCCGCAAGAAACTTCGTCTGACATTTGTCTACATGGCACGATCGCCTTTGTGCGTGCGCAGCTTTTTTTCTTTACCCTCGTTTCCTGCGCAGCACGCGAAGGTCCGCCCGCTTCGCTAAGTGAGCGGTCTGATCCGGGACTGCTTCCGGCCAAGACTGTCGTCGAGGCGCCGGATGAGATGATCGTCAAGCCGCTTACGATGAGTCACGGCGAGCGGCTCTCACGATGGCGGACAGCGTTGGTCGAACTCAAGGCTGGGCACCTTTCGCGTGATGCGCGTGTCATGGTGTGCGGACGGAATTGGACGCGCACCGTCGACGCGCTCCGTGAGCGGCTCGAAGAGCACCTCGGTCTTGGCGGCGCGCGATGGCTCACGAACTTGGGTCACCCCCCGCGTGAGTTTGGGTCGTCGCGTCGCAAGGGCAAGTGGTCGACGAGACCTGGCGCTCTCACAACGCGCGATGGGGGTGCGCTCATCAAGCTGGAGTTGCGAGAGCCATTTTCGCGTATCGAGGTTCTTGCAGCGGCAATGCCGCACGGGGGCTCGCTGCACATTCGTATCGACGGAAGTTACGAAATGCAAATGGGTACGGACGGATCGCGAGGCACGCTTGTGGATGTCTCGCGTGATGTTCCTGAGGCGCCTCACGCCGTGGAACTCGTCGCCACCGGTGATGGTCCGATCGATCTTCGCGGCATCATTGTTGATCGCCAAGCGACGGGCGTTAGCGTGTTTGGGGCTCCGTGTGACTTGCCCTCGCACGTACCGGAGGCGTCCGCATTTCTGTCCGACGTCGACCTTTGGATCTTGCGCGTCGGTTCGAAAAGTAACATCAAGAACTACGAATCATCTCTGCTCGCAACGGGTCTTGCGTGGATGAAACGTTATCCATCGGCCTCGTGTTTGCTGGTGCGCGCTGATCGCAAGGTTCGCCTACCGGCCCTCGCCGAAGTCGAGGCGCGTGTTGCGGATGCGCTCTCGTGTGGCCTGGCCGATCCTGACGAGGCCATCTCAGCGGTGGTTGACGACCCGCGTCAGCTGCGCAACGCGAAGGTGCGGGAACATATTGCAGGTCAACTCCTTGCAACGGACCTCGCGAGCGTGCGCAGGAGCAATGAGAGGTGAGGTAGGTGGCTGCGCCACGGTATGATGGACGGCATGGCCCACACGCTCGACTTCTATTGGGATTTCTCGTCGCCATTTGCGTATCTGGCTTCCACGCAGGTTCACGCCTTAGCCGAGCGCACGGGTGCGACGCTCACGTTGCGCCCGATGTTGCTCGGAGCGCTGTTCAAGACATTTGGTACCGCTGACGCTCCCATTCTCAGCTGGCCGGAAGTCAAGCGTCGGTACTATTTCCAAGACATCTGCCGATGGGCCGAACATTGGGGCGTGCCCTTCGTTATGCCCTCGCGATTTCCCATGCTCACGGTAAAGGCGTTGCGGACCTACCTCGCGCTCGACGACGATCGAAAGAGAGGTTTCTTCGATCGGACGTTTCGCGCCTACTGGGTCGAGGACAAAGACATCGCCGACGACGCGACGCTTGCGACTCTCATCGGTGACGATGCACCGCGCGCTCTCGCAAAATGTAACGACCAAAGTGTCAAAGATGCACTCCGCGATGCAACGGCAACCGCTGCCGCGAACGGGGTCTTCGGCGCGCCAACTTGGGTGGTGGATGGTGAGCATCTCTTCTGGGGCCAAGATCGCCTTGTCCTCGTAGAAGCCGCCCTCTCGAAGACCTAGGCCGGCTTGCGCAGAACCACCTGCATGTTGCTTCTGAACGATGCCAATTGGTCAAAACGGTTGACCAAGCGTTCGTAGACAAGACCGGCATAGAACGCAGCCTTTGCGAACCGGCCGTATGACGGCTCCTTCTCGACCATGCGCAGCGATTCGATTCGGAATCCGGCGTCCTCGGCGAGCGCTTTGACGCGGCGACTTGAGTTGATGAGGTAGTGCACCGGATAAGGATCGTGAGCCTCGGCCGGAAGTCCACGCGCGCGATTCGCAACGCGCTTGTGAAACCAATGAGGCGTCGCGGCTGAAATGAGCGTGACGTAGTGGGTGAAGTTGGGCGTGCGAAAGAGGTAGCACCCGCCCGGCTTGAGAACCCGGTACACCTCGCGGAGGTGGGTCACTGGGTCAGGCAAGTGCTCGGCCACATAGTCCGAAACGCAAAGGTCGTACGCCTGGTCCTCGAGTGGGAAACGCTCTCCTTGCATGGTGAAGGCGTGCGAAAGAAACCGATTCGTCATGACGTCTGCATCTGGATCGATGCCCGTGAGCGTTCCGAGCGTCGATAAGAACTCGGACGTCGGATTCGTTGGACCTGCTCCGATCTCAAGGAGGGTCGCGTTCGGTTTGACGCAGCTCCGTATCAGGTTGTGAAATTCCGTCGTGCCGTCAACCCAGCCGCGACTGCGATCGTAGAAGCGGGCTTCAAGTTCAGTCTGCATGAGTTCCCTGGGCGCGTATGGACACGCGGCGTTGGCATTGCGGGGCGCTCGTGCCATGCCACGCTGCACGCTTTGCTGCAACGAAATCCCTGTAGATTCCACCCATTTCGAGCAGGGTGCGACAACGTGGCTCAATGCCGTCTAAAACGAGCGCAGAAAGTGGTGAGTGACCCCCGCGCGCGTTAGCCTATAGGGTGAGGCAAGAGCCTCCACCGAGGGCGATGCCTGAAGCACGAGCGCAAAAAGGGAGAGCAAAAGAGCGTCGACAGGGACGCCGAACTCTTTCCGCATATGAGCCGAGCGCCCGGGGCAAACGCACGATGCGGCACCATTCGATGTCGACTACCGCGGGCGCGGAACTCGGCCCTCGCGCGGTCGACGATCGCGCGCTGGTTTTCCTAGTCGCTGGCCTTTTGCAACGACAATCTCTGCGCTCATCGCTTCTGCGTCCGGCGATGACGCGTTCTCGATCGTCCGAACAACGTGGAGAGTGCATGCGAAAGAAGCCCTCGATTGTGAGTCTCGGAGCGCTAACCCTCGCGGAGGCGACTGCGTACATTGAGTACGCGAAGCGTGATGAGCTTGCGGCGGCGATGTTGCTCGCCGTTGATCGCAACATTTTCGACGGATGCGCCGATGAGCCAGACGACGCCGAGGTCCACCACGCTCTCTTCTTGCTCTGCCATGCCCGGGGGATTCCCGCGCCGAGTTTCGACGAAATCCGCGTCAAGCTCCGCCGCTTGCACGCCGCATAAAGTGGGGCCTTGCGGCTGAAGGCGCAGCGGTGCAGTCTCGCGCATGCGAGGAATTCCGCCGATGCAATTTCGTCACTTTGAGTGTGCCTTTTTCGTGTTTGTTATGATCGCCACCGCGTGTTCAAAGGACGAGGTGGGCCCGTCCCCCTCGGCGAGTCCAACGCCGTCGGTCGTGGTCTCGGCTCCGCCACAGGCACCCGCAAAAAAGGGACCTGCGCGCATCGAATTGAACGCCGAGACTCTGATCGTGAGCGGCGAATCGCTAGGGTCACGTGACGAGTGGAGCAAGCGACTTGCTATCGTGCTTGCGGGTGAAAGAGTCACGCAGGAGGCCATCAATCTCGAAGTTGACCGCAAGGCCAAGCCGAGCGCCGTGCGTCAGGTCTTGGAAGCCGTCCGTGCGCAAAAGCCAAAATCACTGGCCATTTCGACGACCCATCGGTCAGGTAACTTGACGAAAATCGAAACGTACCTCGGTACTGCCGAACCGGAAGCGTGCGTGGCAACGGGGTTCATCAGCAAAGAGGCGAGCATCTCGGTGTGGGCGGCGAGCGGCACGACGGCGCAAAAGTTTGCGAAAGGCCTCGGTGGTCCGGACATGACCATGGGAGGAGGAGCGCTCAGCAAGGCGCGCGCGGCATGTCCATCAGGTCGCGTTGTGGTCGGCGCTGACGATGTGGTGATTTGGGGGCTCATTGTCGATCTCGTCGTTTCATCCACGCCTCCTCTGACCAAGGATGCCGTCGAGTTGATGCTGGTCGATGGGCTCGTGCCGGGGCGAAAGGTCAAGTTGGCGAACTAAGCTGGAGTGCCTTCCACCCGCGTTCTTTGGAGCTCCGCCCGCTGCGCCTGCACGGCGGCTTCGAAATGCGCTGCGCCATACGTTTTGAGGCGTTCGAGGAGCTGGGTCGTGTCGACCTCAGCATGTTTCGGCTTTGTTCTTGACCACATGCTTACCGCGCCTCGGAAAAGATGGCGGACGGGCCTTGGGTCAAGACCCTTGACCGTTGCGTCAATGGCGGCGCGAACTTCGGCCATGGATCGTCGTTCGAAAGAGGGTTCCTCGAGGGACGCGGCGAAAAGAAACCCTAGGTGATACGTTTTGCTCACTTCGTCGATGACGTCGGTGATGGCGAGCACTCCAAAGAGGCGCCGAAAGAGGCGCTTGGCGGGATAGAGCAGCGCGAACTTGCCCGCGGCTCCGAGTAGGCTCGCTTTCTTGCCGAGCAATTGTTCCACGTCTTGATCGTCAAGGCTCTTCCCTTTACGCGCCGCCAACGTGCGGAACATCTGGGCGTGGAGACGCGTGCGAATCGCGTCATCCACAAACGGGATCGGTAGGAGCGATGCCGCACCAGAGAGCGCCGCAACAAAGGCAACGTCCGCTGAGTGAGGCAGCGTCGTGGGTTCCGTCATCGGTACGTCGATGGCGGACCCGAAAGGCGCGGCGCGACACTCCGCAAAATGTCGCGTGCAGCACGCACACTCTGCTCGAAGAGCGGATCGCGAACAGGGTTCTCGAGGCACCGACGGAGCATGCGGCCCTCGTTGTGACTCTCGAAGTGCATGAGCTGGGGTGGGATGACCACGCTGGGTACCCGCGCGGTCCAGAGTACGTTTGCTGGATCGTCTTGGCGGGCGATCGTGAAGAGAGCTTCCTCGTCGACGCCAGCTGCGAGTTCGACCCGCGTAAGCGCGCCGTCGTGCACCCCGGGGCGCTTGTCGCGTTGGATGTGCACCGTGATCTCGGGGTAGTTCCCGCCGCGGCGATGCATCACGATTTGCGCCGCGCCTTTCTTCAAATACCACTTGGCGTGTTGCGTATCGAGGTGGAGGGCGTGGCAGAGCCATCCAAGCAACAATCCGACGCGCGTGCTCGCAACGTCGATGTCATTTTCGCGGGGCGAGAAAGCGAACGTGATGCGCGTGAGCTCGTCGAGATAGGGTGCAGCATCGGGGTGATCGAAGAACCGGGCTATTAAGTCCTGCATGCCGCGAAGGCGACTCCATGTGAGGTCGGCCATCGCCGTCTGACGGAACTTGTCGGCGATGTCAGCGACTTTGTTCAGATCGCGTAGGTCCATCTCGGCCGAGTTGAGGAGTGTTAAGTCCGCGCGTTCCACCATGCGCTCGAACAAATTGTCGCGGTCTGGCAAATCGCCGACCCACCACACGCAACACGGCATTCCCGACAAGATGAAACGATCGATGTTCTCGGGCAGCCAGTGGCGCGCGTTGCCCTTCGCCAGCAGCGTGATTGCATCGCCGCTGGGTTGGTTTTGCGAGTTCATGTGAAGGGCGGCGTTAGCCACGATCTCCGACTCGCCACCTTGCGCGCAACTGACGACAATGGTCCGCACGGGTTGCGCCTCAACGACGTCGGATATGACCTTGTTTACGCGCTCCACCATCGCGTCTTCGGTCACGATGATGACGAGCGTGAGTAGGGTCGTGCGTGCGGTAGCTTGGTCGTGGCGCGTCGCGCCGTCCCACATCTTGGCGAGGTGCTTGTCGACCTGATCGAGCGGAATGTTCATAGACGCCTCCATGCGCGACCGTCTTTCTCAATGAGCCGTGCCGCATCGTCGGGGCCCCAGGTCCCGGCGTGATAGTTTGGAAAGGTGGGCTGATCGCCGTGCTGCCAAGCCTCGATCACGGGTGTGATGAAACGCCACGCTGCACTCACTTCGTCGGCGCGCGCGAAGAGTGTTGGATCGCCGAGCATGCAGTCGAGGTTCAGGCGTTCGTATGCTTCAGGTGAGCTCTCGGCGAACGTTGTTCCATAATGGAAATCCATATTCACGGGCCGGAGGATCATCGATGGCCCGGGCACCTTGGCCATGAAGCGCAAGCTAATGCCGTCGTCCGGCTGAATGCGCAGAGCGAGCACGTCTGGCGTGATTGGCTCCTTCGGCGAGAGGAGCGAGTGAGGTACGCGCTTGAAGTGAATCGAAATCTCAGTCGAGCGTTTGGTCAGTCTTTTTCCGGCGCGGATGTAGATCGGAACGCCAGCCCATCGCCAATTGTCGACCTCCAATTTCATGGCGACATAGGTTTCGATCATCGAGTGCGGTGAGACATTCGGCTCTTCTCGATACCCGACGACAGGCTTTCCAGCGAAGCTACCGTGCGCGTACTGCCCACGCACCGTGAGCTTTGCAACAGATTCGCCAACAATCGGCCGGAGGGCCCGGAGGACCTTCACCTTCTCATCACGGACCGCGTCGGCTTCAAACGCCGCGGGAGGTTCCATCGCCATGACCATGAGCAACTGCAGGAGGTGGTTTTGAACGATGTCGCGCGTGGTGCCGGCTTCTTCGTAGAACTTGCCGCGTCCTTCGACGCCGATGTCTTCGGCCACGGAAATCTGAACGTGATCGATGTGGTTGCGGTTCCACAACGGCTCGAAGATCTCGTTTCCGAATCGGAACGCGAGCAAATTTTGTACAGTTTCTTTACCAAGGTAGTGATCGATACGAAAAATCTGCGACTCGGCGAATCCCTTGTGAAGTTGTTGGTTGAGCGCATCGCCGCTCGCGAGATCGCGACCAAAGGGCTTTTCGACGATGATGCGCGTGAAGCGCGATCGATCGTTTGGGTCGGAAACCAAGCCCGCCTTGGCGAGATTCTCGATTGCCATAGGAAAGAGACTGGGCGGGATCGCAAGGTAGTAAATTCGGTTGCCTCGCGTTCCGGCCGTCTGGTCGAGCTCCTCGAGCTTTTCGCGTAGTCGTCCGTAGGCGGCGGGGTCTTCAAACGTGCCGGTGACGTAGTGAAGTCGGCTCGCAAAATCGAGCCACGTCGCGTCGGCTACAGGCTTGCGTCGTGAAAACTGGGCCGTGCCCGCATGCATGTTCGCGCGAAACTGCTCAGTTGTGCTCTCGGTGTTCGCAAAGCCAATCATGGAGAAGCTCGCAGGCAGCAACCGCGAAACGTTGAGGTTGTAGAGTGCGGGAATCAACTTGCGGCGCGTGAGGTCACCTGAAGCGCCGAAGATCACGAATGCGCAAGGCGGGGCAACGCGCTCGGTTTCAAGGCCGACGCGCAACGGGTTCGCATACATCTGATAGTCGTATCCGATTCCCGCGCCCTACCCAACTTGCCTGGCTCCTGGACGCGAACGTGTCCGGTGGGGTGGACGCCTGGTCTGGGTTCTTGCGGGTAACCCGAGGCATTTTTTGGCAATTTGCGCCATTTATGCGTTGGCCTGCCACTTGCTCTTACCTCTTCTCGCAAGGGACGACGAGAGTTCGGGGCTTTACTGTCACCTACCCCTTTCAATCCGCGCAGCCTCGTGTCTTCGTTTCGTCACTGGTTTTTTTTGATCGCGCCCGCGGATGAGTTTCGCTACGCCCGCGCTTGCGCTGTCCTGCATGCGGCCCAATAGTGCGGCCGATGAAGAAGGACTTAGACATTGTCGTTTACGGCGCGACCGGCTTCACCGGGAAACTCGCGGCCCAGTACCTCGCCGCGAATGCGCCCCCCAATTTGCGCTGGGCACTCGCTGGCCGAAACGTAAAGAAACTTGCTGATGTTAAGGCGCAGCTCGTGGCTCAGAACCCTGCGCTTACTGCGTTGCCGATTCTCGAAGCGAGCGCGGAAAACCCAGCGTCGCTCGAGTCGTTGGCGAAAAAGGCCCGCGTCGTTCTCACAACCGTTGGCCCCTACGCGCTTCACGGTGAGCCGCTCGTGAAGGCATGCGCGACGTTTGGTGCTGACTACGTCGATATTACGGGTGAGCCGCAGTTCGTCCGCGACATGATCGAGAAGTACGACGCTATCGCGATCCAGAGCAAATCACGCATCGTCCACTGTTGTGGTTTCGACAGCATCCCGCACGATGTCGGCGCATATTATACGGTCAAGCAACTTGGCGATCGTGAGCCCATTGCTCTTTCGGGGTACGTGCGAAGCGGTGGCAGCACATTTTCTGGCGGCACCTGGCAGTCTGCGATCAACGGCTTTGGTGAGGCGAGGAAAGGCAACTTCTCCGTTCCACGCCACACTACCGATCGTCGCATCTCAAGCGGAAAGCCACGCCTGCACTACGAGCGAACGATCAAAGCGTGGGCCTGCCCTTTGCCGACAATCGATGGACCGATCGTGTTGCGATCGGCAAGCGCAGTCGCGGCGTACGGTCCGGCGTTTAGCTACGGGCACTATGCCCATGTCAAGCATCTTGCCACTGTGGTCGGCGCCGCGGCCGGAATCGGAACGATCATCGCCCTCGCGCAGTTCGGCCCCACCAGGCGCCTGCTGAGCAAGGCGCGCCCAAGTGGGCAGGGGCCCAGTGACTCACAACTGAAGAACGGTTGGTTTCAGGTGACGTTCGAGGGAACAACGCCGACGCAGAGGGTGGTAACCCGCGTTCGAGGCGGAGAACCCGGCTACGCCGAGACTTCGAAGATGATCGCAGAGTGTGCGCTTTCGCTCGCGCTCGATCGCAAACGATTGCCCGAGCGCTACGGAGTCTTGACGCCGGTGGGGGCTCTTGAAGACGTACTTCTTGAGCGGCTGCAGAAGGCCGGCATCGGGTTTGAGGTACTGTCGAGCTGACTCGTCGCGGGTGCAGCCTACCGTTGAAGATAATAACTGACCGATGGGTCAATATTGAGTGCGCTGCTCGGTTGCGCATGCGGCTTGCGATGCCAAAGTGTGGCCGATGATGCCAAAGACAGTGCTGATCACGGGTGCTTCAAGTGGAATCGGTCGTGCGCTCGCGCTCGAGTACGCCAAGGGGGGGGCGAAGGTTGCGCTGGTGGCGCGGCGTCGCGAGTTGCTCGACGCTGTGGCCGAAGAAGTGCGTGCACTTGGTGGTGAGCCGCTCGTCCTCCCCGCCGACGTGACGAAGTCCGAGACGGTGCACAAAGCGGTTTGCGATGCGATCGTCGCTTTCGGTGGACTCGACTTGGTGATCGCGAATGCGGGCGTTGGCGGCACGAAGCATGTCAAGGACACGTCGTGGGCTTTCTCCGAGCAGATGATCGACGCGAATGTGAACGGCGCGATCGCGACCTTGCTTGCAGCCGTTCCCCACATGGTGGCGCGGGGGTCAGGGCAGCTCGTTGGTGTTTCGAGTATCGCGGGTCTTCGCGCGTTGCCGAACTCCGCCGTCTACAGCGCGAGCAAAGCCGCTCTCTCGACCTTTCTTGAGGCGACCCGCATCGACTTGCGCTCAAGCGGTGTGAAGGTCACGGATATTCAACCCGGCTTCGTGACCACCCCGGCGACCGACAAGAACAACTTCAAGATGCCGTTCAAGTGGCCGGTTGAAAAAGCCGCAACGGTGATCGTCAAGCGTTTGCAAAGAGCGCCAAGCGTCATCGCGTTTCCGTGGCCGCTGGTGACCGCGCTTCGCATCGCGCGCCTCTTGCCCGACGCTGTGTATGACCGGCTGGTCGGCGCAGCGGACCCGCGAGGCCTCTAACGACGAGGAGTCCGAACGGCGGACGTGGGTGCCCAGGTGCCCACCTTGGTTTCGTTTTTGTGGCTGACGTGGGTTCTCCTAGCTCCTGCTCTTCGGCTTGAACCGAGTGAATTGCGAGCGATTGCGCTGTCGTTGCGTTGGCACGCGGCCTGCTGAGGTGCGCGTGGCGCTCAGCTAAGGGCGCCCCTACACACCCCGGAAGCGGGAGGAGAGCTCGCTATGCAGTATCTCGGATTTTTCATGGTTGTCGTCGCGATGGCGACCGTCGTCTTTGGTTTCCTTCAGCGCTCGAAGATGAAGAAGATTCTCGCGGCGCCGTTCCGCAAGACCGCGGAGGCTAACAATCCGCAGTCGGCTGACGCGAAGGGCATGATCTCGGTGGAAGGCGCAATCGGTTTGCAACAGCCTTTCATCGCGCCCATGTCGGGTCGTCCCTGCGTCTACTACGAGATCGAAATTCAGCGCGAAGTGAAGAAGCACGTCACGACGGAAAACGGGACGAAGGAAGAAAAAAAGAAGAGCAACGTGCACACCGAAAACGGCGGCGCGTACTTCTTGCTTAACGACGGTTCGGGGCCCGTATCGGTCGACGCGCGCAAAGACGTCGTCGCGGGGGATCTCGTCAAGTCGTTTGAGCAAGGTACTGCTGCGACTTCGGGCGACGTAATTTTTGGTCAGCACCAGGTAAACATCAAGCCGCACTTTGGTGAAGGCGTGGCGTTGGGGCTCTCGGCCACCGAGAAGATTATCCCTGCAGAGGGCAATCTCTTTGCGATGGGCAAGCTCGCCAACGGTGCGATCGGTCGCCCAGACGGGATGCTCGGCAAGCTTCTCATCTCCACCAAGGGGCGCGACAAGCTGGTCGGTTCGACCAAGCGCAACATGACGATCGGTTTCGCCGCGGCGGGCCTTTCGTTTGTGATTGGATTGCCCGTTTCGATTTTCGCCGATGCACCTGTGGACGCCTGCGCGAACATGGTTGACGCCCAAAAGGACGGCGCTTGTTCGGCGCGCGTGTCCAACAAGGACGGCGACACCAAGCAGTGGAAGGTCGCGACGGCGGGCACCTACACGTTCAAGGTTACGCCGACAGGTGCAAACAAGATGCTGCGCCTCTGGCCCGACCTTACCGTCAGCAAGGGCGCCGCAAAATGGCACAAAGAGGGTGACGAAAGCGGCGTCACTCTTACGGCGAAGTTCGAGCCAGGTGACTACTCCATCAATGTTAAAGAAGCCGTTGAAGGTCACACCGATAACATTAAGGGAGGACTCGGGTACTCGCTCGAGATCACCTCGGCGGGTGCTGCGGCGCCCGTGACGTCGGCACCGAAAGCTGTCGCGGCAGGCGTCGCCAAGTAGCAGAATCCTGAATCCTGAGCGAAGCGAAGGTCCATTCCTGAGCGAAGCGAAGGAGCCCCAGAGTCCCTCTGAATCCGTCAAGTAACATGACGACTTTCGCGTCACCTGCCGTATGCAAAGAGGCTCTGGGGGTCCTTCGGGCTGCGCCCTCAGGATGACCCCCTCAGGATGAAATGCGCTATAAGGGGCGAGAACTCGATGCAGCCCGTTCTTCCACCGAAAAAAGCCTGCGCTACGCAGTTGCTGTCGCAGACCAGCCTTTTCATTCACCTCGACCCGCGGGCGAGTGGCGTCATGGTGCCAGCCTGGTTTCGCAAACAGCCGCACTTGGTGCTTCAGGTGGGTCTCAACATGGCGGTGCCGATCCACGACTTGCGTGTCGAAGATGAGGGCATCTCGTGCACACTTAGCTTCAACCGCGCGCCCTTTTTCTGCGTCATGCCTTGGAATGCGATTTTCGCGCTTTCGGGCGAGGACGGCCGCGGCGTGATCTGGCCCGACGAAGTGCCGTTTGAGGTTGCACCACAGTTCGGTGTCGCGAAGGCCGCGCCGCCGCCGAAGGTCTCCCACTTGCGCGCCGTTCCTAGCGCCGCCGAGGCACCGCAGGCCCCGGCGGTTTCGCCCGAAGCGCCGGCAAAGAAAGTGCGCAAGAAGCCTTCCGCGATGCAGGAATCCTCTCCACCAGAGCCCAAAGTGGCAAAGGCGAAAAAGAAGGTTGCCGCGACGAACAAGGCCGCGCCGAGCGTTCCGAAGGATCGCGCTAAGAAGGCGACGAAAGGCGCGCGCCTCGCCGATACCCCCATTCGCGAGGCACCCAAGTCGTCGCCGCTGCTCGAGCCGGTGAACGCGCCACCGGTACCGCTCGCGAGCGTTGAAGAAAAGAAGCCCGGCGCCGAGCCTCAACGGGCGAAGCGTGAGCTGCCGTCGTACTTGCGCATCGTCAAATGAAACAGGCGTCGATCAGTTTCATTTGCGTCGTCGCCACCGCGGCCTTTTGTGCAGCGTGCACGAGCTACAAGCTCGACGTCGGAACGATTTGCGACGCCGCGCGGCTTGCGGACTTGGCAGGCGAAAAAAACCCCAAAAAACAGCTCGTTACCCAGCTCGAATGGGCGCGTCGCAACGTGCACTCGAGTGAAGGATCGGCGTTGCTCGCAAAGGTCGAGGGGTGTTCGCTCGGGGGCGTTGCGAACGGGGAGCATTGCAAAGATTGGAGGGTGGCCTCCGGTCAACTTCGCGCTGAGTCGGTCAAAGTGGGCCGCAAAGAGTGTGCTCTCGCAGACTGGATGGATAAGGCGCAGCAGGCCATTATCGACCAGCCCTCGTTAGTGCGATAGAAGCCGAAACCACGCATGGCCGCTCGCATCTGGACTCGAACGATCGTGATTGCGCTGATGGTCGCTTCGGCTTCGCTTGCGCTCGATCTCGGCTTTTCACGCATCCTGACCGACGGGTCATTGCGGCAGCTCCTTATGCTCACGGCGTGCAACGTGCTCGTCGCTGTTTCTCTCAACGTGATCAACGGCATGGCCGGACAGTTCTCGATCGGTCACGCGGGGTTTATCGGGATCGGCGCCTACACCGCGGCTATCGTCGCGTCGCAGTTGCACGTCAAGCTCGGCGCTCAAACGCCAACGTTGGCGAATTCGTTCATCGTTGTGCCGGTTGCGCTCCTCGCCGCTGCGCTCGTCGCGGGAGCGTTTGGATTCCTTCTTGGTTTGCCGAGCCTGCGTTTGAAGGGCGACTACCTTGCGATCGTGACGCTCGGGTTTGCCGAGATTTTCAGATTGCTCATCGCGACGGCTGACGTTGGGGCAAAAGATACGCTCTCGCACGCATGGTCAAACGTGCGTGGCCCTGGCACATTTTTTCACGCGCTCAGCGTTTCGCTCACGTCGCTCGGCGGTCCGCAAGGATATGCGGGTCCCGTCGATCAGGGCGTGCCGCTCTACGCTGGACCGTTCTGGATCTTGACGATCGTCACCCTGATGGTGGCGCTCGCCTGGCGCATCAAGTTCTCAGGCTGGGGCAGAGCGCTTCGGGCGCTGCGCGAAGACGAGATCGCTTCCGCAGCCGTGGGAGTGGATCCAACGCGGTATAAGGTGACGTCATTTGTGCTCGCCGCAGTTGGCGCCGGCGTTGCGGGCGGGCTCATGGCGATGATGCGCGACGGCACCCCAAGCGTGCAACCGGATGCGTTCAACTTTCAAACGTCGTTCGACGCGATCACGATGGTCATTTTGGGCGGTTCGGGTTCCGTTACCGGCGCGGTGTTGGGCGGGGTGTTCGTAACGTTGAGCATCAAAGCCATCGAGTACGGTCAGGGGACAAGCGTCATCCAAGAGTTTCGCAGTCATGCGGAGTGGCTCGACCTCAACGCGCTGCGGATGATTCTATACTCCGTGCTGCTCATTGCGCTCATGATTGTCCGGCCCGAAGGCCTTCTCGGCGAACGGGAGTTGTTTCAGAAGAGGAGAGCATCGTGACGCTCATCCTCAAGAACGTGTGCAAATCGTTCGGTGGTCTACGCGCGGTCAGCGATGTGACGTTCTCGGTTCCAGAGCGTTCGATCTTTGGCCTCATTGGGCCCAATGGTGCGGGCAAGACAACGGTCTTCAATTTGGTCACGGGCGTTTATCAATTCGACGCGGGGTCAATCACGCTTGGTGGCCTTTGCCTTGGCAATTTGAAACCGGCTGAGATCGCGAAGGCCGGCATTGCGAGGACCTTCCAGAACATCCGGTTGTTCTCGCAACTCACGGTGCTCGAAAATTTGCTGGTCGCTTGCGAGTTACAAAAGAAAGCGCATCTGTTCTCGGCGCTCCTACGCACACGGGCGCACTTCGACGACGAAATGGCCATGACGAAGCGCGCGCAGGAGCTACTTGACGTTTTTTCGCTCCGTGAACTCGCGGATGCTCCGTCGACCTCGCTCTCGTACGGCAATCAACGAAGGTTGGAAATCGCGCGCGCGATGATGCTGTCCCCAAAGGTTCTGCTGCTTGACGAGCCAGCCGCAGGGATGAACTACGGCGAGGCGGAAGGGCTCAAGACACAGGTGCGGTGGCTGCGCGATACGTTTGATCTCACCGTCGTGCTGGTCGAACACAACATGCAGGTCGTCATGGGCGTCTGCGAAGAGATTCACGTTCTCGACCACGGAGAGACAATCGCTCAAGGGAGCGCAGAGATCATACGCAACCATCCCGCCGTCATCACCGCCTACCTCGGCGACGATGACGTTGATGCGGTTGGGGGAGATGCCGCATGAGGGTTGGACATCCTCATCGTCTTCCGATTCCACCCCATGAATCGCTGCTCGAAATAAGTGACCTACGGGTCAATTACGGCGGCATCTCCGCACTCAAGGGCGTGAGCCTCAGCGTTGGATCGGGCGAGATCGTTGCGTTGATTGGGGCAAACGGCGCGGGCAAGACCACTACGCTGAAGAGCATCGTTGGCCTCTTACCGATCGCAGGGGGCGCTATCAACTTCGCGGGAAAATCGATCACAGGGGCTGCCACCGAAGATCTTGTCGAAGCAGGTATCTCGCTCGTGCCCGAGGGGCGCGCGATTTTTCCCACGCTCACGGTGCTCGAAAATTTAGAACTCGGCGCGTATGTACATCGCGACAAGGACACGATGCGGGAGACGATCGACGACGTCGTGCACTTGTTTCCGCGACTCGGTGAGCGGATGAAACAGGAAGCCGGGACGCTCTCGGGTGGTGAGCAACAGATGCTTGCAATCTCTCGCGCACTCATGGCAAGGCCGTCGCTTCTGCTTCTCGATGAGCCGTCCCTTGGCATCGCTCCGAAGCTCGTGCAGCAGATCTTTGTGGCCATCGCCCAAATTGCCGCGGCGGGCGTCACGATTCTCGTCGTCGAGCAGAACACGCGTGTCGCCCTCAGGACGAGCCATCGTGCATACGTGCTTCGCACAGGCGAAATTGCCAAGAGCGGCCGCTCCTCGGACCTTGCGGCCGATCCGGAAATTCAAGCGGCATATCTCGGTGGCTGATAAGCTCGCGCGCGCTGGAGAAGTGCAAGCGGAAACACTGATGGAGGCTCCGATGAAGTTAGCTCTTGGTTTGATCGTTGCGGTGCTCACGACCGGTTGCAGCAAGAACTCTGACGTTGAGGCGTTCATCAAGGCGAATGACACGCTTGCCGCCGACCTCAAAGAAAAGGCCGACAAGGAAGGTCCAGAGGGCGCAAAGAAGGCTTTTGACGCCAAGAAGGAAGACCTCAAAACTCGCTATGCCGATATCAAGAACGCACGCGGCTTCCAGGTGTCCGCCGACAACAAGAAGAACCTCAGCGAGAGCGTGAGCAAATCAACGCTCACCATTTGTGGCCTTCAGATCAAGGTCATCATGGATCGCGAGAAGTCCGAGGCCTACAAGGGCATCTGCAAGGAATACTCTTCCCTGTTCAAGTGAGTGTGCGCCGAGAAACGTCAAGGCCCGGGCCTCCGGTGAGCGTGATGCGCGGGCCTTCGTGCGTGTAGCCGCCTTGGTGACCCTCCTCGGCGAGCAGGAACGCCGTGTCAAGGTCGGCGAAATCAACGCCGCCTAAAGCTGCCGCG
>JAHFDY010000077.1 GCA_023248735.1 Myxococcales bacterium
CCGCGTTGCTGCGTGGGTGTGTCGGACTCTAACCACCGAAGAACCGCGTTTTTTTGTGGATGCAGTGTAGATGCAGATCGCGTGGCTCTTCCCAGGTCAAGGTTCACAAACCGTCGGCATGGCGCTTGACGTTGCGTCCGAATTTCCAACGGCAGCAGAGCTGCTTAAGCGCGCGGACGATGCCCTAGGGTTCCCGCTCTCGCGCATCATGGCCGAGGGGCCCGAAGAGGAGTTGCGGCTCACCGCGAACGCGCAGCCCGCGATTTTGACCGCGAGCCTCATGGTGCTCGAGGCGTTACGCGGCGCTTTGCCTTCGCTCACACCGACCGTTGCCGCAGGTCACTCGCTCGGTGAGTACACGGCGCTCGTCGCGGCTGGGGTCCTCACCTTCGAAGATGCAGTCAAGCTCGTACGCCATCGAGGCGAAGCGATGCAGCTTGCGGTGCCCGACGGCATCGGAACAATGGCGGCGTTGCTCGCGTGCTCGCCCGAGCTCGCGGAACGCGCATGCAAAGAAGCATCGCAGGGCGAAATCGTGTCGCCGGCAAACTTCAATGCGCCGGGCCAAGTCGTTATCGCGGGCACGGTCGCCGCGGTGGCGCGCGCGTGCACCATCGCAAGCGAAGCGGGAGCGAGACCAATGCCACTCAAGGTGAGCGCACCATTTCACTGTGCCCTCATGCAGCCCGCAGCCGACGCAATGAAACGCGCGCTCGAAACGATCCCTCTTGCAACGCCGCAATTTCCCGTACTGAGCAATGTCGACGCGCTACCTCACGCAGACCGCGAAGGCACGGTTTCCCGCTTGGTTGCGCAAGTCACCGCCACAGTGCAGTGGGAGCGAACACTGCTTGCGATCGCCCAACTGGGCATCACCCACGCCATTGAAATTGGGCCAGGCAACGTGCTCACCGGTTGCGTGAAACGCACGATCAAACAAGTCAAGCCGCTTACCGTTGGGACGCTTGCACAGTTGCGCGAGACTGCGACCTTTTTCCACGCGACGAATGCCGAGTCGACTTCCTAGGCCGCGCGATCGTACGCCCTGGCGTTCCAACCAAACCAGTGCCAAACATGCGATCCATGTTCCGCCTCGACACGAAGGTCGCCCTCATCACTGGTGCTTCGCGCGGCATCGGTCGCGCTACCGCGATCGCCATGGCCGCACATGGCGCGAGAGTCGTCGTCCACTACGGCAAGAGCCGGCAAGCCGCGGAAGAGGTCGTCAAGATTATTTCCGATGCCGGCGGTGAGGCCGATCTCGTCAACTTCGACGTTACCCATTCGGAATCCGTCGAAACCGAAATCGCCGCGGTCGAAAAACGTCACGGTCGACTCGACATTCTCGTCGCGAACGCCGGCATCGCGGTCGATGGGCTCGCGCTTCGCCTAAGCGATGAGGACCTCGATCTCCTTTGGCAAACGAATGTGCGTGGCTCCCTCATTGCGGCGAAGAGCGCGCTCAGAACGATGCTCAAGCCTAAGCAAGGTCGCGTTATCTTCGTCTCAAGCGTTGTTGGCGAGATGGGCAACGTCGGCCAAACCGCCTACGCCGCGACAAAGGCGGCGTTGCACGGTGCTGCAAAGTCGCTCGCGCGTGAGTTCGCAAGTCGCAACATTACGGTCAACGTCGTCGCACCGGGCTTCATCGACACCGATATGACTGCAAAGCTGAGCGACGACCAGCGTGAGCAGCTGACCAAGGTGATCCCGCTCGGCAGGACCGGCGTGCCCGATGACGTCGCTGCCGCATGTGTGTACCTTGCAAGCCATGCAGCACGGTACGTAACCGGGCAGGTGGTACGCGTGAACGGTGGCCTTTACATGTGACTCTCGGTAGTGATTCCCGTCGCTCCCAGCCTTTGATACGACAGCCGCCATGCCCCGCGATGTAACCCAAGAAGTGATGCGCGTAGTCGCCGAGCAACTCGACGCCGACGTCGCCACCTTGCGCCGTGAACAAGCGTTCATCGGCGACCTCGGGGCGGATTCGCGGAGCATCTTCGAGTTGGTGCTCGCCTTCGAGGAGGCTTTCGACCTCCACATTCCCGATCGTGACGTCGAGCAAATCCAAACGGTCGGACAGGCCATTGACTATGTGCACGCCATTCTCAACGACAACCGAAGCTGAGTCGCATGCCGCAACGTGCTAAGGCGAGTTCTACATGAAGTGCCCGTTTTGCGCGCACCTTGAAAGCAAGGTGATTGACTCGCGTGCGTCGGCCGGTGGCGACGTCATACGGCGCAGACGCGAGTGCGAGGCGTGCGCACGGCGATTCACAAGCTACGAACGCGTTGAAGAGACGTTTCCTCTCGTCATCAAAAAAGACGGTCGGCGCGAGACGTTTGATAGGCAGAAGATCTTCTATGGGCTCAAGCGAGCCTGCGACAAGCGCGCAGTTCCCGTAGAGCGCATCGAACAGGCGATCGACGCGATAGAGCGCGCGCTCATCGACTCCGACCGCAAGGAAGTCAGTTCAATTGACATTGGCGAACGCGTGATGGTGCATTTGCGTAGCCTCGACGAGGTGGCGTACGTGCGATTTGCAAGCGTCTACCGCAGCTTTCGCGATATCGCGGAATTTCAGAATGAGCTCGAGCGTATCGCGCAAGACAAGAAGCCCACATCCGAACCTGGAGCGACGTCGTGAACGACGTGAACATGAACGCAGCGGATACCGCGTTCATGCAGCACGCCATCGAAGCAGGGCGCGCAGGCGACCCGTCGCCCAACCCCCACGTGGGAGCGGTAGTCGTACAAGGCCAAAAGATCGTCGGCGTCGGCCACCACGAACGAGCGGGTGAGCGCCACGCTGAGGTCACTGCGCTCGCGAACGCAGGCGCGAGCGCAGTGAACGCCGACCTCTATGTAACGCTCGAGCCTTGCAACCATTTCGGACGCACGCCTCCATGCACGCGCGCGATCATCGATGCGGGCATTCGGCGCGTGTTCGTCGGCACGGCTGATCCGAATCCACATGTCGAAGGCGGTGGCATCGACGCGCTTCGCAAAGAAGGCATCGAAGTCGTTGAGGGCGTTTCAACGACCGAATGCGAAGCGCTGCTCGCTCCGTGGACCAAATTTGTAACCACCGGCATTCCTTATGTCGCACTGAAGCTTGCGCTATCACTCGACGGCCGTATTGCCACGCGGACCGGCGCATCCCGCTGGATCACCGGCCCCGAAGCGCGCGCGCGCGTTCACGTCCTTCGCGCCGAAAGCGACGCGGTTATCGTTGGCATCGGCACCGCGATCGCCGATGATCCCGCCCTGACTGTTCGCGAGGTGACGGGACGCAACCCCGCGCGCGTCGTCGTCGACTCGCAGCTCAAACTCGCTGTCGACAGCGCGCTCGCTACAACGGCGCGCGAAGTCAGGACCTATTTGCTCACGACGGAGGGTGCCCCTGACGATCGTGCGCTCATCTTGAGCGAGTTGGGGATCGAGGTGATCCGATGCGCACCTTCTCCCGAGGGGCGCGTCGATCTCGACCAGGCCCTGCGTGCGCTTGGCGAGCGAGGCATTGTGTCGGTGCTCGTCGAAGGCGGCGCCGAGCTCGGCGGAAGCTTGCTTGCGGGCCGGCTTGCGGATCGCCTGCACGCGTTTGTGGCTCCACTGCTCCTTGGCCCACGAGGCAGACCCGGGGCCGTCGACTGGTGTGGCCCTGCGGAAATCGCCGACGCCCCACGCATCATCGATCCACAATGGGAAGTCTGCGGCGTCGACGCTCACGTCTTTGGGAGAGTTGAGTACCCTGCCGAGGACTGACCCCGGGCCACCTCGGGCCAGGCCAGACGCGCCTCGCAAAATTGAGCAAATTCGCGTACGATTGAGGGCGTAGTCATGGCGATTCGCACCATTTTGCTCTACCCCGACAAACGCCTTCGCGAGGTCGGCAAGAAAATTGACCAGGTTACTCCAGAGATCCACCGCCTGATCGACGACATGGCAGAAACCATGTACGAGGCCTCAGGTGCCGGCCTCGCGGCTACCCAGATCGCGGAGGCCTATCAACTTTTCGTTTGCGACTGCGCGTCCGATGACGATCCCAGCGACTTTCGCGTTTTCATCAATCCCGAGATTCTCGAACGGGTGGATCGCACGACTTGGGACGAGGGGTGCCTCAGCTTTCCTGGCGCCCGCGAGGAAATTGCGCGCGACGCAAAAGTGCGCGTTCGAGCGCTTGATCGCGAGGGCAAGCCGTTCGAACTTGAGGCAGATGGCCTTCTCGCGATCGCGATTCAACATGAGTACGATCACCTACAAGGCGTCCTCATGATCGACCATCTGGGCCCGTTGAAGAAGCGGCTGCTCCACCGGAAGATGGTCAAGCGGGGCTAAGCCGGGTTGACGCTCGGCGCTCGGCGCCTCAAAATCAAGGTAGGGGTGACAGTAAATGCTTGGAATTCCGCTCGGCCTACTCACGGCGAACGTGATCGAATGGGTTGCTCACAAGTACATTTTGCACGCTCGTGGCAGGCACAAATCGAGCATGTGGAGCTTCCACTGGCACGAACACCACGCTGCGTCGCGCCGGCACGACATGCTCGACGAAGACTACTTGCGACCCATGTTCACGAGGCATGAACCTCTCAACGCGCAGACCAAAGAGATACTCGCGCTTGTTGGCATATCGCTACCTGTTCTCGTTTGGGCACCAGTCGCACCATTTTTCGCCGGCACACTGCTCTATTCAGCTTGGAATTACTACCGTGTGCACACGAAAGCGCACCTCGACCCGGACTGGGCACGGGCGCACTTGTCTTGGCACTACGACCACCATATGGGCCCCGATCAAAACGCAAATTGGTGCGTAACGAGGCCGTGGTTCGACCACGTCATGGGCACACGAAGGCCGTACGTCGGCACCGAGAAGGAACTTGCCGCAAGAGCCAAGCGCAGGACCTCGAGCAACGGATTGCATGCGGTGAAAGATTCGGGCTAGTACCCTCCGTTCATGAGCGGTTTTACAGAGGTGAGGAGTATCCGATACGCTCGCCCGATGTCGCCGCCCGAGTCTCTACTTTCAAAGCTCTCGTTGGTCCTCAGTGAGATCGCTGGGGTCAATGTCACGTTGCTCAGTGAGCAGTCGTCACCTTCCAATTTGCCCGAGTGGGATTCGATGACCAACATCCATTTCATCGGCGCGATCGAGGAGGAGTTCGGAGTTACGATCTCGACGGCGGACGCACTGAACCTGCATTCGCTTGGTGACGTGGCACGCTTTGTCGAAGCAAAACAGCCTCGGGCTTAGATCTCATGGCGCCCCTCACCACCGACGCGTCGACGCGAACCATCCTCTCACGGTGGCGGTCCATTTTGGCCGATCCATCCGGCCTAAGGCCCCTGCGCATCGGCATCGCTGCGAGTTACACCGTTGAGCCCCTGCTCCCCGCGCTCGGTTGTTTCCTAGCGGACCGAGGACTTGCAGCGACCTTCGTCGTCACACCGTTCAACCAAATTTACCAATCGCTTGTCGACCCCCAGAGCACACTCCGTGAGGCGCCGCTCGACCTCACGCTCGTGCTCCCTCGCCTAGAAGAGCTTTGCGGGCGTGCGCTTCACGAGCTCTCCACACTCGCACCCGAAGCTATTTCCACAGCGCGCGGTGCAAGTCGCGCGGAAGTAGCGCAGCTCGCGTCGGTGGTTGCGAGCTACGCGCGAACCTCCAACGGTCCCGTTATTTGCGGCAACTTCGCGAAGGCGCCATCGTCCCCGCTCGGTGTCCTTGATGCGACGCACGAAGCGTCCGAAGGCCAGCTCCGACGCGAGCTCAATGTGGACCTTTGGCGATCCCTTTCTCAAACGCACGTCATCACCGTCGACGTCGAGGATGCCGTCGCGCAATGCGGTGCCGCCAACGCGTATGACGATCGCATGTGGCATGTCTCACGGCATCCCTATTCCGTAGCGTTCGGTAAGCAACTTGCCTATTGGATCTCCCGCACAATCGCGCCACTTTTCGTGGCGCCCGCGAAAGTGATCGTTCTCGATCTCGACAATACGCTGTGGGGAGGCGTGATCGGCGAAGACGGGATAGGTGGCATCGCCCTCGGCGATTCAGGTTTGGGTAGTGCCTATGTGGCGTTTCAGGAAGCCCTCCTGGCCTATCGCAACCAAGGCGTGCTTCTTTGCGTCGCGAGCAAGAACAACGAACGCGACGCGCTTGAGGTGTTTGACAAGCATTCCGCCATGCGCATCCGACGCGAACACTTGGCCGCCTATCGCATCAACTGGAATCGGAAGAGCGACTCTCTCGTCGAACTAAGCCGCGAGCTCAACGTGGGCGTTGATAGCATTGTTTTCATAGACGACAGCCCCACAGAATGCGAAGAGGTGCGCCACGTTTTGCCTCAGGTCACAGTGCTCCAAGTCCCTTCAGATCCTGCTCTAATCGTCGCCGCGCTGCGTTCGGTGCCGGCGCTCGATCGAGTGGCGCTCACCTCTGAAGATCGTGCTCGTGCCGAGCAATACCGTATCGAATTCGAGCGCCAATCGGTCGCGCCCAAAGCGGGCTCCACCGCGAGAGAGCTCAGCGAGTATCTGCGTTCACTCGGCTTGAAGGTAACTGTGCGCCGTCCTACGACGGACGAGAGCGCGCGCGTGGCGCAACTTACACAAAAGACCAACCAGTTTAACCTCACGACCATCAGGCGCACCGAGCCCGAAATTGACGCACTCATGTCCGACCCCACTTGGAGAGTGTTTGTACTCACGGCATCCGATAGGTTCGGTGACTACGGATTGGTCGGCGTGTGCATCGTGCGAGCGGCCGAGCGGCTTGAGATCGACTCGTTTCTGCTTTCCTGTCGCATCCTTGGACGCGGCGTCGAAACCGCATTTCTCGCGTGTGTGCTACGCGACCTATCGACCATCAAGGGCGACACCGTCTACGCAAATCTCGTCGAGACCCCGAAGAATGTCCCGGTCAGGCAGTTCTTACCGAGTCACGGTTTTGCGCATACGCCCGAGGGCAAATGGAAGCGCCCCGTCAATCCCGAATCGCTCAATACGCCACACATCGAAATCGCAACGTAGACAATGAACACGACAAGGGACGCGCACAAGTGAAGGCGAAGCGAACCAGCCAAAGAGGACTGCGCACGCAAATCGCGGAAGCACTCGCTACCGACGATAATTCGCCGGTCTCGCGGAGCGCACATTTCGCACGCACTGCGCTCGAGCGATTGGGGCTCAACGAACACCTCGCGATTCGCGTTAGTAAAGTATATGAACTAAGTGCGCCCCCTAAGGTGATTCGGGGTTTTCGTGACCTCGTCGTTCGACGCGCGACTCTCGATGACGTGGCCGGCCTGGCATCGGTCGACGACACCCCGCCCGCGCTCATCGTGGAACGATTGCTCAAAGGCGATATCGGGTACGTGGGCGAGCTCAATCAAGCCATCCTCTCGCATACCTGGTTGCACAAGGGCGACGCGTTTACCGAGGATGCCCAGTTTCTCGCTCGATGGAGGCTCGCACCAGGCACGGTCTGGTCGTTCAACGCAGCCGCATCACCCGAAGCGCGTTCTTCGGGCTTATTTGTGAAGGTCTTTGTCGAGGCGCTACGAAGTGCATTCGAGCACGACGGAGCGAACCGTGTGCAATGCCTGATCCGTAGCACTCACGCCTCGTCGATCGGCCTCCACGAGAAGCTTGGCTTTCGGCGTCTCGGGCGCGTGCTCTCGCTGCGCACTCCGTGGCTTCACGTTGCCCACTGGGAAGGAACCAATGGGTCGAAGAAAACGTCGACGGCCGTTGATGGCACGCTCCCCGAGCTCGAGTTCACCTCGTGACGCCGGTCCACTTTGGACAAGCGGGTGAACTATTCGGATTTTTCCACTCGCCAACAGGGGAGAACCGCAATGCTGCCGCTGTGGTTCTCTGTGGTTCACACGGCGATGAAATGGTGTGCACGCACAGAACATTGCGTGAGCTTGCAAGGCGACTCGCCGCGCTCGGCTTCTCGGTACTCCGCTTCGACTACCACGGAGTCGGTGACTCGCTAGGCTGCGATCGCGACCCCGAACGAGTATCCGCATGGAGCGCGAGCATCGCGCAAGCGTGCGACGAAGCGCTGCGCAGAAGTGGCGCCTCTCACCTTCACATTTTTGGAGTGCGGATCGGCGCGCTACTCGCACCGGGGGTCGCGTCTGATCGCACCGACGTAGCGAGTCTCGTCCTGTGGAGTCCCATTACACGAGGTCGTGTTTTCGTGCGTGAACTTCAGGCGCTGAACGCCATGTCAGCAGGTGCCGAGTGGGAAGTGAAGCCGACTCCAGCGCTCGCGGAGGGCGACGCGGAAGCCGGTGGCTTTCTTCTCGCCAAAGAAACCGTCGCCGACCTAGGTCGTATCGATCTTCTGAAGCTCACGCGCGCGCCAGCAAAGCGAATGCTCCTCATCGGGCGAGACGATCTTCCGATCGACGAGCCATTGATCAAGCACTTTGCCGCACTCGGCGCGGAGGTCGAGCAAAGGGTCGCACTCGGCTATGCCGGCATGATGACCTCTCGCCACAACGCAAAGTTGCCAGTCAAGGTCATTGACCAAGTCTGCGATTGGCTGACGTCGCTCGAGCCCACCTTCGCAGCTGCCACCCCGCCCCTTCCTTGCAGCCCGTCCACCACACGAGACGATCGCGGTGGGTTCGCAGAAACCGCCTTTCACTTCGGAAGCGAATCGAGATCGTTCGGCGTCTTGACCACGCCGATCTCGCCCACCAAGGAGCGTCCGGCGATCGTGATGTTGACGATTGGCGCTAACCCTCACTTTGGCTCGAACGGCATGTACGTGCGGTGGGCGCGCAATTTTTCGGCGCTCGGGTTCTCTTCGCTGCGCTTTGATATTTCGGGAATCGGCGAGAGCGAGGCCGCGCCGGGCGAAGCACCTATTCAGCCGTATCCGAAAGCAGCTGCCGCAGACATTGACGCCGCACTCGTTCACCTTCGCCAAAAGGGGCACAAGCGATTCGTTCTTATCGGCCTTTGTTCTGGCGGCTACCACGCCTTCAAAACGGCGATTGCTGACCCCAGCGTCGTGGCAACCATGATCATCAACGCACAGACTTTCGACTTCCGCGAAGGCGACACACTCGACGTAACGCGCGCGCACTGGGACACCGTGAGCGCGGCCGAACAGTACAAGAAGTCGCTTTTCAGCGTGGATAAATGGAAAAAGGTGCTCCGCGGCGGCGTGAACCTTCGGAGCGTTTTCAACGTGGTGAGTGCGCGCGCAATGGGTGTTGTGAAGGCTCGCCTCGCGCGATTTTCCGCAGAACCCAAGGACGAAGGTCGAGGCGCATTTGCCGGAGAATTTGAGAAGCTCTGCAAGCGCGGCACCGATGTTTTCATGGTTTTCTCGACAAAGGATCCGGGGCTTGACTACCTCAATCTCCACGCCATGCGCGAGATTGAGGCGCTCGCTGGGAATCCGAAATTCAAATTTGTCGAAATCAGCGGCCCTGACCACACGTTTACACCAATGTGGTCGCAAGTAGAGCTGGAGAGGCTCGTGGTTGAGAGGCTCGCACTGCTGTAGCAACTCCACCCGGGTGGAGCTCGTGACTCGGCGGGCCATCAACCCGTTCGAAGAGCCCACACAATTTACGTCGTCCTTACGCGCTTTCTCGTAGCCTTCCGTCGGCCGCACGGCGCGAACCCGGAGGGGCTCACATGCTTCGTCTGTCCTGCCTCGCAGTTACCATGTCCGTCACATTGCTCGCTGTCCGCGCGATCGCAGCCGATGCGCCCGCAGAAGACAAAGGGGAGCCCTTTGCTTGGGGCGACTTCACGTGGATGAACGGCCAGAGTCGCCAGAAGACGTTTCCGCTGACGGCTTGGGGAGGTGCAGTCACGCCAAGCGTGTACGTCGACGTCAACTATGCGTACTCAATGAACCATCCGCGTGACAACACGCTGACCGGCTGCGCATCGATCGCGCGGCACAACGAACTTGCGCTCAACCTTGCCTCGATTGGCCTCGATTGGAACTACAAGCACGTTATCGGACGCCTCTCTTTGCAGTACGGAAACACACTCAACATCGTTCAGGATCTTGACCCTAGCGTTGCACGGGGGCGTTCGCTCTCATCGCTGCGTTACATCCGCGAGGCCGCCGTCGGCTACCACTTCGATGCCATGCGAGGCATCAACGTCGAGGCCGGCCTCTTCTCGTCATACATCGGCCTCGAGAGCTACCTTCTCGCCGAAAATTGGAACTACAGCCACTCGCTCGTCGGCGACCACACGCCCTTCTATCTTCAGGGTATTCGGGCTCAGTTTTTCCCGACCGCGCGACTCAAGATCGAGCCTTGGCTCATGAACGGCTGGCAGACGTACGGCAAAATGAACCTCGCGCCGTCGGGTGGCTTGGCACTGCGCTGGAGTCCTTCCGAAGGTGTTTCGCTCATCGCCAATTTCTACCTCGGTACCGACACCAAAGGCGTCGATGACCGTTTGCGCTTCCACAGCGATCACAGCGTCAACTTTCGTTATTTCGACAGGCCGGGCACGCGCTTCATCTCGAAGGCGGCTTTCAGCGTCAACAACCACATTGGCTTCGAAAGCGGCGGAATCGACAGCTCGGGTGCGCCGCTTCCAGGACCCGGCCAAGCGCACATGCTCGGTAGCGCGCTTGCGAGTCGCGTGTGGTTCATGCGCGATCTTCTTGCGCTGACGGTCCGCCCAGAAGTGTTTTCAAATCCGACGAGTTACCTCGCGCAATACGCGCCTCCGGGATTTGCAACCGGACCGGGGACGAAGCCGCTGCAGGTTTGGGGCATCACGGGGACTTTCGACGTGATGCCTACGGACTTCTTTTCACTGCGCTTCGAAGCGATCTACCGGAAGGCGAACGTGCCGTACTTCGCCGGACCCGGCGGCACCACGTCGCCTAGTGGATTTCAACCCACGCCCGCCGCGTTCACTCCTGACGCAGTCGACGCGCAAACGCTGCTGACGGTCGCCGCGAACTTCCGACTTTGATGGCAAGGGAGACCTTGACCTCAATCTCGCGCTCGACCAACTGGAGTAGTCTGTGCCCTCATGAACGAGCGTCGCCCAACGCCCGAGGAGCCGCTCTCTCTCGTACGAGAGGAGGAGAGCCATCGTGGTCGTGGCCAGCTCACCATCTTTTTCGGTGCTGCGCCTGGCGTCGGAAAGACGTACTCCATGCTCGAAGCCGCACGCGCGGCACGGACCGAGGGCAAAGACGTCGTCGTCGGCATCGTCGAAACACACGGTCGCTACGACACCGCGTCGCTCGTCCTCGGTCTTGAGCTGCTACCCCGATGGAACGCTAAGTATCGCGGCGTCATCCTTGAAGAGCTCGACCTCAACGGAGCCCTCATTCGTCGGCCCACACTGCTTCTCGTTGATGAACTTGCGCACCGTAACGCCGAAGGATCGCGACATGCCAAACGTTGGCAGGATGTCGAAGAGCTCCTCTCGGCCGGAATCGATGTCTACACGACTCTGAACGTTCACCATCTTGACAGTCTGAACGACGTCGTCGCACAGATCACTGGCGTGCGCGTCCCTGAGACCGTCCCGGACGCGATCGTCGAAAGGGCCGACGAAGTTCGCCTCATTGACTTGCCACCTGATGAACTTCTTGTCCGACTGCGCGACGGCAAAGTGTACTTGCAAGCGCAGGCCGCTCACGCAACGCAGCACTTCTTCCGCAAGGGCAACCTCATTGCCCTTCGGGAGCTTGCGCTTCGCTGCACGGCCGAACGCGTTGACGCGCAGATGCACGCATACCGACGTGAGCACGGCATCGAGCAGGCTTGGGCAACCACTGAGCGCATCGTCGTCTGCGTGAGCCCGAGCCCGGACTCCGAGCGACTCGTTCGTGCCGCAAAGCGACTCGCAGCAAGTTTGCACGCGCCGTTGCTCGCGGTTTTTCTCGAGCGCACGACGGGCCTATCCGCGCACGATCAGGAACGCGTAAACCACAACCTGCGGCTCGCCGAACAACTCGGCGCGGATACGAGCACGCTGACCGGTGATGATCCGATCGAGCAGCTTCTCGCCTATGCGAAGAGCCGCAACGTCACAAAAATTGTCGTCGGCAAGACAACGCATCCGCGGTGGCGCAACGTTCTAAGGCGTGACTTCTTGGGCGAACTTGTGCGCCAGAGTGGTGACATCGACATCTATGTGATTACGGGCGATGGCCACGATAGCTCAACAATTACGGCCTTCCGTAATAAGAAGCCGCGATGGTCCACGCGTGCCTATGTTGCATCGATTGGCTCCGTCGCCATCGCAACGGCGGTTGCGATCGCGTTTTTCGGACGATCACAGCTGGCCGACGTCGTGATGCTCTATCTGCTCGCGATCGTCCTTGTCGCAATGCGCTATGGCTATGGCCCGTCGATGCTCGCGGCCGTGCTCAGCGTCGTTTCGTTCGACTTCTTCTTCATCGCGCCTTACTACAGCTTCGCGGTATCCGATTTTCGGCATGTTCTCACGTTCTGCGTGATGTTCTTCGTTGCCGCGCTAATCAGCGGCCTCACCGAACGCGTGCGACGGCAGGCCGAGGCAGCAACAGACCGAGAACGAAGAGCGGCCAGTCTCTTCTCACTCAGCCGCGATCTCGCAAGCGCGCGTTCCATCGACGAGCTCATCGCGACTGCCGCAGATCAGATGCGCGACGTCTTTGATTGTGCGACGGCGTTGTTTCTTCCTGACGCGAGCGGCGCAATCAGCGCTTCGGGAACGTTCATTCCCAACGAGAAGGAGAGCGGCGTCGCGGAATGGGTGTGGCTTCGCGAACGTGCTGCGGGCCTCGGGACAGAAACACTTCCCGCGGCGAAGGCGCTCTACATTCCGCTACGCGCTGCGCGAGGTCGCATCGGCGTGCTCGGCGTCTTGCCGGCCGACAGCGACCGCTTCGTCGAACCGTCTGCGCGCCAACTTCTTGAAACGTTTGGCAACCAGATCGCACTCGCCATCGAGCGTTCGTTGCTCGTCGAAACAGCGAAACGCACACAGGTGCAAGTCGAAGCCGAACAGTTGCGGAACTCTCTCTTGAGTTCTGTCTCGCACGACTTGCGAACACCACTCGCGGTCGTCAAAGGGGCGGGGTCCGCACTCGTCTTCGGCAATGACACGCTTTCGCCCGCAGATCGGCTTGAGTATGCGGAGTCGATCGTCAACGAAGCTGACCGTCTAAACCGACTCGTTCGAAATCTACTCGACATGACGAGGCTCGATGCAGGCGTCATGCAGGTCAACAAGGAATGGCAATCGATCGAGGAGATCGTCGGCACCGCGCTCGGTCGACTCGATGATCGCTTGCGGCAACGGAAGATCACGACCGGCCTCCCACCCAAACTTCCTCTCATTCCTTGCGATGCGCTACTCATTGAGCAGGTGCTCATCAACCTCGTCGAAAATGCGGCGCGATACACGCCAGAGGGCACCGCGATCGAGCTCAGCGCGCGCTTGGGCGACGGTGCGATCGAAGTTGAGGTTGCCGATCGCGGCCCTGGAATTCCGCAAGACCAAGTGGACCGCATCTTCGAAAAATTTCATCGCGGACGCGAGGGCCATGGCGGCATCGGCCTTGGCCTAGCAGTTTGTCGTGGCATTGTGACCGCTCATGGTGGTCGCATCTGGGCCGCGGCGCGCGAGGGTGGAGGCGCATCGTTTCGGTTCACGATCCCAGTCGAGGGCGTCCCACCGACAGTCAATGACCTTGACGACGCGCCGCCGAGCAGCGTGCCGAGGGCACCTTGAGCGAACTTGCTCCACTCGTACTCATCGTCGAAGACGAGCTGCAGATGCGGCGCTTCCTTCGAACGTCGCTTACGAGCCACGGTTACCGCTTCATCGAGGCCGAAACTGGCAAACTTGGAATCGCGCTCGCGCGTTCGCATGTACCGGATATCGTGCTTCTCGACCTGGGGCTTGCCGACATCGACGGGCTCGAAGTCACAAGAAGCATTCGCGAGTGGTCGCCGTTGCCTATCGTTGTTCTCTCCGCTCGGGGGCAAGAAGAAGACAAGGTCGCTGCGCTAGACGCCGGCGCGGACGACTACCTGACCAAACCCTTCGGCACGCAAGAGCTCCTTGCACGCCTGCGCGTCGCCTTGCGTCACGCCGCTCGAACGAGTCGCGAAGTGGAACACGTTCAAACGGTCGGCGAGATCCGCGTCGATCTTGAAAAGCGTCTTGTCTTCCTTCGCGACGAAGAGGTGCACCTGTCGCGCATCGAGTACAAGTTGCTCGCGGCACTCATGAAGCACGCTGGCAAGGTGCTCACCCATCGCCAGCTGCTCGTCGAAGTGTGGGGACCGTCGCACGCCAACGAAACGCAATACCTGCGGGTGTACATGGGCCAGCTGCGACACAAACTCGAGCGTGAACCCGCGCGCCCTCGCTACCTCCTTACCGAAGCAGGCGTTGGCTACCGCGTAAAACCCGAGTGACAACAACGCTCCCTTTGGACACTTCTTACGGAATCTTTATGCCGAACTTCGTAGGTTTCGAGAGCGCCCCCAAGCATTTCAATTGGACGGCGCGACCATGCCAAGCCGCATTCGCCGCCTGCTCTTCGGGGCTCCCAAAGACGTCAAAGATCCTGACGCTTTTCACAAGCTGTCGCTTGTCGCATTGCTCGCCTGGGTCGGTCTTGGCGCTGACGGCTTGTCGTCATCAGCTTATGGTCCCGATGAAGCGTTTCGCGCGCTCGGCGAGCACACTGGGCTCGCCTTTTTCCTCGCGCTCGCGACCGCAGCGACCGTGTTCATCATCAGCTACGGCTACAGCCGCATCATCGAACAGTTTCCATCGGGCGGCGGTGGCTACGTCGTCGCATCGAAGCTCCTCCACGAGCGCGTCGGCGTTATCTCAGGGTCCGCCTTGCTTGTCGACTACGTACTCACGATCACCATTTCGATCGCGAGCGGGGCCGACGCGATTTTCAGCTTTCTTCCACCGCACTGGATCGCGTGGAAGCTGCCCGTCGCGTTTGCAGGTGTCGGACTCCTCACGATACTCAACATCCGAGGTGTCAAAGAGTCGGTCACCGCGCTCGTTCCCATATTCGCAATATTCCTACTGACGCACGCCGTCCTTCTCGTGGTCGCGATCGGTGGTCACTTGGGCGATATCGGCGCGGTCAGTCAACAAGTGCGAGAGAACGTGGCGCGCACCAGCAGTGCACTGGGGACTCTGGGCGCGCTCAAATTGTTCGTGCACGCGTACTCGATGGGCGGCGGCACATACACAGGCATCGAAGCGGTCTCGAACGGCGTTGCAATGATGCGTGAACCGCGCGTGAAAACCGCGAAGCGCACCATGTTGCTCATGGCAACGTCTCTCGCGATAACGGCTGGCGGCATTTTGCTCTCGTACCTTCTCTTGCACGCGAAGCCCGTCGAAGGCAAAACGATGAACGCCGTGCTGCTCGAACGCGTCGCAGCACACTGGCATTTCGGCAGCGTTCCGATTGGAACGGCATTCGTGATCGTCGCGCTCTTCAGCGAAGGCGCGCTCCTCTTCGTCGCAGCGCAGGCCGGCTTTCTCGACGGGCCTCGTGTCATGGCCAACATGGCGACAGATTCGTGGCTGCCGCATCGATTTGCCGCATTGTCCGATCGTCTCTCGATGCGCAACGGCGTCATGATCATGTCTGCCGCAGCGTTTGCCGCGCTCATCTACACGCGTGGCGATGTGACCAAACTCGTCGTCATGTACTCGATCAACGTCTTTCTGACTTTCAGCTTGTCAAACTTGGCGATGGGTCGCTTCTGGGTGAAACATCGCACAGAGCACCGCGGGTGGCTGCGTCACTTGGGCGCACACGCTCTTGCGCTCGCGTTGTGTGTCACCATCTTAGCCATCACGATCTTCGAAAAGTTCACCGAAGGTGGTTGGGTAACCCTCCTGCTCACGCTCGTGCTGGTGCTCGTTTGTTTTGCGATCAATCGTCACTACAAGAAGGTCGTCTGCGCCCTTCGAAAACTCGATGACGATCTTCCCTCGCCTCCAGAGGTCGAGGAATCTCTCCCCGCACCCCCAAGCACGTCCGCTCTGTCGTTCGAGGGCGGACCCACGGTAGGCTTGCTCGAGCACCACGACCGCGCGCAAGACCCAGACCCCAGGAAGCCCGTCGCAATTCTGCTCGTTGGCGGATACAGCGGCCTCGGAAGGCACGCGCTTCTCACGTTGCTCCGCATGTTCCCACATCATTTCGCTGGCGTTGTCTTCGTGAGCGTGGCGGTTGTCGATTCTGAATCGTTCAAGGGCGTTGACCAAATCGAAGCCCTCGAACTGCGCACACGCGAGAGCCTCCTGCGCTACGAGCGCTATGCACGAACCCTTGAAATCACCGCATCGAGCGCGTTTTCAATTGGAACCGAGGTCGCCGTCGAGCTGGAAAAGATCGCAACCGACCTGGTCGCACGCTACCCAAAGGCCCTGTTTGTCGCGGGTCAACTGATCTTCGAAGAAGACACGCTGTGGAATCGCATTCTTCATAATGAGACGGCGCTCATCGTGCAGAAGCGCCTTCAGCGACTGGGGTTTCCAATGATTGTGGTGCCTGTGAGAATTGACCTGGAGCGGAGCCGAAGTCTCGCTCCCCCAAGGCGCGCAGCGTGACGACGGCGGGTTGTAGAAGACTATTTCTGACGGACGAACGGGTTTGTGACGCGGACGCCGCCGACCACCTGCCCGTTATTCAAGTCTTCGGATATCAGAGATGAAGCGCGCGCTGACTGGGCTGCGGCAAGAATCAACGCATCCCAAAATGACACCTTACACTTCTGCTCGATCGCCATTGCCGACTCGAGCTCTCGCAGACCAATCTCCTGAAGAAACCACTGGGCGTAAAGCGTGACGAGCTCCCTCGCCTTGGTACGTGACAACGGCTCTCTGAGCTTGCGCGTGACGTTGACGTAAAATTCCTGAAGCACCTGCGTGCTCACCGCGCCATTGCCGTTTTCCCAAATGCGTGACACCAACTTCGAAGCCACAGAGTGCTTGGACCCCGCGTTCGTATCGTGCGCGTAGATCAGTATGTTCGTGTCGAGAAAAACTCTATCGTTCATGCAGTTCGTCTCGTGAGGCGTAGGGCCCACCCCCCAATGGGAAGCCCTTCTTCAGAAGCGCCAGCGCCTTTTCCCGAGCTGCTTGATACGCGCCATCGCGCGCAACAAGTTCTTCGATCGTTGAGGCGACGAGGCGACTCACTGAAGTTCCCTTGGTGGCCGCGAGGATCTTCGCCTTGCGAATCGTGTCACCGTCAAGCTGTACCGTCATGTTTTGCTTCGTCGTCACAAGGCGCCTCCACGTGATTCACGTGTAGCACGACATTCACGTGGCTTCGACGCGAGGATGAGCCGGGATCACTGAGGAAGGGGCTTGACGACGCCCCGTCTGTGACAATCGCATGCAAGTGCGGGTTGAGCTGAATGTCTGGTCGTGTGCGACCGAACCCGCGTCATCCATACTTTGTGGTCATCGCTCGGTCCTCGCTTCGCCCGCGTTTCGCGGCTCGGAGACCTATCCTTATGGGGCAAATCCACTTAACGTTGACTTCATGCGAACCCGAGTATTGAGCGCGATCTTTATCCTCGTCGGTTGCACATCTTACCCAACCGAGCAAGTTGGTTCGACCTCAGCAGCCGTAGTGGGCACGTGGTCGTCAGCCGGAACGCTTAGTGTGGCACGCGGCCTTTTTAGCACCGAGCTTCGCAACATCGCAGTCGCGGATGGTCGGGTCCTTGTTGTCGGCGGCGGCAGTGCAGCGTCCCAAAGCAAAGTCGACGTCCTGAGCGCCACAACAGGCGCCCCGACTGCCGGCCCTGCTCTGAGCTCCGCGCGTGAGATGTTCGCCACAATCGCACTTGCGGACGGGAGCGCACTTGCAGCTGGTGGTCAGAATCGGGTGGGCCCAAATGCCACCGTGTTGACATCCGCTGAGAAGTGGAGCGCGACCAGCGGCAGTTGGTCGCCAACCGGCTCACTGACCACCGCTAGGGCGTTTGCGTCGGCAACGAGACTTCCCGATGGACGCGTTCTTGTTGTCGGAGGATCCGGCACCTATTTGGGGCCGGGCCTCGCGAGCGCCGAACTGTACGATCCCTCAAGTGGTCAATTCAGCTTGACCACCGGAGCACCGTCGCTCGGCCGATTTGGTCACGTCTCGGCGATCTTGCCCAATGGAAAGGTCTTCATCGTGGGTGGCAACACGGCGTGGGGTGCAGTGCCGCCGCTTTCGACCGAGCTCTTTGAGCCAACAACGCGAACTTTCTCTTCGGGTCCCAACATGATCACGCGCCGCATTGCGCATGCCGGCGCGCGCTTGCTTGACGGCCGGATCATTTACTGTGGTGGATGCACGACCGCGGACTGCTCAAGCACCGCCCATGCAACTTGTGAAATTTACGATCCGACGTTGAATACGATTGCGGCCACCGGCAGTCTTGCAACGGGCGGCGGAGCACTCTCACTCGTAACGCTCGCGACAGGGGAAGTGCTCCTCGTCGGCGGTATCACGAACGGGTCCGCGCAAGCGCGCGCCGAGCTCTACGACCCGGTCGTCGGCACGTGGAGCACGGCTGGAACGATGTCCAACGCGCGATATGACAGTGGCATTGCGCTGATGCGGGACGGGCGCGCCGTCGTCTCGGGTGGCCGATCAGGCTCGACATCGGGCTCGACGTACGTCTCATCTGTCGAATTGTATGCGCCCGCGACGTTGCCCATCACGTGCCAGATTTGCCAGATCGACGGCACGTGCGTCACACTACAAGATGGCGTTCCATGCAATCTTGGGTCTTGCAATGCCGGCGCATGCGTACCCAAACCCGACGCTGGAACCGTCGACGCTACACCAGATAGCACCACAACGATCAGCGATGGATCGTCCGATGCCTACGACTCTTCGGCGCTGGACGCAACCGACAGCACCACCGCCGATGCGACGGCATACGATGCTGTCGTGCCGGTCGATACCGCGATCGACACGGCGATAGTTGACGCTCGTGCAGACGTCATCGTCGACGCCCAACCAGACGTGAGCCCAGCTGTCGAGGCTTCGGTTCCGGATGCGGGGTCCGTCACTTCGCGCGTGGATGCATCGGACAACCCACCATCGTCAAAGAGTGAACACGGAGGTTGCAGCACGTCAGGCAGCAGATCAAGCGGAGGCGAATTGTGGTTCGCCTTCGCTGCGATCATCATCGTCACTGCGAGACGCGTGGCAGGCTTGCCCATACACAAGAGCCAACGAGCACGAGCCTGCCAAAGATGTCGTCAGGATTGTTGACGTATTGGTCGGTTCTGGAAAAGAGGTGTTTCGCCTCTGTCGCCTCCACGTGATTCACGTGGCATCAGTGCGAAGATGAGCAAGGATCATTCCAGGTTTCGAAACCTACCTCGTCCGGCGGATGCGCCTCCGCGCCAACGCCGCGATGAGCCCGACGCCGCAAAGCCCTACGACACTCCCCCACGATCGAACGCCAGGTGTGGACGAGCAACCCGACGACTCCGATAGTCGTGCCTGTGCCTCAGAGCGCGATGCCGTGCCAACGTACTCGCAACCCGAGTAAATAGGACACTGTGGTTCGTTAGCCTCCTTGGTGACGGTGCGTATGCCAGAGAGAACGGCTTGGTCCACAGCCGCACGAAGCAAGAGATCGTTCGCAAGCGATGCACGAGGTAGGTCAGCGCGCATGCGCGAGATTCGTGTCGTGCCTGTGCTTCCCCCGAGGAGCGCCGCCATGTCCTCGTTAAACACATCGGTCGCGGTCTTGACGAGCTTCCCGTCTGCGTCGCGCACCTCCTTGTACTCGGCCGCGGCTTCGGTGGATTGCATGGTGCGTGGATCGTACGTACGCGCCTGGTCGCGACTGAAAATGCTCGACCGGAGGCCCTGCCTATCAGCCCAAACCGAGCTCTCTGACTCCCACGCCGCGCCACCGAGTTGTTCCGCTTTTTGGCTGCGCAGCGTCTTGAAGTTGCTCGACGATGTCGTCCAATCCCAAATGAGCTCGTCCTCGCGAATGCTGAACACGGGGAAATTCTGCGGCTCCCACTTTCCGTCGCCGACCGTCCACAAGGTGATGCCAACGACTGCTCCTGTTCCTGCCGCCACCATACGAAGGGGCAGAGTCGGCGAGGCTCCCTGCGTGGTCACGCGCACCGGACGCATGGCTTGCACGGTCGCTCCGGGCACGAGTTTCAACGCAAGAAAGTCAAAGTGCTCGGTCACATAGCTCGCAATCACGGGAGCGACGTCCGATGGAATCGTGTACCCGTGATCGGCCAACCACGTGTTGAGCGCCTGCGGATCGGTCGACCGCAGTTGCACGGTCTCATAGGGGCCGACGGTTTCCTGTTTCAAAACCGTGACGCCTCCTGGCGTTGCGGCGGCGCTCGCATCCATCGAAGACGCGAATCCCCGTCCGGTGCCAGGACAGTAGGGGGGCGGCGGGCAGTTGAGAGGTGGCGCAATCACCTGCACGGCCGTTGCCGAGTCGAGCGTTGAAAACAACGCGTCCGCACTAACACCAACGTCGACCGTACCCACGATTGGCAGCACCCAAGCGAATGAAGCCGGGCTCCCTTGGTAGCGAATTTGATCGTAGAGCGTCGTTTTCTGCGGCGAGATCGACAACACCATTCGATGGTCGGTGACCACCGTGTTGTCTTGGGGCGGGGCAAAACACCCACCGCACGCCAGGGCCGGACGCTGGACTGCAACGAGCCCCATAGCAAGCGAAGAAGCGGCAACTACCGTGACGAATTTTGGGTGCATATCGAGCCTCATGGGTGGAAGATCAAAGGCGCACGGAGCATTCTCCGTGCCAACGCATCATCGCGAAA
>JAHFDY010000225.1 GCA_023248735.1 Myxococcales bacterium
GCTACGGAGCAATCGGTGCGTCAGGGCCTTCGCCTTGTTTTCGCGAGAGAAACGGAGCCGAAGCTCATCGAAGGCGCGAAGCGTCTCGCGGAGGCGATCGAGGACGAAATGAAACGGCGCGCAGCAAATGACGCTGGCGCGTCGCCGTGAGAGCTCGGGCTCGTTGACGAGTGATCAGAGGGACTAATCGATTTTTAGAATCGCCAAAAACGCCTGCTGAGGAATCTCGACGTTGCCGACTTGCTTCATGCGCTTCTTGCCCTCTTTCTGTTTCTCAAGGAGCTTGCGCTTGCGGCTGATGTCGCCGCCGTAACACTTCGCCGTGACGTCTTTGCGAAGCGCACGAACGGTTTCGCGTGAGATGATCTTTCCGCCGATCGCCGCCTGAATCGCGACTTCGTACTGCTGACGTGGCACGAATTCTTTCAGCTTCTCGCAGAGCGCGCGACCACGAGGGTACGACTTCTCCTTGTGTACGATGATGCTGAGCGCGTCGAGCGGATCGCCGTTCACCATGATGTCGACTTTGACGAGCGTGTCGGCCTGGTAGCCGATGAGCTCGTAGTCCATCGATGCGTAACCACGAGAGATGCTCTTTAGCTTGTCGTGGAAGTCGAAGAGGACTTCGGCGAACGGTAGCTCGTAAGTAATGATGACGCGGTTCGCAGCTGCATATTGCATGCTCTTTTGAACGCCACGCTTCTCTTGGCACAGCGCCATGACTGCACCCACGTATTCGCTCGGCACGTGGATCTGCATCTTGACGATCGGTTCTTCGATCCGCTCAATCAAGTTCGGCGGAGGTAGGCGCGCAGGGTTCTCTACCCGCACCACCTCGCCGTCGTTCTTGTAGACATTGTAAACGACGCTCGGTGCGGTCGTGATCAAGTCAAGATTGAACTCGCGCTCGAGTCGTTCTTGAATGATCTCCATGTGGAGCAGTCCCAAAAATCCACAGCGGTAGCCGAAGCCGAGCGCTTCAGATGAGTCGGGCTCGAAAGAGAACGCCGCGTCGTTAAGATGCAGCTTCTCCATCGCCTCGCGCAAGCCGGGATAGTCCGTGCTCTCGGTTGGATAGATACCGGCGAAGACCATCGGCTTCACTTCTTTGAAGCCCGGCAGCGGCATGGTTGCTGGCTTTGTTGCCTGCGTGAGCGCGTGGGTAAGCGTGTCGCCGACCTTGGTCTCGTGAACGCTGCGGATGTTGCCGGCGAGAAACCCTACCTCGCCCGGTCCAATTTGCTCAAGGACGACGGCGAAGGGCTGAAACGATCCGAGTTCGGTGACTTCGAAGTCGGTGCCGTTGGACATGAACTTCGCGCGTTCGCCCTTCTTGATTGTGCCGTCGACGACGCGGACCATGATCATCGCGCCGCGATAGGGATCGAACCAGCTATCAAAGATCAACGCGCGAAGTGGACCGCTCGGGTTACCTTTCGGTGCCGGCACCTTGAGCACGATCTGCTCAAGAATCTCTTTGACGCCAGCGCCGGTCTTGCCGCTGCACGCGATCGCTTCAGAGCAGTCGAGGCCGACGACTTGCTCGATCTGTTCGCGCGTGCCTTCGACGTCCGAAGACGGAAGGTCAATTTTGTTGAGCACCGGCAAGACTTCGAGGCCTTGCTCAATCGCAAGGTAAACGTTCGCAAGCGTTTGCGCTTCGACGCCTTGGGTCGAGTCAACGACGAGAATTGCGCCCTCGCATGCACTGAGGGAGCGCGACACTTCGTAGTTGAAATCGACGTGCCCGGGCGTGTCGATCAAGTTGAGCTGGTAGAGCTCGCCGTCCTGGGCGGTAAACCGCAGACGAACATTTTGCGCCTTGATCGTGATCCCGCGCTCGCGCTCGATATCCATCTTGTCGAGCAACTGGCTGCGTTGCTCACGCTCGCTCACCGCACCAGTCACGTCGAGGATGCGGTCGGCGAGGGTCGACTTTCCGTGATCGATGTGGGCGATGATTGAGAAATTTCGGATTCTGTCTTGCGGAAACGGTTCGGCCATCGTTGCTTCTTTGTCGTCACTTCTTCGCGGTCACTTCTTTCGGGGTCGAGACCTCGTCGAGGTGAGGCGTGGCCGGGGTGGGCAGAATAATGCGGCGCGATTCGAAATCGAGACTTGGTTCGAGCGGCAGCTGGCCGGGCAATAGATGTGCGTGCTCTTTGAGCACGAGATCAATCCCTTTGCGAATGTAGAACGCCACCGCCACGTTCGTCCGCTCGTGAAGCAGCTTAAGCTGGTCGTATTGTTCCGGCGTCACGTAGATCGTGGTCGAGATTTTCTTCCGCGACATCAAGGAACCTATTCTGCGACTTCAAAAAACCGGGCTGTGGGTAAAGGCCCTGCGCCAAGGTGTGCGTCAAGGTGCCGATACACTACGTGAACATACGTGTCCATTCAAGCATGGGTAGGGCATCTCCTTGCTCAGGCGCCAAAAAACGGCCTATCTTGCGGATTTACATGAACTGGAGATCCCTTGTGCTTGCAGGGGCAGCGGTTTCGCTTGCCATTGTGCACGGTTGTGGCGGTTACGAGCCGGGGCCTACCACGGCTGCGGGCAAAGCGAAGAACTCGATGCCGCCTATCACGCACGAACCATGTGGCGAGAAGGGTGCTGGCGCCGTCAATCACGATTCCAATGGCGACACGAACCCGGAGGTCATTTCGGTCATGAGGGACGGGCGCGTGGCCTGCACGGCGACGTACGCGGGGCGATCTTCAGCGGATGTCGCTTCGGGCGCACCCAGGCGTGTCGATATGTACGAGTACTTCGACGCGGGAGGGAAGGTGCGGCGAAGAGAATTCGCGTACGGCGAGCGCGGTCTCATCAATGCGATCGAAACCTACGAAGGCGGAGTGCTGCGTCGTCGCGAGTATGACCTCGCGGGAACGAAGCGCATCGACACCATCGATTTCTTCGACGGCTCCGGACCCGACGCAAAGACTGGAAAGCACCGCCCGAGCAAGCGTGAGCGCGACACAAACAACGACGGTCAAATCGACCAATGGTGGACGTTCGGCGCGAACCAAGTGACTGTGGAAATGGACCAAGACGCAGACGGAAAAGTCGAGCCTGAAGCAACCATGGTTATGAAAGACGATGGGCAGGTGCTCTCCGTTGGCGGGATTGTGGTCGTTGATCCCAATGCCCCGAAGCCGACTGCCTCGGGCGATGCGGGAAGTGACGCGGCGCGTATTCCAGATGCTGCGCCTATCGTCGAGGCTCCATCGACCCAAAGCGATGCAGGTTCACGACCCGACGCTGTCGTGAACACGAAAGACGGTGGGGCATGAAGTCGCGATGGACTGCCGCCTTAGCACTCATCGGTGCGGTCGCCTTCGCGGCTAGCTGTGGCGATTCGGGCATCGGAAAGGCGACGATCGCTCCTGGTGGCACTGTTGACCCAGCGAAGTGGCCAGCCGACGATCGCTCCCTTTGCAAATACAAAGAGAAGCCCGAGCTCGAAGTGAGCGAGTCGGTCGGGCCGGGTTCGCCCAAGCCGAACGTAAGACGCGTCTATAAGCTCGCCGGCGATCGCGAGACGCGTCGCAAAGTGCTCGTTTGTCGGGAGATCGACACCAACCTCGACGGCATAAAAGACGTGGCGCGCATGTTCAACGATCGCGGCGAGGCGATCCACGAAGAGGCTGACACGAACTACGACGGGCGCGTTGACTCGTGGGCGGATTTCGAAAATGGGCGACTCGCAAAGTCGGAAGTCGATACGAATTTCGACGGCAGAGTCGACGTGTGGAAGTTCTACGTCGAAGGTGAACTCTTGCGCGTGCGACGAAGCACCCATTGCCCGAATGGCAAAGAGGACATTTGGGAGGTCTACGTCAAGGGCCGGCTCGATCGCATCGGAAGCGACCTCGATTGCGACGGCCATGTTGACCGCTGGGATCGCGACACCGAACGCATGCGCAAAGACGAGCAGCAGCGTCGCGCGCAAGTTGAGGCCGCGGCCGATAGCGGCGCGAGAGTGAGTGCCCCAGACGCCAGTGTGAGCGATGCAAGTCTCGCGGATGCGCGCACCAAGGCGGCGAGTATCGCCTCGCCCGATGCCGCGGCGATCAAGCGCGATGCGGCGCTCGAAGCAGTGCAATGAAAGAAGATCGTTTGCAGAAGGTGCTCGCGCGCGCTGGCTTTGGTTCGCGTCGTTCTTGCGAGGCGCTCATCGAGGCGGGGCGCGTCAGGGTCAACGGCAAGACCGTGAAAGAGCTCGGCACGAAGGTATCGCGCAGCGATCGGGTCGACTTTGATGGAGCCCGCGTCGTCGCAGAACAGTCTGTGTACTACGTGTTTCACAAGCCGCGCGGCGTTGTAAGCACGATGGCCGACCCCGAAGGACGCCCTACCGTTCGCGATTATTTGAAGGCGATTCGCGCGCGCGTCTTTCCCGTGGGTCGCCTCGATTTCAGCACGAGCGGTGTCATATTGGTCACCAACGATGGCGAATTTTCGGACGCACTTCTTCACCCCAAGGGCAAAGTTCCCAAAAGCTATGTCGTGAAGGTCTCAGGCGTCATGGCGGAGCGCGACGTAGAGCACTGGGCGAGGGGCGTCGTGCTCGAAGACGGCAAGACGCAACCTGCGGAAGCGACGCTCATTCGCTATGAAGGCGACAAGACTTGGCTCGAGCTAACGATTAGCGAGGGGCGAAATCAACAGATTCGCCGCATGGGCGAAGCTACGGGCTTCCGGGTGATGCGTCTTGCGCGCTTATCGTTTGCAGGGATCTCGTCAGAAGGTTTGAAGCCTGGCGCCTTTCGCGAGATGACACGCGAAGAGCTGCTTGCGTTGCGCAAGGCGCATGGCGTACCGCGTCGTGTTCCGGAGGGCGCGCCACTCGACAGCATTCAAACGCGTACCCGCGCACTCAAGACCGATCGTGTTCTCGCGCCCGAACGCGTTCAGCGCGACGCGCGGCGCGGCGGAGGACCTCGCGAACGCGTGCGTACCAAAGAGCGACAGGTCGATGTGCCAAAGGTGACAGCAGGGGGTCGAGGTGGATCTGCACCGCCGCGTGGCGAGCGCCGCGGGCCTGCCCGGGCATCGGACCGTGAGCCCTCGCGCCGCGACCGCTCGAAGCCGACCGCGAGGCCCACTGGCTCACGCCGCAAGTAGAACACTCTCTACTCGATCGCGGTGCTCGTCGGCTCAGGCGTAGGTGCGTGGTTTGCCTGGTGGCGTGCCCCGGAAATCGCCTCGTAAAGTGCGCGTCGCATCCGGTTCAAGCTGCCGAGTGGTCGTTGGATGGCGAGTGTGCGCCAAGGATTGAATGAGAGGTTCTCGCAGAACACGTTCTGCCTCTCGGTATCGAACAGTTGCTTGGGAAAATGGACCCGCCCAATCTTCACGAGAGGCGATGTCTCGGGCATCCACACTGTGCGAAAATTCTCGATTGGTGTTTGCGTTTCGTTGACGAAGAATGTCATTCACCGTGCAAACGAAGGTGACGAAAGCTGCCAG
>JAHFDY010000078.1 GCA_023248735.1 Myxococcales bacterium
GCGGTGCGCCGTACATGGGAATAATGCCCGAATCCTTCTGGGGCGGCGGTCCACCGTAGGCTGGTTGCGCGGCGTCGGGAAAGGGACCCCCGTACATGGGGGCGGGATTCACATCGTCGCGCGCGTCGGGTGCCGGCGTGATCTGATCAGGTTGGGCGTCACCGGGGCCACCGTCATTGGGGCCTCCACCGTCAATTGCGCCTGCAGCGTCGCCACCATCGAGAACACCACCGTCACCCAACTCCGCCTTGCCAGAGCAACCCGCCGCCGTTGCGGCCGCAGCAGCCGCAGCTGCGCCAATTGCGAAGAGCGCGGCGCGACTCAGTTGCCCTCTCGGTGCCTCGGGCGCCTTGCGCATTCTGACCTGAAGCGAAATCGGAGCACCGCAAAACGGACATCCCGTTTCGGTCACACGCACGTGACGAGCGCATCCACTGCAAGGAACGAGTTGTGGTCCATTCATCATCAATCTCCCTGACTAAATTCCAACCGAGGTCGGCATGTCTTCGACGATCAGCTCAAAGACACCATGATCAAAAGGCTCTCCAGGCGCCGCCTGCGCCTTCTCGATTCGCTCGCGCTTGCCTACGCGCTGCATCTCGAGCGCGCGGTGGTGACAAAACGGATTGTTTCCGGGTTTGCCCAGCGTGACCTGGGACGTCCACGTGCACCCGCTCATGCAGTCTTCGGCGTAGTAACAGGTGCGGCAGAAGCCCCACAAATCATCGACCGTGCGATCGCGCGTGTAACGCAGCGGGGCAGCGCGCTCCCAGATGTCCACCAACTTGGAGTCGCGGATATTGCCACCCGTCCATTGATCGGTTGGGAGCGAAGGGCATCCCTTGATTGCACCATTGGCTTCGATGCCGATGCTCGCACGCCCAGCGCCACACGAACCGCCGTGTCCGCGATACGTATTTCCGCGAAGCAGCGTCTCGTAGGGACCAAAGTAACCAATATTGTTACCATTCCACAGCCGAACGCCGAGCTCGTTGCATCGCTCCTTCAGTTTCGCGAGGTACGGAAACAGCTCGAGCAAGTCGTAGGGTTGCATCAGCACTTCGGGTTCGTCGGCGGCGCGGCCCATCGGAACGGTCAGTTGAATCTGCCAACTGTGAATGCCAAGTGCGCCGATCATCTCGAGGACGCTTCCCATGTGGGGCACCGACAGGCGATTGATCTGCGTGTTGCAAGCTACCCGCATGTTGCGCTCGCGCATAAGACGCATCGCTTCGACTGCGGAGCGGTAGGACCCCTTCACGCCGCGGAGACGATCGTGGGTCTCCTCATTGCCATCGATCGAGATGCTTGCGCCCGCAAGGCCAGCCTTGTGCGCCTCGTCGATAATGTCTGCCGTAAGTCCACGGCCACCCGAAGTGGTCGTGACCACCATGCCGCGCGCGTGACACGCGCGCACGATGTCGAGCCAATCAGAGCGCAAATACGCCTCGCCGCCGATGAGTGTGACCTCTTTGACTTCGAGGTCTGCAAGTTGCTCGACGAGGTCTAACGCTTCCGCGGTGGAGAGCTCGTCGGGCCTCTCTTTCCCCGCTCGCGACCCGCAGTGTCGGCAGGCGAGATCGCACGCCAGCGTAATTTCCCATACTGCATAGATGGGCCTCCTCTTGTCGACCGCGCGTACGCCGTCAGCAAGCGGCAGGTTGCGCCGGCCAGGAGACGCAATGGGAGCAATGGGCAAACTGCGCCTCGGACGCTCCTCCCGAAGGGCACGCGAACGCTCATCAGCCGAAAGCGGGTCAAACATGGACATAAGGTCGAACTCTAAAGCAGAGACCGTGCCACCGCAGCAGAACACTCAATTTCCGTCATTTTTGAGACGTCCTCGCCCGGAGCTCGTGGTTCATTCGTGATCGCAATGCACATTGAACGGCCATTTGGCACACCCTGGACCATCGAGCTCGCCGACGAAAAACTCCTTCTTCGCGCCGAACTTCCCGGAGCCCGCGTCTTCGATCTCGCCGCCGATGCCCTGCGCAATGCGCGCAAACGTGGCTTGTCTCGATACGAGCGCCTCGTCCTCGCGTTGCCTGCCAGCTGGCTCGTGAACAGTCCAGCCATCTCGCGCGTCCTCAAGCGCTGGGCGCTCCAAGACGACAGCGACACGTGGCTCGCATTGCTCAGCGAACTCGAAACACGCGGAGCTTCATTCGATACCGATGCAGTTGCATTAATCGCGGCGCTTGGAAGCGAGCCTTATGTCGTCGAAGCCGTAAGCAAGGTTTCTGCGCTCCTCGAACCGGACGTCGTGCCGCTCATGCCCGAACCGGCGCGCCGATTCATACTCGGCGAAGTCGCGAGTGACGGCGAAGCGTTCGTCAAGATGGTGAACTGGTTCGTGTCCACGACGCACGCGCACGAAGCCGAACTCTCACGCATCGCCGAAGCCCATGAACCCGTGAAGCTCAGCGCGGCGCAAGTTCTCGATCGGCTGTTGTGGTTCGACTCGGAAGGACACCGTCATTTTGCGCCGCCGAAGGAGTAGCGCCGCCCCGCAAAGTACGACATGGTCGGCCGCGTGAAGCGTCTGTCCATCGTTCCCATCGTTGCCCTCATCCTCACCGCGTGCTCGGGCAAAGGCACCAACAACCTCTTGGGCGACGCCGCGCATAGCGCCGATGCACAGAAGGTCGGTGCCACAGACGCGCGTGACGTCAGAGACGCCTCACCGGACACCGCCATCGATGGCGCCGTCGAGGCTGGCATTGACGCAAAAGCCGACGCTCCTTTGTGCAAGCTAACGGCGCCCTACAGCACCAAAGATCTGGACTGTAACGTCTGCGCCGAAGCCAATTGTTGCATCGAAGTCAACGCGTGTTTGGCCTCGAAAGATTGCGACCAGGGCTACGTGAATTGCATCATCGCCTGCGCACTCACTGAAAAAGACAAGGCTGCTTACGACAAGTGCGCGACCGCATGCGCTGCCGATTATCCGGCGGGTGAGAAGCTCTACGTGGGACTCGGCCTCTGCGTTGACGCGGCATGTGCGACCGCTTGCGCGAACTGAAGAGCCGTCGCTTGTCATCGGTACTATGAAGGCCATACTCCATGCCCGCCTTCGCTGAACATCCGTACGCCTCCTTCGTTCATCTTGTGCAAAAGCCCGCGCGGTATCTCGGCGGCGAGTTTGGCGCGACGCCCAAGGCGTGGGATGGCGTCGAGGCGCGCATCTGCCTCGCCTTCCCCGATGTGTACGACATCGGCATGAGCCATCTCGGATTCAAGATCCTCTACAAGATCTTAAACGACGAACCACGCACGCTCGCCGAACGCGCATACACGCCTTGGGTCGACATGGAGGCGGAAATCCGCAAACGCAACTTGCCGCTCGTTTCATGCGAAAGCGCGCGTCCTCTCCGTGACTTCGACGTCGTGGGCTTTTCGCTGCAGTTCGAACTTACCTATACGAACATTCTCACCATGCTCGACCTTGGTGGCATTCCACTCCGCGCGAGCGAGCGAGGCGAGAACGATCCGCTCGTCGTTGGCGGTGGCCCAACCGCAACGCACCCAGAACCCGTCGCGATATTCTTCGATGCGTTCGTCATCGGCGACGGCGAGGAGCGAACCAAAGAGGTAGCCCTCCTGTGGACGGACTTGAAGAGAAGCGGCACCTCACGAAGCGAACGGCTCAAGGCGCTCGCACGGTTACCCGGCGTCTACGTTCCGTCGCTCTACCCAACGCGGATCGAGCCCGACAACGGTTTGCAGGTGGTCGAACCGTCTCTCGTCCCCGGAGCGTCGATGCCGATCGTGCGCACGCTCGTCGATGACCTGAACAAGTACCCATTTCCCGACGTCAGCCCCATTGGCGGACCTGAGGCAATCTTCGATCGCATGTCGATCGAGATCTCGCGCGGCTGTACGGAGGGTTGCCGATTCTGCCAGGCAGGCATGATTTACCGACCCGTTCGTGAGCGAGATCCTGCGCAGATTGTCGACACGATCGTCAACGCCATTCAGAAAACGGGTTACGATCAAGCGAGCCTCACGTCACTCTCAACGGCCGACTATTCGTGTATTGCGCCGTTGATCAAGAAAGTTGTCGATAAGCTCGAGCCACAAAAAGTCTCGCTCGGTGTTTCGTCGCTTCGCGCCTACGGCCTTGACGAAAACGTGCTCGACGACATGCAGCGCGTTCGTGCAGCGGGAGTTACATTTGCGCCCGAAGCGGGGACGCAGCGCATGCGCGACGTGGTCAACAAGAACGTTACCGAAGAACAACTGATGGAGACCGCCGAACGGATTTTCTCGCGCGGTTGGAACTCGATGAAGCTCTACTTCATGGTGGGCCTCCCCACCGAAGAAGAGGAAGACGTTCGGGAAATCCCTCGCGTAGGCGGCCGAGCAAGACAGGTTGGCAAGCGTGTAAAGCGTGAGCTCAACGCAGGCGGCCCGCCCGCCGTCACCGTGTCTGTCTCATCGCACGTACCGAAGCCGCATACGCCATTTCAGTGGTGTGCGATGGACACGCAAGCGTCATTGGAACGCAAGCAAGGTTGGCTCAGAGAAGAGGCGCGCAAGAACAAAGTGCTTCTCAAGGTTCACGACTCCAGCACGTCGTGGCTTGAAGGTGTGTTCTCACGCGGCGACCGTCGTCTCGGCGACGTCATCGAGATGGCGTACCGGCAGGGCGCACGTTTCGACTCATGGGAAGAGACCAAGAAAATGGAACTGTGGGAGCGCTGTTTCGACGCGCACCAGGTCGACGTCGCCAAATACCTTGGCACGTTGCCTATTCACGCCCGCGTTCCATGGGATCATATCGACGTCGGCCTCGAAGAGGGATTTCTACTCCGCGAGTATCGCAAGGCCGTCAAGAGCCGCCTCTCGCCGCCGTGCGGGAAGGTCGCGGGCGCTTTCGTGCACCACACAAACATGGCCGATGCCGAGGCCGACAATCGTCGTCTGGTCTGTTACGATTGCGGCGTCGCGTGCGATCTTTCCGCGATGCGCGACGAGCGACTCGTCTATCTGAGAAAACTCGACGCAACCGAGAAGCGCCCGCCCGCTCCACCACGAGAGCGCCAGGCAAACCCGCAGAAGTCTCCTGCGAAGTTCTCGCAAGGTGAGGCACGGCGCTACCGTTTTTCGTATACGAAGCTTGGCTCAGCTTCCTTCCTATCGCACCTCGACGTGGTCAGGGCGTTGCCTCGTGCCTTTCGGCGACTTGAACTGCCGATGTACTATTCGCGCGGCTTTCACCCCAAGCCAGACATGGTGTTCGGCCCGGCGCTTTCGCTCGGAGTCTCGAGCCTGGGCGAGTGGGTCGACATGAAGATCACGGCCGACTTCGATCCGCAAGCGGCGCTCGAGGGCCTCACCGCGGGTTCGCAGCTCGGCATGACGTTCACTGGAGGGGTGCGCCTCGAAGAATGCGACCCGGTCGTGACGCGCCTCATCACCGGAGCGCGGTACATGCTCGTGCTCCCGAAAGCGGCCGTCACCGCAGCGGGTGGCCTGCCGTGGCTGCAGGATCGCGTGCATTATGTGATCACGGCGCCCGATCTTTCGGTTGTCAGGAGAATTGAGAAAATAGGCAAAAAAGTGAACGTTTCGAACTTCTTGCGAAGGCTTGAGATCATCGCTGATCCAGGGGCCCTGCTGGATCGCGCTGGCTTTGCAGGCAACTACGTTTGTCTCGACGCAAGCATCGGCATCGGCAACGAGGGGTCAGCGAAAATCAGCGAGGTCGCGAACCTGCTATTCGGCGATGAAGACACGCTTCCCTTTCGCGCGGTGCGAACGCAGCTTGGTCTCTACGAAAGTGAATCGAGAGACGCACGTATCACAAGCCCCATTCAGCTTGACCGGATGAGACCGCTACAAGCGCCTGCGCCACCGGCTGCACTCATGACTGACCGTCGACCTCTCATCGACGAACGGGCTTAGTCAGCAGGCGGAGGGGGAGGCGCACAGCGAGCAACAAACACGACCGAGCCGCCGGCTCCGTCAACGAAGTTGATCCTGCTACCGCACTTGACCGTCCACGACACGGCCTGAACATCAAGTTGCTCAAGCGGGTTGACCTTGATGTGAAGCCCGTCGGGCACCGCATTGATGGCGCCGCTGAGGGTGCTAAACACCTCGCTCATCGCGCTGATCACGTCCTCGCTCGGTGTCTTCGAGGCGACCATGCTCTCGAGTTCCTCCTGCGGAATCATCATGAGCTTACCGCCGAGAGCGATCGTGGCCGCCAAGTCTGCGATCATCGCACCGACTTCGAGGCCCGCGTCATCGATCAAGCGGCACATATAAAATGCGTCAGCGCCCTTCTTGTTGAACTTGGGTCCCTTCGAAGCCGCGGTGAGCGAGGCCTCCGGTCCCAGCAACGTCTTAGCAGCCTTGTCGATCTCGAGCGCAGTCGGAAAGAGAAGAGGCTTTGCGGGTTCAATGGGGTCGGGATCGGGAACGGAATCGACCTCATCGTTATCCTCGTCCTCCTCTACGGGGGCTGCGTCGGCGACCGCACTTGGCGGGCCCGCGGCGGGAGCGACTTCGCGGCGCTTCGTGGCTTCGGGAATCTTGGCGACCTCGCCCTCCCTTGCGACGACCTCCTCTGGCCCCTGCGGCTCCTGGCCACGTGTAAGTGCAGGCGCGCCACCACTATCAACCTGCCGTGAGCCGCCCGCTCTGCCTGCTCGTTCGGCGACCGCTTTGCTTGCGGCTTCACGCGTCTCTTCGGTGGCCGCATCAAGCAGAACGCGCATCTGCGCTTCGAGGTCGCCAACCTTGTCGCGCAACTTACCGTTGTCGTGTTCAAGTTCGACGAGGCGCATCGAAACTTCTTGGGGCAGGTCGCCCTGCATTTGTCGCTTCTCAGACTCGGTCAACCTTCTTGACAATCGCTCGAACGCGATCGCCATCGTCGCCATTTCGGTGCGCGCACCCGCGTCGCCTATGCGCTTTGGCTCTGCCGTAGTCGCGCCGCTCTTTGTCTCTTCGTGAAAGTCGCCGACCATGGCGGGAACCCATGCGCCGTGCCTCACCTCGAACGCGCGCTCATCATGCGGATCGTTGTAGCTGCGAAGCAAACGACCCGCGGCGGGTGCAAGTACCTGTCCCGACGGGGAGCTCTCGAGGTGGTAGAGGATCACGTCGTCGCCCTCGATGCGTTCAATCGTCGGACGGAGCACGTTGTCGGGTAGAGCAACCAGGCATTCGATTTCCAGAATCCAACGGCCGCCGTGACGCACAAGGCGCTTTGGCTTCGACGTTTCAACCGACATACGAAACTAAGACGGCCAATTTTCGTGAAGATGAACGGGGACGGACGCGTGGAGCGATCACCGATGCAGCGCCGTCGCGACGCGTTTTTCGCCTTCGTCGAGCGCCATCAGCGCCCCGCACACGGCCTGGTCACTACACGGTCCCACCTTTCCCCCGGAACCCTTCCAACGCGATCGCGGCGTTCGCAGCGACGACGGAACGCGAACGTCCGGTCCCGTCCACGCCTCGGGAGCGCGCCCTAGTTGCGCTTCGCTCTCGCCTGCACTCGCGCCAAACGAAAACGCAAAGGTAGGGTGGATACCTACCTTCTGTACCGCCCGACCATCAGGCATTGCATAGAGCATGGTCGTCAAGCGCATTGACCCAACGCCCACTTGATCGGGGAAGTACTCCTGCACACAACCCTTGCCGAAGGTGTGCTCGCCGATGCTCGGACCGCGATCGTACGCCATAAGCGCGCCCGCTAGCATCTCTGCCGCACTCGCAGTCTCTGCGTCGACAAGCGTCGCCACCGGTCCGCGCCACTGGTCAACGAACGGAGGCACCGACGCATGCTCAGCGGGCACCGACGCACCCCGCCGACGCATAGGGAAGAGTGGAACGCCCGGCATGAAGAGCCCCAACGCGTCGCTAGCGCCATCGGGATCACCACCACCATTGCCACGAAGGTCAAGCACGACGCCAAAAAACGATCGGTCGCTGCGCGCTTTGAGCATGGCCGTCGCAAGACTCTGACCAAGGTCTTCGCGCACATCGTGAATCGTGATGAGGAGAACTTCTCCCGAACCGTAAGGAATTCGTTCGACCTCGAGTTCGGGTGGCACCGTTGGGACGGTGCTCAACGCAAGCGGCACTTCAAGCGCGACGACTTTGCCTTCACGCCAGATCGTCGCCGCAGCACGCGCTCGACCGCTCGCTGCTTGGCTTCCGAGAACCTCGGCTTGTTCCAGCGGCAAGCCTCCTGCGGAAACGCCGGCGAGCGTGAGCACGACATCGCCGTCGATGAAGGGCGACAGGGCGCCAGACTCGATGCGAATGCCGAATGACGTCGCAGAAATTCGCTCCCATAGCCGGGGCGGTGGCGTCGCAGCGAGTTCACTCTCGTAGAGCGAACCCTCTTCTTCACGTGGCGACCAAGCACCGTGCGGATCGATCGACTGCACGTACGCGCGCACGGCAGCGCTCAAGACGACCCGCTGCCATGCCTCCACTGTGAGGTTCGGAAAGTAACGTGCAGCTGCGGTCGCAACGAGGCCGTCCGCCGAGGGGCCCGCCAACTGGCGGAACGTCTTGGCATGCGAAGCCAGCGTCTGCGTGAGATCGCGAGCGGGTCGCGTCACCTTTTCTCCCTCAAACACCGAAAGAGACAACACTGACGGATCCGCGCCAGCCCACGTATTGGCCGTCTCATATTGAACTGCAAGGCTGTCGACCCAGCGCTTCACTTCACCGCCGACTTTCAAGAACGACCCGCACTGTGAAGGCTGGGACGAATCAAGTTCGGTGGCAAGGTCCGCCGCGAGGTGGTCAATGGTCGCCTGAATCGGGGCATCCGGCGCGGCGCTCCAAAGGCCATAGGGGTCCAGCCAGTCACCGAGGTACAGCGCAAAAGCCGGTGCATTGAGGGCGGCTGGCGCCGATACCAATTGCTCCCGCGCCTGGGCAGCAATCGTGCGCGCTTGCTCACATGAAAGTACAGGAGCTTGACCGTTTGGTAGTGCGCCTAGTACGCCGCTCGCCAGGTCGATTGCCTTGGAAGAACGCTCGACACGCACGTCTGCCAACTGTGTCGGCATTTGCCGCGTGACCGCTGCAGCCCCTAGGAGCGCAACCGACACGATCAATCCAAAGGCCCAACGACGCGAAAAAGGCACAAGACGAGAGTATCAAATGCGCCGGTGCGAACCCCACTTTCTGAAACGGTTTTGCACCACGACAGAAGATCATCGAACAGCGCTTCCTTATGATGGAGGTCCGTGATCTCCCGCTGTCGCTGCGCCCGCCCCTGCTGTACCGTGGCCCACCATGATCGCGCGCCTCGTCGGCCACGTACAATCCCAAGACGACGATAGCGCAATCGTCCTCGACGTAAACGGCGTCGGCTACGAACTCACCGTCCCGCTCGGCACCGTCGGTCGCCTCCCGAAAAATGCCGCAGGCACTGTTACCATTCTCGTGCACACCCACGTCCGCGAAGACGCACTCACCCTGTTCGGCTTCGCATCCGATCTCGACCGCCGTGCTTTTCGTACGCTGATAAGCGTCAGCAGCATCGGCCCTAAGAGCGCAATCGGAATTCTCAGCGCTCTGCCCGCCAACGAGCTTGCTCTCGCCATTGCGCGCAAAGACGTAGCCGGTCTCACCAAGGTGCCTGGCGTGGGGAAAAAAACCGCCGAGCGCCTTGTCCTCGAACTGCGCGACAGGCTCCTTCCAACGGGTCCCGTCGCCGACGGCTTGCCCTCGACATCGAAGCCGCGGCAAGACGTTGCGAGCCAGCTACTCAGCGCCCTTACCGGCATGGGCTACAAGCCGGCCGAAGCCGAACGCGCAGTCAGCGCGCTCACCGATCGTCTCCCCGATGCGACCATCACGGAGCTCATTCGCGAGGCTCTAGCAATACTCACCAAATAAAGTTACGAATCGTGCGCAATTGCCCTTCGCCATCCGATAATTGGTTGGTGTAACGTAGGCCGCGCAATGGCCAAAGCGAACAAGAAAACGAAGAACCGAGCGAGGACGGAGCGGCGATATCAAGCCTCGTCGGCAGGCAACTGGGTAACCTTCGCGGCCGGCGGGATCTCTGCCGCCGCGATGGGCGGTGGGACGTATGCGCAACTCCTTCGCGCGGCTGATGCAGCGCCCATCCCCGCAGCTCCCTGGCTGCTCGCCGGAGGCGCACTCGGACTCGCCGCCGCGATTTGGTTCGGCGGCTCCGCAAGTGCGATTCGCGTTGGCGACGGTGGCATCGCAACCGAACGCGGCGACTCGCTCACGCGAATGCCGTGGTACGCGGTAACGAGCGTCGCGTTGAGCGGCGACGCGCTCCTCGCCGAAGGCAAGGACGACAAAGGCGCCGCCTTCTCCTTACGCCTTTCGCGAACGAAGGATGCAAACGCAGCGGGACGCATCGTTGCGGAAGCGCGTATGCGCGTTCCAAGTGTCGTCAACCTAGGTGACGACACCTTCGGATACGATGAACAAACCGGCGATCTGATTCAACTTGAGCCGCTGCACCTTCAAGGCAAGCACTGCTCCGCGAGCGACACAGTCATCACATTCGAAGCGGACGCGCGACTGTGTCCCAGGTGCGAGCGTGTTTATCATCGCGCCCACGTTCCCGAAGCGTGCGCTTGCGGAGCCGCCCTCAATGTCTGAATCGACATGTGGCACGGTAGCCATTATCGGCGCGGGCACCATGGGCCAAGGCATCGCGCAACATTGCGCCCAGCTGGGCTACGAAGTCCAACTCGTGGACAACGTTACGGCGCGCGCCGAGGCCGCAAAATTTGGGATCGCGCAGATCCTGGAGCGCCTGATCCAAAAGGGAAAAATTACGAACGACGAGCGACAATCCACGATTGCGCGCATCCATGTGCAAGCCACGGTCGCCGCAGCTGCGAAGAACGCGAGCGTCGCAATCGAGGCGGTGCCGGAGGTCGTCGACCTCAAAGTGGAGCTCCTCAAAGTGGTCGTCGCGAGCGCACCCGCAGAATGCCTTTTGGCCACGAACACTTCTTCGCTTTCCGTCACCGAGATCGGCGCGCGTGTGGGACACGCGGCGCGCGTCGTGGGCTTGCATTTTTTTAATCCCGTGCCGCTCATGGATCTCATCGAGATTGTGCGCGGCGTCGACACGTCTGACGAAACTGTCTCCCGAGCGCTTTCATTTTCGCGGACGCTGAAAAAATCGGCCATCGTCGTACGCGACGTCGCCGGCTTCGCCACGAGTCGCCTTGGTGTCATGCTCGGTTGCGAAGCCATTCGCATGGTTGAGCAGGGCGTCGCGTCCGCTGCAGACATCGACCGCGGCATGGAGCTTGGCTACCGGCATCCGATGGGCCCGCTCAAGCTTACCGACCTCGTCGGACTCGACGTTCGACTCGCCATTCTCGAGCACCTGCATCGTGAACTCGGCGAACAATTTCGTCCACCCCCTTTACTACGCACGATGGTGCGGGCAGGAAAGCTCGGCAAGAAATCCGGTGAGGGTTTTTACATCTGGAAGGACGGGCAGCCCGTCGCCAAAGCAAGGTAACGGTCATGCACGACGTGTTCATCATAGACGCGCTTCGCACTCCTTTCGGCCGATACAAAGGCTCTCTCTCTTCGGTCAGGCCTGACGACCTCGCGGCACACGTTGTTCGGGCGCTCGCGGCGAGGTATCCGGAATTGGTCAACATTGTTGATCATGTCGTTTTTGGTGCGAGCAACCAAGCCGGCGAAGACAACCGAAACGTCGCGCGCATGGCGAGCCTACTTGCAGGCATTTCATTCGAAGTGCCTTCAGTCACCGTCAACCGTCTTTGCGGCTCGGGACTCGAAGCCGTGTGCGACGCCACGAGGCGTATCGCAACGGGCGAAGCGGATGTCGTCATCGCTGGCGGAGTGGAGAGCATGTCACGTGCGCCGTTCGTTTTCGGCAAAACCGAGGAAGCGTTCTCTCGTCAGCCTCCGAGGGTGTTCGACACGACCCTCGGGTGGCGCTTTGAAAACAGCCAATTGGCGAATCGTTTTCCACTTTTCTCAATGGGCGAGACCGCCGAAGAGGTCGCGACCAAATGGAACATCAGCCGCGAAGATCAAGACGCATTCGCGGTGGAGTCGCACAAGCGCGCAATCTCGGCGATCGAGAATGGCGCGTTCGGCCGGGAGATCACACCCGTTGAACTCGCCGGCAAGAATGCCGACAAGGTGCTCTTTGCGAAAGACGAGTCCCCTCGCGCAGACTCAACACTTGCAGCTCTCTCCGCGCTCAAGCCCGTGTTCCGCAAGAACGGCACCGTGACCGCGGGCAACAGTTCGTCCATCAATGACGGCGCCGCTTCTGTTCTTCTCGCGAGTGCGAAAACCGTGAGCGAGATGAAGCTGACGCCACTCGCGCGCGTCGTCGCCCAAGCTGCCGTTGGCGTGCATCCCAACACGATGGGCGAGGGCCCGATTCCTGCGACGCAGAAGGCGCTTTTTCGTGCCGGGTGGAAGGTTCACGATCTTGACCTTATCGAGCTGAACGAAGCCTTCGCCGCGCAAGCGCTTGCTTGCATGCGTGGTCTCGAGCTCGACCCCGGCAAGGTCAACGTCAACGGAGGCGCTATCGCCCTTGGTCACCCCATTGGCGCAAGCGGCGCGCGCATCCTCGGCACCCTGGTGCACAGCATGGTCGCACGCGGGGGCCGGCGCGGCCTTGCCACTCTATGCGTCGGTGTGGGCCAGGGCATCTCGCTTCTCGTCGAGCGATGAATCGTATCTTCGCGAGCATCACTTTCGCGCTTGTCGTCGGGTGCGCGCGCGACGCCGCCGTTCCGCGGAGCGAGCCATGCGCGCTCTTCCGACTGCCGCTCACAGCGGGCATGCAAACCACCGTCTTACAGGGCAATCACGGGAGCTTTAGTCACACGGGAGTAAACGAATACGCGTGGGACTTTGACGTTCCGGAAGGCACAGACGTCGTTGCGTCTGCAGACGGCGTCGTCATCGATGTCACGGATCATTTTGTTGAAGGCGGCGCGCGGGATGAGCTGCGACTTCGCGCGAACCGCGTGAGCGTTGACCACGGCCATAGCTACCAAAGCGTCTACCAACACCTCGCCCCGCACTCGGTTGTCGTGCGCCCTGGTCAACTCGTCTACAGGGGCCAACTCCTCGGCAAGTCAGGCAACACCGGTTTCTCGACGATGCCTCACCTTCATTACGAGCTCGTCGACGGTAGTGAACAGTCGATGCCGAGTTGCTTTGGCGACGTCGGCGTTCCTGAGCAGGGGCAGTCGGTCCGCTCCGACAATCACTTCGATCCTCGAGGCCGCATCGTGATTCCTCAGCTGTCAGCGATGCCGCGATTGTCCTACGCACGAAACGACGTGGAGCTTCTCACCGTGCTACCCGTCGGCATCTTGTCGAACGCCGTTGGACTGACCGGACGCGCACTGAAGCCTGCAGCACGAGCCGTGCTCTACGTTACCGAACGCGAGGGTGGTGTCGTCCGGTCGAGCAGCGTGCCTGTCGGAGAGAACGGGATTTTCTACGCACGCATCGATCTCAAGGATCTGCACGGGCGGTATCGATTTGGCGTCACGCTCGCCGATCAATCGGGACGGTTCTCGTACAATATGTCAACTTTATTGACTATACTGCCTTTAGTCCCCTGAATCAGGGAGCGCTCCAAGGTCAAAGGGCAAGAAGCATACCTGGACGCACACTTGACCACCCGCTGACTGAGGGCTAAGGATCTGCGGCTCCGAGCCGTTTCTTGGTATCGAGGCAAGGTTTTCATATCATGGGCAAACGACTCCCCTGGCCGGAAATACGGCAGCGCACCGAGTTTCAGGGGCAATGGATAGCGCTCGAACACTGTGTTTTTGGCGCTCAGACGTCCGAGCCGACTGAGGGCGAAGTCGTCGACAGCGACAAGAACCTTGGCGCTCTATGCAAACGCGTGAAGCGGGGCGACGGTCGCCATCTCGTGATCCGCTTCTGCGGCAATAGCTCCCCGCCATGAGATAGTTTCGGGCGCGATGAATCGCGCCTGGTACCGCTCGAGCACCTTTTGGATTTTTGTCGGCCTCTTTGCCGGCGTCATCTTCGGCGGCTTTTTGCCCCAGGATGCGCACCCGACGAGTTACAAATTATTCTACTTCTGCTCGAAGGGTTTCATAGGGCTCATCAAGGGCCTGATCGTACCTCTGCTGTTTTCGACGATCGTCGTCGGCATCGCGCAGACCGGCGATGCCAAAGCCGTCGGTCGTATGGGAGTGAAATCACTCTTCTATTTTGAACTCGTAACAACGATTGCTCTATTTATTGGGCTCGGCGTGGCGAACACCATCAGACCGGGCGCGCTTCTGACGCTCGATCTCACGGCACACCCCTCTGGCACGCTCGCGAAGCCACAAGACGGTTGGGACATCGCACTCCACGCGCTGCCGACGAACCTTGTGAAGCACGCCGCCGAGGGGGACATCTTACCTCTCGTGGTTTTTGCTACGATCTTCGGCATCGCACTGACCCGCGTTGGCGAACACGGCAAACCGGTCTTGCACTTCTTCGAAGCCGTTGCGCAAACGATGTTCAAATACACGGGCTTCGTGATGAAGCTCACGCCGATAGGCGTGTTTGGCGCGATGGCCTACAACGTCAGCCACATGGCCGCTGGGCAACAAGGCGCAGCAGGCTTCGTCAGAGGCTGGCCCGCCGTCGCGTCGCTTCTCGTACAATACGCGCGCCTCGTCGGAAGTTTGTACCTTGCGTTGTTACTTTTGATCGGCCTTGTGTTTATCCCGATCATGTTGGCAACGAGAACGCCTGTGTTCGCGTTTCTCCGCGCCATTCGCGAGCCCATGATTACGGCATTCTCAACTGCGAGCAGCGAATCGGCCCTGCCCAAGTTGCTCGAGAGCGTCGTCAAGTTTGGCGTTCCGAGACGCATCGCCGGATTTGTGATCCCAACCGGTTACTCTTTCAATCTCGACGGGTCGACGCTCTACCTCGTGCTGGCGACGCTGACGATAGCGCAGGCGGCCAAAGTCGAGCTTACGCTTGCTCAGCAGATCGCGATGATGCTCACGCTCATGCTCACATCGAAAGGCGTCGCAGGCGTACCACGTGCAACGCTCGTGATCATCGCGGCAACGTGCGATGGTTTTCACCTACCCGGTGAGGCGGGTGTCGCCATGCTGCTCGCGGTCGATGAGGTGATGGACATGGCGCGCACGTCGGTGAATGTGATGGGCAACGGTCTCGCTTCGGTCGTCGTCGCAAAGTGGGAAGGCGCGTTCGGCACTGAGCGCGAGGTCGAGTCTGCGTAGTCGCGTCACTGCCATCGTGGCACACAGCGAACACCCGCAATGCGCCGCAAAACGCGCCGTCAGCGTCGGCATGTTCGTTGCTAAGCATGAGGGGATGCGCAGGTCCGACCTTCCGATCTCCAACCCGTGTCCACGCAAGTTCTCGACGCTCGAACGCATCGACGACGCCCGCGGCCATTGCGACGATTGTAACCTCACGGTGCACAATTTATCGGCGCTACCCGAGAAGGAAGCGCTCGAAGTGTGGAAGCAGCGTCAGGGACACTTTTGCGTGAACTACAAATGTGACGAGGAAGGCAACGTGCTCTTCGCCGACTCGCCGCCGAAGTCTGTGCTCGTCCCAATCACGCAGCTCACGTCGAAGAGGAAGGCAGCGACCATCGCTGCGTCGCTAATCCTCGCCGCCTGCGGAGCCCACAATAACGAGGCCACGGGCGCTGGATCGGTGGCACCATCCGATGCCGCGCAGGAGCCCAAAGGCGACGCTGGCATGCCACCGAAGGTCGTCGAATACGGAGGCGGCGCCCCCGCTGACTTGCGAGACGCGAGCCCCGTCGTCGTTGAACCCACGGGTCCCGATGCCGGGGCCGATGAGTCGCCCGATGCGAGCACACCCGATGGTTCCAGTTCCTGACTCACGTAAACGAAGGCTGTCCGGTCGCTTGGAGCACCGATCGCCACAACTCACCGTGCGGTTCGACGCGACGAACGGAGCTTGTCGCCATGCTGAGCGGAACGTGGACGAACTCGCCGTGGATCCTGCCCACCATGAGGTTTGTGCGGCCGGTCATGGCCGCATGAACGGCGTGGCGCGCGAGCTGATCGCATAAGATCGCATCGGACGCGTTCGCCGTCACGCTGCGAATGATGTAGCTAGGGTCAATATACTTGACGTTCACGGGTGCGCCGAGGCCCTCGAAATGCGCGTCGATCATCTTCTTCAGTGTCATGCCCGCGCTGCGGTCCTTACCACGAAGATCCCCATCCTCACCGGAGAGGTACGCGCCGCATCCTTCTGCGATCGCAATGAGCGCATGGCCCCGCGCCGCAAGGCGATACTCCACGTAGGCGAGTAAGCTCGGCGGAGAGAACGGTACCTCCGGAATAAGGCACACGTTGACCTCAGCGCTGGCAAGCGTCGCAGCTGCCGTGATGAAGCCCGCATCGCGACCCATAAGCTGGACCACGCTCACGCCGTTGCGTGCGCTTCGCGCTTCAGCATGCGCTGCCGAAAGCACATCGCTCGCAAGACTCACCGCCGTTTCGAAACCGAACGTGCGATCGACGAAGGCGACGTCGTTGTCGATCGTCTTTGGAATGCCGATCACCGAAAGCGTGAGGCCGCGCCGCGCAGCCTCTGTTGCGATCGCATGTGCGCCACGCGCGGTCCCGTCGCCACCAATTGCGAAGAGCATCGATACGTCGTCGCGCAAAAGTGTGTCGACCATCTCCTCGGGTGACTGTTTTCCGCGCGAAGCCCCGAGAAAGCTCCCGCCGAAACGGTGAATATCTCGCACGTCATCTGGGGCAAGCGGGCGCGCTGTCACGCCTTTTTTGGTGAGACCCTCGTAACCATATCGGTAACCTATGACACCCGTGCAGCCATAGCTGTGCACAAGAGCGAGCACCAACGAGCGAACGACGTGGTTGAGGCCGGGAGACAACCCACCGCACGTCACGATGCCCGCGCGTGACTTCGAGGGATCGAAGAAGATGGCGTCACGCGCCCCAGCGCGTTCGAACAGTGTGTCGTCGTTCTCACTCTCTCCGCTGACCGAAAGACGAACGCTTTGGTTGTCCGAGACAAAATCGGTTGCGATGGATCGATCGCGAAGCGGTGATCGCACTTCACATGTACCAAGCCGCGATGGCCCGATACGCACTATGCGCGACCGTAGACTGGAAGTGTCGCCCCTGTGACGTCTTGGGCATCATCGGAGAGGAGAAAGTCGATCACCCCCGCACACGACTCGAGCGTGACCCATCGTGAAACATCGGCGTCAGGCATCGCTCGACGGTTGGCTGGGGTGTCGAGCGTGCTCGGCATGATCGCATTCACGCGTACCGAGAACGGCAAGACCTCTTGGGCGACGGTTTGGGCAAGCGTGACGACAGCACTCTTGCTTGCTGCATAGGCAGCCGACCCTGCACTCGTCCAAGGCCTTTCGACCGCGCGCGATCCGATAACGACGATACTCCCGCGCTTGGCCAGCACCATCGCTGGGAGGAGCGCACGCAACGCAAAGTAAACTGTGTTGACGTTCATACGGAACATGTCGTGGTAGTCGCCCGCACCACCTTCGTGGATCGGTGTCCCTCCTCGCCAGCCGCCTGCTACGAGAACCGCATGCGTCGGAGCGCCACCGTTGCTCACTTCTCGCATCATGCGTGACACTTCAATCTCCGATGACAGATCGCACGCAAAGGCGCGTCCCGACACCTCCTTCGCGAGGACGTCGAGACGAGGCTGCGCCTGAGGCACATCGAGCAGCGAGTAGCGGTCAAATCGGCAGCGAGTTGCCTCGCTTGAGAGCCGATGGACAACCGCCGCGCCAAGTGCGCCGGCAGCCCCGGTAACGATAACGTGGTTCATCACATGCTCATCGTAGCGTCAGCTCGACGCGCAGCGATTTCTTAAAGCGACGTTGCCGTCCGCAAGCGCACGTCCGGCTTAGGCGGGTCGAGCCTTGACGGAAAACGCCGGTCAAACGCACGCATCGCGAGCGAACTCGCCGTTGCCATGGCCACAAGTGGCACGATCACCGGCGCACCAAGCAGACCTAGACCCGTCGCCGCCAAGAGGGCGCTCGTTCCACTTGCTGCGGCAACGCCGGCTGCACCCGCAACAGCGCCGCGTGCAGCGCGCTTCGCGACGTGCCGGGTGGCGTTGTCTCTCGAGACCGAACCGTCACGCACGCGGCCGATGATGCCAAAGCCAGCCCACACGGCGTCGATCACCGCGCCCGCGGCTGCCCCACGGAACGTTGCTCTTCCTATTTGAGAAAGTGCACCGCGCACCGACGACGACGCCACCTTGCGAAACGCCGCCTCACTCACTCGCGCGGCAACTTGACCCTTCGTTCCAATCTCAAGCGCCGATCCTGCGTGCTCGACCACAAGCGAAGGCGCGTTCCGAGCGATCGCTGCACTCGTCGCAACCTTCCTGCCTATCTCAACGCCCAGCTTCTCGACGACGCCTCGACTGAACGCTGCACCTGCACCGAGACGAGCGCCGTAGAGAGCACCTCGAATTGCCGCCGTTCCCATCCCGGCGAGCTGGGCCACCGAACGAACGGTCGCCACAGCCGACCCAAGCGCGACGAAGGGGTTCACAGGCTGATCATCTCACACCCGTCGCCGAAGTACGAACTTCAGCTATCCGGGAGCTCGCGGAGCGACGCGAGACTTAATTGTAACTTCGATCGCGCCCTTTCTTCAAGCTGCCTCACCCGTTCCTTGCTCACGCCGAGTCGTGCACCGATGGCCTCAAGCGTAATCGGCGAGTCCGTCATCATGCGCTGACGGACGATGAGTCGTTCGCGGTCGTTTAGCGCCCCAAGCGCAGTTGCGATAAGCGCGCCGGCGCGAGAATTAGCCTCGTTCCGAGCGGCTTCAAATTCCGGCGTTGGTCCACCGCCCTCGAGACGATCCGCAAGCGGCGACCGTTCATCAGGAGTCGCATCAAGGCTCGTCTCTCGAGCCGTCAAAATTGGGAGAATCGCTGCGGCGCGCTCAATGGTAAGACCTGAAGCGAGTGCGAGCGCTTCCGGGTCCGATTCCTTCGTCGTACGATAGGCACGAAGTGCGCGTCGCTCGCTCTTGGTCGTGCCCAGCCTCACGACCCGATACGCGCGCACCAAGTACTCACGAATCTCCGCGCGAATCCAATATGCTGCGTAGGTCGTCAACCTGCATTCCTTTTTGGGATCAAACTTGCGTGCCGCGCGAAGAAGGCCGATCGCGCCCTCTTGCGCGATGTCTTCAAGAGGCACGCCCCAGCGTCGGTACTCGAGTGCGATCGATATGACGAACGGTAAGCAAGCGGCCACGAGCTGATCAGCTGCTTCACGGTCGCCCTGCTGCCACCTCAGCGCCAGTTCGATCTCGCTCACACGGTCAAGATGCTTGACCGATCTCTTCGACGCTTCACCGTACAGTCCTAAGCTCAGCATTGCGGCCTCCATTTTCCGAAAAAGTGCGCCACAACGCGAAACGTTGCATTGAGAGTGCCATGCGCAAATGGCCGTTTTTGTTGATATCGCGCAGCAAGAGCACGCAAGGCTGGCGGTCTGTGCTTCTTTGTCGCGAAAGTTTTTCGCGCTTTCTGAGAAGCGCGGCGATAGTGGCGCGCATGAGTCACATCGTGGTCCTCGGCGCACGCATCCTTCGCGACGGTGACGGCTTGCTCACGGGTGCCCTTGGTCGCCGCGTCCACGCTGCGGCGCGCGCGCACCACGCCCGCGGCTGGCCCGTTGTCGCGGCAGGCGGCGTTGACTGGAATGGCGAACAAGAAAGCACTGCAATGGCGCACCTACTCGGCGCGCTCGGCGTGAGTTCGATCGTTTGCGAACCTTGGTCGCGCGACACAGAGGAGAACGCCCTGCGCTGCCGCGCTCTCATTGGAGCTGTACCCATTGTGCTGGTTACTTGTCACTGGCACATGAAACGCGCTCAGGGCCACTTCGAGCGCGCAGAATTTTCGGTCTCCCCGCTTCCGGTCTTTGGCCCTTTCCTACCGCGAGGCCAACGTTGGCTTCGGACCGCCAAAGAGGAGGCCTTATCGTGGCTCGCGCGCTGATGCTCTTGGTGATCGTCACGCTTCTTGGTTGCAAGCGCACATCGGCACATGGCGACGGATCTCGGACAGATGGATCCACTTATTTGCCCATCGAATGGGCGCAGATCGAAGCGAATCGCAATGCGGACGCCATTCCTCAAGCGTCGCTTCGTTCGAACTCCGTCGACGAACGCCGTAGCGCAGTCCGAGCGGTTGCTCGCGTCGGAGATGCGGCGCGCATCGATCTGCTTCTCGGAGCGCTGCACGACCCTGACGGTGATGTGGTCGCCTTCGCGGCGCACGGCCTCGCAGCACTTTGTCGCACAAGGCCCGACGAAGTCACGCGTGCACTTGTCACACGTCTCGCCACGTTACGCAGTGACCCCTCGAGCGTCCTCCGTGCGCTCGGACAGTGCGATACTCCAGAAGCGGAAATCACGCTCGCCGCACAGCTGGCAAGCCACTGCGACGCTGCCGCCTTTGCGCTGGGAGACATCGCCAATCGCAAATCCGTGTTGGCAACCGATACCCATGCCGCGCTCACGGCAAGTCCTTGCGCTACGCACGCGGCGCTCTATCCCTATGCGCGCATGAAAGTCGGAGCGAACGTACCCGCCGCAAAGTCGCTTGCGACGCGCGCGCTCAATGAAGCATCTGAATCGCGCATTTGGGCGATCGCTGCTCTAGGACGAGCAGGCGAAACTGCTCCTCTTAATTCAATTGTAACATCAACTG
>JAHFDY010000079.1 GCA_023248735.1 Myxococcales bacterium
TCCCGCGACCGTGGCGCAACACCATGTATTGGGCGGAATTCGACCCGCAAGTTCGTGGGCGCGTGCTCGCAGCGGTAAGCAACACACACGACCTTCCGCGACCAAAAATGTGGAGACGTAAATCTCCTTTATCATTTCGTGGCGGTATCGTTCTGTCGGAGGACGGAGGAAAAACATGGCAGCACCACGACAAGGGGATTCCCGACGCGGCCGTCACCCACTTGCTCGTCGATTCGACCCAAGGCAAGCGCGGCCAGTGGTTTGCATCGGTCCTCGGTCGCGGCATATTCACTTCGACCGATGGTGGCAGCTCGTGGACCAACACGTCAGAGGGCTTGGGGCATGAGCCATTGGTGTGGAGCCTCTCGCGCAGCGCAGACGGCACCCTCTATGCGGTCGTCGCTCGCCGCGGTGAGGGCGACGACGCGACCCCAGGTGCGGTGTTCGCGTCGTCGAATAGCGGAGCGAGTTGGCGCGTGCTCGCACTCCCCCAACAAGTGACCGGTCCCACGTGCATCATTGCCGACCCCACCGACGCTCGGCGTCTGGTTCTCTCAGCGTGGGGGTGGCACCATCCAGAGCGCAACACCCGTGGCGGCATTTTTGTCAGCAATGATCGCGGCGGCACATGGAAGCGGGTTCTGGCTCGCGACAATTTCGTATTCAGCGTAACGCCCGACCCATGGCACGCGAAACGCATCTACGCCGCCGGTTTCAGCGGTACAGCGTGGCGCAGCGATGATGCGGGAGAGACGTTCTTGCCGATCCGCGACTTCCGATACAAGAACGCGCATCGCATTTTTTCCGATCGTATCAACGATGGTTACATTTACATCACGACGTTCGGCGCAAGTCTTTGGCACGGCCGCGCCGACATCGACACAGGCGCGAAGATGCTCACGGAAGAGTTTCCGCGGCGACGCACGATGTGAGACGACATGCGGAGCCGCATTCGGCGGCGCATGTGGGCTCGATGTGGTTACGGCACAAACAGCGTGTCACCCGACTGAAGGGTGAGGTTCTGTTGCAAGTCACCCTTTTCGATCACCGCCGATACGTTGAACGGGATGCGACGTTCGCCGCGATCGTCTTTGCGAATGATCACGATGCGATCGAAGTCGGCGTAGCGCGTAAATCCGCCCGCTAGAGATAACGCCTGCATGACATTGATTTCGTGCGTTGGGCTGAACTCACCACTGCGCGAAACCTCACCAACAACATAGACGCGGTACGACTTTACGTCCGTCACAGAGACAGTCACCGTCGGCTTGTCTTGAAAGAAACGCGTCAGGCGTTGCGAAACATCTGCCGTAATTTGTTCCGTAGTGCGACCTGCAGCGGGCACGTCGCCGATCAGCGGCATGGAGATCGCGCCGTCGGGACGAACCGGTACTTCTTGCATGAGCTCCTCGTGCTTCCACACCTCAATCTTGATGCGATCGCTCGGCCCAACGCGGTACCCCGTGAGGCGCTCGGCCGGATAGTCGTATTTTGGCAACCCGCCGGCACAGCCCGCGAGCCCAAGCACGCTCAAAATGCACAGCCCGTAGAATCCCATGCGCGTACCGCGGTAGATGCGTGAAATCACACTCATGATGTGGCGAGGATTATCACACTCGCGCCACCAAAGACCACGATGTTACCCTGAACAAGGCGATGAGAACGCGTACCTGGCTTCCGCTCCTTGCAATCTCGGCCATCCCATCATCGCTTGCCTGCAAGAACGACGAATGGCCGGGCCCGAAACCGCCGGTCTTGGTGACATCCGGGCCGCTGCCGCCGATGCCCGGCCCACCTTCGGATCGATCGGAGGACGCCGGCCCCGGTCTGGCCTCCACACGCGTTGCCCGCATTATCCTCACTCCCGAGCGCGTCGGTCGTGCAAAACGTGCTGCGAGCCGCAAGACCAAGGCGTGGCAGAACCTCTACGCCAGCTGCGAAAACGCGGCTGGCCCCGACCGGTGGATGGCCGGCTACGAAGGATGGGACTGGGCAAATGGCGGCCTCAATCTGGCCCTCTGCTTTCACGTGACCGGTGAAGACAAATTCGGCCGCATTGCTGCGCTCCACCTCAAGGCCCTAGTCAGCGACCTCGAGCGCATTGGCGACGGCAAGGTCGACCTCAAGACCATCCAAGGCGACAACGGCTACTCGATTCGAACGCGCGGCGCGCTAGCCGCTCTGATTTACGACTGGCTGCATACCACCAAGTTTGTTGACCAAGCGTTGAAGAAGCGGGTCGCCGATCAGATATCGGATTGGCTCGCATGGTACGGCGGGACGACCGAACCGCACGGGTACATGACCGACAAGGCGCTTTACAATTATTACGCCGGCTACTTCGGAGCGATCGCGTTCTTTGGTATCGCCTTTCAAGGCGACGACCCACGTGCAGCCGCCATGCTCGCGAAAGCGCGCGCCGATTTTCGCGGCAAGATCACACCAGAGTTTAGCCGAATTCGCGGTGGCGAGTGGCCAGAGGGTTGGCAATACGGACCTTTCGTCGCGATGATTCACTCGGCCTATGTGGACGCTGAGTCTCGCCTCTCTCAAGAGAAGATCGAGCTGCCCTGGCTCCACGATACGATTCCGTATTTCACGCATGCGCGATGGCCGGACGGCGTTCACCTGTTTGACTCCGGAGACTGGTTGGTGAAACCTCCAACTATCGGAGGTCGATCAACTTTCTCGCCTTCCTTCGTGTTCGATGACAAGGAGATCGCGCAAGCGGTCTTTCTCGCACGCACCGAACCTGGCCAAGAAGGCGAATGGCAATGGCTCCGCGTTGTCACCGAAGATCCGAGCGGAAGCAGCCTCTCACCGCAAGGTGACACCAGCTATCTCGCGAAGGGCACGGGCACCGTCTTCGCGCGCACTTCATGGAGAAAAGACGCGGTTTGGTTTGCGTCGTCCAATGGTCCTCACCACAACGTCGATCACCAACGGCTTGACGCAGGCCACTTTGAACTCGTACGCAGCGGCGACGACATGTACGTCGCATCGTCCGCATACGGTTCGCTGTCCACAAAAGGTACGAACGCGCTGCTTGTCGACGACAGTATGGATCGCGATCGCGCAGGTCACCTCGACTTTCCACCGAGCCAGGGTATCGCTGGCACAGACATGAAGGTCGATCGCTTCGAGGACGCGACCGACTACGTCTACGCGCGCGCAGACCTGACAGACGCCTATCGCCCCTTCGATTTCGCGAAGTCAAAGCGACGCAGCGTTGAGCGTATGGTTCGTCACTACTTGTTTTCACGGCGTGCGATCACGAGCGATAGCAGCGCGCGGCTCGTCGTCTTCGATACCGTTCGGGTCGCAAAAGCAACATACGGCGTTACATTCAGTGTTCATCCGACGCAGAACCCTGAGATCGTAGGTTCGAGTTTCACGCATAAGCAAAAGGGCTCAAGCGCGCGGTTTACAATGTTGGTGCCCAGTGGCGTTCAGCTCAACGTCGTCAAAGAGCCCACCAGCGACAATGACAAAGCCTACCTAGCGGACCGGCCGTACGAAGGATTTCTCGGAAGGCGCGTCGAGGCCAAGAGCGCGACCGGCAAAACGGAGCGCACATTTCTTAGCGTGATGACCGTTGGTGCAGCCGATGCGAAGCACCCGACGGCAACGCACATTGGTGCTCCCGACCTCGAAGGCGCAGAGCTCTCCGACGAGGCGTACGTATTTGCCAAAGGCAAAGGTGACCTCTCCTACACGGTTTCGGGCACAGTCGCGTATCACGTCATCGCCGACTTGCTGCCCAAAGAAAAGTACTCCATTTCCGTTACCAATAGCGGTGATCGCTGTGCCGTAAAGATCTCGCCAGGTGGATCGCGCACCACATCAGAAGGGGGCACCCTCGCCTTCGGCGCGTCGGGCTGCGCGCTCAAATAGCCCATGCCCTCTAAGCGCGCCCTACTCAAACTTGCCGTGCTCGCCGGTGCCGCGGCAACCGCAAGCGGCGCGATCACACTTGCGCTTGGAAGGCGGTTGAGTCGCGCCCGCAAGGCCGCAATGTTTGTCACTACCGCTTTGGTGCTCGGCGCAACTGGCGCCGTCGGGTACAAGCTTCGGGCTCAGGCGAATAAAAACGGCACCGATACCGATGACGCTTGGAAGGTCGAGCCCGCAAAGCGCGAAAATGAATACGTCACCTCGCCAAATCGCGTGGTCGCTAGACCAAGGTTGCTCCTTACGAGCGCTCGCTTCGCCCTCGCAGAACGCCACATGCGCGAAGCAACGCCGGAATTTCGCGCGCTCGACGGCTACTGCAAACGTTCCACTGAAAGACCTGTCGAGGGCTACCAAGGTGAAACGTATTTCGCGTCAGTCACAAGCCTCACACTTTGCGCCAAGCTCCTTGCGAAGAGCGACGGCAAACGGGCTAGCGCATATCTAGCAAGCGCGAAGCAAGTCCTGCTTGCGATGAGCGACCCGTCGGCTAACCCGCTTCGGGATAGCGGCTACGGGATCCGGTTCTATGGCACCGGCATGGCGCTCGGATACGACTGGCTCCACGACCTCCTTACAGACCCGGAGAAGAAGCGAGTCGCAGACGCAATTGTCCGCTGGGTCGACGCATTCGAGAAGGAAGGCTTCGGCCACGAGCACCCGCAAGGCAACTACTTCGCTGGGTTCTACGCAGCGAAAGCTCTCGGCGCGCTTGCACTCAGCGGGGACGATCCGCGCGGCGAGACCATGTGGTCAAGTTGGTTGACACTCCAACACGGAGGCATGGTTGCTCCGTTCTACGCGCGCTACATGAGCTCCGGCGGCTGGCCCGAAGGTTGGCGTTACGGAGGATTCGCGACCTTCAACATGACGATCCCTTCACTAGCGGCAGAGTCCGCTCGTGGAATTGATTTGTTCAAGTCGGGTTACGTTTTCCCACTCGACCAGGCCGATCAGCTCATGCACTTCACATGGCCCTCACGCGACCGCGTCGATGACCGTGGCGCGCTCTCCGAGAGCGAGAACACCTCGAGCGCAAATCCTCACCTTTTCGGATTCATCGCGGGTGTCCTCTCCCCTCGCCATGACCCGCGCGCTCCCGCCTTTCACGCCTATGCCCGCGAGGTACGTGCCAAGGCTTCCACGCACCTTGACGACCAAGACGCTTGGCGCGACGTTCTCTTCTGGGATCCTTGGGCGACCGAAAGCTCGTACCAGTCAGCGCCAACGGCGTTCGTGACCGCCGGTATGCAGACCGTCTCCATGCGCTCGGACTGGAGCGAATCCGCCGTGTTTGGAACGTTCACATCTGGCCCATGCGCGAACTATCAAGCGTCGGGCGAAATGTTCTTCGACCAAGGAAGCCTCACCATCGCGAGAGGCCGCGAACGCCTCTTGGTCAACACGACGTCGGCGCTACTTGAGCACACCAAGGGCACGAACGACGGAGACGGCAACAGCGACTTTTTTTATCGCGATCTTTTTGGCGACAACGAGTCGCGACCTGAGGAACGCAATCGAACCGTTTTCAACGTTTTCTATGTCAAGGGACGTCGATACGGTCAACTTCCAGTCGCGCCATGGCGTTCGAAAGCAAAGTTGACTGTCAAATTGCTTGACGGGCTAGCGACGATCGTTTTGGGTCACGGACTCGAGGACGCCTACTTTCCACGCGAGGGCGGCGACAAACTCGTCAAGGGTTGGCGGCGTGAGATCGCGTTCATCAGGCCTTCAACGTTCATCGTCGACGACGTGGCCGAGGCGGCGAGTGGCGCGAGCGATCAGTGGATGGCATTCCACGTTGCGAGGACACCGAACCTTTCGGATGATCGGAAGTTCGACGTTGAGGACGGCTCGCTCTATCGTGGGCGCGTTGAGTTCCTCGCACCCGCCCAACAGCGCATCGATATCGTCGACGTGAACAAGAGGAAGAAAGTGTTTCGCCTCGAGAGCCACGCGACTGACGGCAAAGCCGTTCACCGTTGGCTCACCGTTTTCGACGCCCGGGCATTGAAGCCTCGTGGCGCCGTCGCACACATGCTGGCCGCCCCCCGCGCCAAGCCAGAGGGCGATTTTGTCGCGACACAGGTCACGCTGGAAGGTGGTCGCACCGTGTTCGTAGTCACAGGCAACGCGATCACGCCGAACGTCAACGAGCTTACCTATTCGGTGCCCGCGGTCGCTTCGACTCACGTCATTGCGGACCTAAGCGGCAAGTACCACGTGAGTGTTCAGAAAGAAGCCGATCGTTTCTTAGTGCGGGTGATTCAGACCGAATCGGGAGCGGGAGCAAGCTACAGCTTCCTTCTCGACAGCGAGGGCCGCATTAGCGGCAACTGAATCGATGACCTATCTCGCGGGCATCCTTCTCCTCATCGTCATCTTTGTGAGGCCGCAGGAGTTTGTCCCCGCCCTCGAAGGTCTTCCGTTCTTGAACGCCGTCGTCGCACTCGGGTTCATCGGCATCGCGTACGAGTTCGGAACGGGTCAGCAGAAGGACGGGAAGACCCCGCAAGGGAATCTGATCATCGTCTATCTCATCTGGTGCGTCATCTCGACGATGATCCAGTCAGGCACCGAAGGCTTCACGACCGTCAAGACCGACGTGGGTTTCTCCGCAATCTTCTGCGTCATCATCATGTATGGAACGCGAACGCCCGTCCGTTTCATCGGTCTAACGACGGTCTTGCTTGGCGTAGCGCTATTTCTTGCGACAGCCGCCACCATCCAAGGACGAAGCCCATTCTTGTGCATCGAACTTGACCAAGACCCCGAAACGAGAGGGAGCGGCGAGGTAAAGTCCGTCGGCGGCGAGTGCGAGAACCGCCGAGATTGCTGGGACAAGGACGAGAGTTTCGACGACGACCCGCCCTTCGTATGCGAAAAACTGGGCATTGCGGGAACCTTCTCGACGGCGGGGCGGGTGCGTTGGCGTGGCAAATTGCAGGATCCGAACGAGCTCTCGATGACGTGCTCAGCGGCGCTCGCCTTTGCCTTTGCGTTTCACGGCCTGCTCAAGAGTTGGTGGCGTCACCTCATGCTCGGAGGCGCGATAGCGGTGACGATGTACTGTGTGATCCTGTCGCAGTCGCGCGGTGGCACGCTCGTCATCGGCATCATTTTCCTCGCCGCGTTCGTCAGGCGCTTCGGCTGGAAGGGCGCATTGCTTGGGATCGCGGCCGCTGCCCCAGGCATTTTGCTTGGTGGACGAAGTGGCGAAGAGGCCGAGGCCTCTGCTGAGGAGCGCACCGATCTTCTTCGCGAAGGCTTCGAGATGATGCGCCAGTTCCCGCTTGGCGTTGGTGTGCGCGCTTTTGGCGATCACACTGCAACGGGTCTTACCGCGCACAACTCCTATGTCCTCGAGGCGGCGGAGGTCGGCCTTCCCGGCATGTGGCTGTGGGCACTCATCGTCTACACCTCAATCAAGATTCCGTACGTTGTCGGATTTCGCTCTCCAGCGGGGCTCGATCCACGAATCAAAGGTCTCGGCAACGGCCTCTTCGTCGCCTACTGCGGGATGCTCGTTGGCATCTTCTTCTTGTCCTTCGCCTATCACTCCGTCCTGTGGACCTTCTTTGGGCTCTCTGGTGGCCTCTATGGCGTGGCACGGAGGAACGACCCAACGTTTGAGATCAAGCTAAGCCAGAAAGAAATCATTGGCGTTTGCGTCTCCTGCGTTGTGTTTCTGATCGCCCTCTTTGGCTGGCTCAAAGTGAAGGGCAGTCACTGATTTTGTGCAGGCGGATCGTTGACGATTGAATCGCGCTGCTTGCGTCGATCGAGCATCGAGCGCGCCACACCGATGACATCTTTGGTGGCCTGCCTCGCGAACACGTATGCCGAAAACGGATAGACAACGACGCCAGTGAGAACCTCGATCACGAGCGAGAACACACCCGCGTGAATGCCTTGCGAGCGCAGAAGCGTTCGAACCCCAATCACCGCCAGCGCCATGGGGGCGCACGCGACGAGGGACGGTCCGATGCTAAATAGGACGCGCAACACCGGAACCTGATCAGTCGCGCGCGCGGCAAAAAGGCCGGCGAGCATATGGACGGCATACGCAATCAACGCAGCGCCGCACACCCAGTACGGATTGAGACGGCCGAGCGCGAAGATAATGACGAGGAGCGTAATCGCCTTGAAGATGCCGAGCATCATGAGCACTCGAGGACGACGCTGCGACTGCAAGAGCGACGTCGTCGTCATGCTGATCGGTCGCACGATGCTCATGAACGAAAGAAGGATCAGCATGTTGACGAGTTCAGGCATGACGGCGACCCATTTCGGATCGCGAATCACCGTGGGCGCGAGCGTCGGCGCGACGGACGCAAGGCCGATCGACAACGGAAACACCAGCAATGCCATGAGCTTCGCGGAACGCACGAATGCGCGCCCCCGATCGTCGGGCGGGAGCTTGGCGAACGAGGGCGAGAGCACGTCGCCAATGTGATCGGCCAGCGACTCCGTTGGCGTTTCGGCCATGTTGAACGTGAAAATATAGGTCCCGGCGTGACCCGCTCCGTGAAAGTAACCCATAAGGACGTTGTCGCCACGGTAGGCCACGTTCTCTGCAAGGCCGCCGATAGACACCGGCACCCCATACGCGACGAGCTCCTTCACAGTCGCGGCGCGCAATGCATGTGGCTTGATCCACGCGCGCCACGGAACTTGCACAGCAAAGGCCATCGTAAGAAACGAAGCGCGCATCAGGTTGGCAGCCACGATCGCAAAGCCACCCAAACGCTGCGCGAACGCAAGCGTCGTTAGCGTGAATAGGATCTCGCTGATGCCTCGACCCACAGCAACATTTCGGAATCGTAACTCGCGAAGGAGCATTTTCTCCGGAACGTAAGCAAACCGACCTATCAACATCGCCACTGCAAGCCCGGGAATGTACGCGGCCGCCTCGGCGTGACTCAATCGCGCGAGGGGAGCCCGAAACAGAATCAGCACGGCCACCATAATCACGCCGAGGACGAGATGCAGAAACGTCGCGTGAAACGGAACCTCTTCGCTGTGATCGCGCTTCGCGATGAGGTACTGGCCGAAGTTGAGATTGAGCAGCTGGCTCATGATCATCGTGGTCGCAGCCGCGAGATTCACCGCTCCGTAGACGTCAGGAGAGATGTACCGAACTACGTAGAGCGTGCCCGCGAAGGAGAAAATTCTGGCGCCCATACCGGTGGCGAAGTTCCAGATAACGCCAGCGGCGGCCTTCTTTGCGAGCGACACGGCGGGAAGAATACGTCAGATCACCGACCGATAGGCGCGCCTTCGAGCGTCGCTAGGGCAGGCGTGCGCTGGTCAGTCGCAAACAGGTAGGCAAAACCTGCGTATACAAGGTGTTGGTCAATTTCCGGAACGGTCGACGAACCTGACGACCACGTCCGGCGGTACGAGTACCCAACCGAAAGGCTGAGACCGTTGACAAGCAGGCGACGCACCTCCGTCGAACCGGCGAAAAGGGCGATCTTCGACGTCAATCCGCCGACGAGTGTGGCTTCGCTATAGCCCGTATCGACGCCCGCAAGGTACGACCACTTTTTCCAAAAACCGTGAACAGATTGCAGCCGCATGAACTCGAACGAGCCGAAGATGCCAGGCCCTGACCCGGTTCGAGGAAACGGCGTGCCGTATGAGTAGGTGGCAGTCGCACGCACGACCAAGTCGTCTTTGCCGTAGGCCACGGTCTCTGTTGCGTACGGAGAAATGATCAGTCGCTGATCAGTATCAAGCGGCGGGGCCGTTGCGACGGTTCCGCCGATCCGCGAGCTCGCCACGACGCCATTTCGCGGATGTTGGTAAATATGGCCGATCGCGAGCGTCGCCGCGTGGCTGTCAAAGACACCTAGGTTGCGGGGCGGAGTCGTCGAGTAGTCGATCGCAGAAGGCGAGAAGCTGTAGTCGTAGCGCAAGAGCGCGTTGAGGCCGTGCCTGTCGTTCAGACTGTGGCTAAGCATGAACTGACCAAAAGGCTGCAGCGAGTCGAGACCGCGCCGCGAACTTGTGGTGCCGTCCGGTAGCAGGAAGATTGTCGGGTCGTCGAGCGTGAACGTCGTAAGCGAACCACCCGTAATCGAGAGCCCCCAGGTCTTTGCGAAGTCATAGTTGAGCGCGCCCGCGAGACTCGCGAACGTTTGCACACTGCGGGACTGAAAGGGATTGCCACGAAAGAGCGGATTTCCGGCGGGAGCCGCGTTGAGGGTAAGGACGGTGCTGCTTCCTATCAGACTGAACGAAGAGCGTGGCGAAAGCGTCCACGAACCACCCCCGCGAATGAACGCTGCACCATCGTGTTGGGGCTCGTAGTCCGCTAGCGGCACGTAGAGTCGAGTCCGGCCACCAAGTTCAAGAACCCAGTCGTCGTTCCACTTGTTGCGGCCCTTCACCTGGCAATTCGTCTCGAAGCCCGTAAATAGCGCGGGGTTCTTTTGATTCACGTTGCCATTTGCGAGAACAGCGACGTTCGTGTTGTAGCCCTCGGAGACCGCCGCTCTTACGGCAAAATCGGTGGTTGCGTGCATCAACAGAAGCGGCAGCATCTTGGGGTAGCGTTATATCTCGCCTTGTACTGAAGTGGCATTTTCATCGTCGAGTCGAGGAGCACACATGGCACGCGCATTGAAATTACGGTGGTCGCTACTCTTGCTTGCAGCGATTCCTCTTTCGTGCCGAACAATGGCGCCCTTTCCTGGTCCCGTCGATCCGCCACCGCAACCAAGTTCTTCCGTCGCCGCAAACGACGCGGAGCCCCCACCTTTTCTTGCTCCGATGAGCGATGGTGGCCCTTCTCTCATTCCGTCTGAAGCGGCCCCAGCGTTGGGGAACCTCATCAGTTGCGACGACCAGCACGCAGCATTCGTTCGCTTTCTCTACCATCCGAAGAGACCCACCGGCCTCATTCGCGACTGCTACAAGCAGCTCCCCGAAGACACGCCGAGGATCACGGGGACGATCACAGGCTTTGTCAATCCAGACGGCACCCTGCTTACCGTCCGAAGCATCGCGACCCCTTCTTCTCCGCAGTTCGTGTCATGCGTCGAGCTTCGCGCGCGCCAGTGGTTACATCTCCATCCCGGGTGCGCCGGCGGCAAGCAGCGTGTCAGATTTGCGGTCGACGCGAAATCCGTTGGACGATAGCTTCGAGCACGAGGTCCACATGGCGAAGATTCTGATTACGGGTGGCGCTGGGTTCGTTGGCTCATCGATTGCCGAAGAATTGCTCAGCAAAGGAGAGAAAGTCCGCATTCTTGACGATTTCTCAACGGGTCGCCGGCAGAACATCGAAACCTTGAGGGGCGACGTCGAATTGATCGAGGGTTCGATCGTGAATCCGGAGACAGTCGCCACCGCGATGAAAGGGATAAAGGTCGTCTTTCATCAAGCCGCGATTCCCTCTGTTGCGCGGTCGGTCGCGAATCCGCAGCTGTCGATGTCGGTGGGCGCCCTCGGAACAACCACGGTGCTCGACGTCGCACGTCACTCGGGTGTGAAGCGCGTCGTATTCGCCGCAAGTTCATCCGCGTACGGCAACACCCCAACCCTGCCCAAGATCGAAACGATGTCGCCCGCGCCGCTTTCGCCTTACGCCGTATCGAAGCTGACTTGCGAACACATGATGCGCGTCGCCGCGTCGCTTTACGGCCTCGAGACGTTGAGCCTTCGTTACTTCAACGTCTTTGGCCCACGTCAAGATCCAGCAAGCGAGTATGCCGCGGTCATTCCAAAGTTTGTCACTTGCGCGATTCGTAACCAGAAACCCGTAGTGTACGGCGACGGCGAGCAGACGCGTGACTTCTGCTTCATCGCCAACACAGTTGATGCAAACCTACGCGCATCGACAACGTCAAGTAAGTTGACCGGTCAGGTCGTCAACGTGGCTTGCGGCGATCGCATTTCGCTCAACACGCTGCTCACGATCATCAAAGAGATCGCGCAAAAGGAAGGATGCCTCCCTCCGGGATCGGATTGGGGTGCCGACTACAAAGAAACGCGAGCCGGCGACGTGCGCGATTCACTCGCCGACATCAACGCCGCGAAAGAACTCATCGGATACGCCCCGATCGTTCGGGTACGCGAAGGCCTTGAGAAAACGTTCGCCGCGTTTCTGAAGTTCACTTCGCGCTAGAGGGCTTAGGCCGCGTGAAGTCGGACATCACAAAGCCATCTTTCGGCCAACGTAAGCCACTATATTGTTCACTGTGTCGAAATTCTCGGGCACGGCGTCCTCGTTTTCGACGTTGAAGCCAAACGTCTCCTCGATAAACACAATCATCTCGAGCGCCCGCACGGAGTCCACGATATGTGCCCGCTCGAGTGACATATCGTCGCCGAGCACGCTCGCGTCCTGCCCCTCGAGCATGCGCTCAAGAATCATGGTTCGAACGCGTTGACGAATTTCGTCTTGGTTCATCCGCTCTTCCGGGTCGCGCTATTCGAACGCATTTGCCTTCTTTCGCGGACGCCCCACCGCATAGGTTCGATCGTAGTATACCAACTCGAGCGGCGTGTCGTGACCGAGGAAAAGTAGGGGGCTCGCCGAAAACGCGTACGCCCCGCAACTCCGAAACGCGATGAGATCGCCAATGTCGCAACGCGGAACTTCGAGAGCGCGCGCCATCGAATCAATCGGGGTACACAACGGTCCGACGAGCTCTTGCGAAACGAGCATGCTTCCCGATTCCTTGCTCACGTTCTCAATTGGGTAGTTCTTCTTGATCAGCTGACCGAAGTTCCCGGTCGCCGGAAAGCAGTGGTTCATCCCTCCGTCCATGATCGCGTAGCGCTTGCCGCGTGTTTCCTTGGTATCGACCACACGGGCAACGTAAACGCCAAAAGGGCCGATCAAGAAGCGGCCCAGTTCGAGGATGAATGTCGCGTCGCTCAGTGTGGGTTCCTGCGCCTTGCGATGGGAAATGAGCTTGACGATGTCGCTCACCAGCGCATCGGCATCCATGGCAAGCTGACCTGCAAAATAGGGGATACCGAAGCCTCCGCCCAGATTGACCTTGCGCAACTTGACGTCGTGTTTGCGACCCAGGTTTCCCACAATATCGAGCGTCTGCGCGACGTTCTCGAGGATGCCCTTGGGCTCGAGGCAGTTGGTGCCCGAGTAAATATGAAACCCGGCGAGATCAATTTGTGAATCGGCTTTCGCGGCGGCGACGACAGGGTCGACGTCTTCTTCGGGAATTCCGAATTGCGAAGGGCCTCCACCCATTCGCATCGGGAACTCCTTTCCGGTAAACCGCGGGTTGATTCGAAGCGTGACGGTCTGCCTGCACCCGTTCTGTCTGGCGATGGCGGAAAGGCGCGCGAGCTCATGCGGCGACTCGACACTGACGATGCCTACCCCTGCACTGACCGCCAGCTCGAGCTCCTGATCCCTTTTGCCAGGGCCAGCGAAACTCATCGACCGAGCGTCGAAGCCCGCACGAAGCGCAATTTCGATCTCGCCGCCACTCGAAACGTCAAGTCCGGAAACCTTGCCCAAGTAGGCGCGAAGAACGCGCGGGTTCGAGTTGGCTTTCACGCAGTAGTAAAGTTCGATATCCGCGGGCAATTGGCGCGCCAAGCGCTGGTAGTGAGCCGACGCGGCGTCCATGTCGTAGAGGTAAAACGGGGTGTCGTGCGTAGCCGCAATTGCCGCGAGATTGTGCTGGTTCATCACACCCGGGCCAAGGATACCGGAAGTACTGCGAGTGACCCGTGGAAGATTACGCCCAGACGTTGCAACTTTCGGCACATTCACGCGTATATTAGGTGTTGTGAACGCCCCCCCTCGTGCACCTTATGGTTCGCTGCCCCCCTACCAGTCAGGCGGGCCGGGACCGAATCCCATGATGTCGTTTCCGCCAGGTGGAAGCCTAGGTCCTGGTGGCGGCGGTCCGCAAAAGCCTGAACCGACGATGCGGGACCGCGTCTCCCGCGTCAAAACGCTGCTCCGCCGCGCCGCTGGCTTTTGGAAGGGCGTCTTCCTCCTTCTGGTTATCACCTTCGCCGCTGCCTACCTCTCGATGATGAACACCAAGCGCACCTACATGTCGGAGTGCAAGGTCGTCCTCAAGCACGGCATCAAGACGGGTGCCCGCGAGGAGGGCGGCGAAAACAAGGCGACGATCAAAGACAAGCTCAAGGAAACGTTGAAGGAGCGCGCACGACTCGAAGGCGCGATCAAGAAATTCAATTTGTATCCGACGGTGGTCAATTCTCCGCGCGGGCTACTCGCCGCAACGACAGAGATGAAAGACCAGATCGGCTTTCGAGGTACGGAGAGCAGCAGCTACTACATTTCGTTCGCTTATCCAGAGCAGGTCGAAGGGCAGACGCAAGAGCTTGTGCGCGCCGTAACGCAATACCTCGCCGACACGCTTGTCTCGGACTACACAAAGAGCAACGCGACCGAGCTTCAACGCAGCGCCGAGTTCGCCGAGGGCGAGTTGAAAGATACGCGCGCCGAGTTCGACGCCGTGAACGGCAAGATGGTCGTGTTTCTTGATACGCACTCGTATTATGCGAAAGCACTGCAAGCACCTTCGCCCGCCAACGGTCCCATGGTCCCCGGCAGCGCCAGGGCGCCGTCACCCATGGTCGGTTTTGGTCCCGCTCCAAAAAATCCTGTTGAAGCGAAATGGCAGGCGCTGTTCGAGAAGGACCCAGAGCTCCGCGGCCTCTACGGCCAGCGCGCTCAGATTTACAGTGAAGCAAACGCCAATTCTCCCAGGCCGTCCGCGCCCAGCGTCACGCCCCCATCCAAAGAGGAGACGGCCGCGGCCGAATCAGAGCTCAACGATGCACGTGCCGCGCAAAAAGTCCCCTGCGCGCACGGGCTGGCCGACGCCCATCCGGAATTTGCAGCCAAGCAGGCCGTGTGTAACGACGCAACGGCGAAGGTAAGTGCGGCCTTTGCGAAAATAACGGGCATTCGCGCGCGCGCCGCGCAAGCCGCTGCCGCGACAGCCGAACCCGACACGAAGTCGATGTCGCCCGAGCTCAAAGCAAAACTTGACGGAGTGTCGTCACGAATCGCCAAACGCGAAGCTCAACTCAAGAAAGACCCGACGAACGCGGGTGACATTTCAACCGCGGACGACGCAGGCGCCGCCGTTGCTGTGGCGCCGGTCGCGGCTGGCGATACGCGCATTGCCGACGAGCAAGAATTTCAGCGACTGATGCAGAGTTACAAGGACGCAAAGAGCCGCGTTGAAAGCAAGCAGCAAACCTACGAAACGATGCGCACTTCAGCTGCCGCTGCAGTCAGCAAGTCGAGTGAAATCATGAGCGTCGCGGAGCCTGCGATGAGGCCGTTTCAGCCAACGAAGGGCCGAGGTCAGTCCTTCATCATGGTCGCCAGCGTCGGAATCATCCTTGCGCTCGCCTACGCAGCCGCGCGTGTGCTCTTCAACGACCGCATCATCGATCAGGGTGACCTTGATGCCCTCGCGATAATTCCCGTGCTCGGCATCGTGCCCCAACTGCCGGTCGAAGTGGAGCGCGGTTCGAAGAAGGTCAAGGTTACGCGCACCGCCGACGGGTAGTCAGGACCCGCTCGTTGCGGCGAGTTTGGGCAGCGTCATGTACCCCGAAAAGGTCTCGGGGCGCATGAGGTACGGCGCTGCCATTCGGCGCACTTCGATCGGGTCGAAGGACCATCGATTGCTCACGCCACTCGCGTTCGAAAATCCGAGTGTGTAGCCCGCGCGCTTCACGGCATCTTTGACGTGAGGCACATCGGCAAGCGGCTTACCCACCGGATACGAAACCGTGTGAATGCGGTGCCCCAAGCGTTCGGCTAGCACCGTTTTGGAGCGCTCAAGTTCGTGCTCGAGCCGGTCGGGCGTCAGCGTCTGGAGCACGCGGTGCGAGGCCGTGTGCGACTGTACATCCATACCCGCACTCGCAAGCGCTCGAACGTGTTCCCACGTCATGAGCAGCTCGTCGGCGAACTTCCGCTCCAGCGCTTCTGTGAGATCGCTCTTTGTAAGCTCTGTGAGTTGATCAAGAAACTTAACCAAATCGAGATCGTACGTATCCTTGACGATTCGTAGACACTTCGTGATCGCGCCTTCGGTGCCCGAGATCGTGTTGAGTTTGAACTCGATGGTTTCCGGATAGGTGACCGCAATGCTGTCCACCTTGGCGGTCTTAAGGACGTAGTTGATCTTGTCCCACCAGAAAAGCTGTCGCGAATCGATGTAGTCCGTTGCGATGAAGAACGTGCCCTTCAGTCCGTACTTCCGCAAGATGGGCAACACGACATCGTGGTTGTCGAGATAGCCATCGTCAAATGTGATGAGCAACGGGGCTTTGGGAAGCGGTGCGCCCGTTTCGATGTGTTCTGCGAGCTCGCTCACCCCAATCGGATCAAAGTGCTTCGCGAAAAAGGCAACCTGGCGCTCAAACTCCTCTGGGCTCGTGTCGACGACGCCGGGATCGAACCGGGCGGTGCGCTCCGGCGTCGAAGCGCTGTGGTACGTGATCGCCAAAAGCCACGGCGACCCAACCCAGTGCTGCGCGCGAAGCAACACTTCAAACGGCTGCGCACGACCCACGATGGTCGCTACCTTGTCTCGAAGGCCCATGGCCCAACATTCTACGCGAGGATTGCTTCGCTCGCGCTCGAAAGCGCACGCCATAATGTAATCGACACTGTTACGTTTGGCGCTCTTGCGCTTCGTCTCGCTCAAAGAGCGATCCAACAAACACGAACACAAAGACAACGGCCAGGCCGACGCCAAGCTTCATGAAGGGCCGCGACTCACCCACCCCGAGCCGAGCCAGAGCGAGCCCCGCGGCGGCGATCACGACGAGGCCACGCATGCGCCCAGCGAACGAAACCCGGCTTCGACGCAAAGGCTCCGCTTCGTGGGTAAGTGTGCGAGGCCGCATGCGATAATCTGGCACGCCGCGGTGCGTAGCGCGAGCTCGACCAGAGGTGAATGGGCACCGTGTCGATTTTCTTGGAAACGAGGGACCACATCCGTTGTAGGCAGGCTCAATCAGCACTCCACGCAATCCCAAGCGCTCCCGCGTGCTGGCGCGCACCGCCTGCGCGGCCGCACTGATCGGCGCCGCTCTCGTGAGCGTTTTTGGCCTGCTACACGGCTGGTGGCACGTAAACCGACCGAAAGCAGCGCGCTTTTCAGTGCGCGGAGTCGACGTTTCCCGGCATCAAGGCGACATCCGTTGGGCCGTCGTCGCTCGCGAAGGCGGAACTGCGTTCGCATACCTGAAGGCTACCGAAGGTGGAGATTGGACCGACCCTCGTTTTTCGGAGAATTGGCGAGAAGCCAAGCGTGCGGGGCTCCTCGTGGGCTCGTACCACTTCTTTACGTTTTGCCGGCCTGCGCTTGATCAAGCCGAACACTTCCTGGCGACCGTTCCACACGATCCGGAAGCGCTCCCACCCGCCGTTGACGTCGAGTACGCCGGGAATTGCCACGAGGTTCCGCCACCCGAAATCGTTCGCCACGAGCTGATGGCGTGGCTCGACGCCGTAGAGGACGCGATCGGTAAGGTACCGGTCATCTACGTTACTGCCGAAGCGCACAAGGACTTCCTTCAGGGCGCGCCGCTGAAGAACCCGTTGTGGATACGAAGCCTCCTTGGCGAGCCGAAAGTGCAGTGGCTGTTTTGGCAATACGAGGCGCGCGGTACCGTCAAGGGAATTGACGGACTAGTGGACCTCAACGTTTTCATCGGCGACCCGGCAGCGCTTGGAGAGCTCGCATCAGGTCGTGCAGGGCACTCTTTCGGAACACCCGCGATCCGCGAAAGGTGACTCTTCCGTCGACGAGACTTACTTTGACGAAGACGTCGCGCTTTCCGGCTTGGGGCTCGAGGAGGAGTTGGGCCGCAACTCCCCTCGAAACAAAGCTGTGCGGGGCGGACGGGACTCGAACCCGCGGCCTCCGGCGTGACAGGCCGGCGTTATAACCAACTTAACTACCGCCCCAATTGTCAACTTATCGTCAACTTGGTGAACTATACTGTCACACAGCTCGCCAAATTTTTTGGTTGTTGCAGCTTCCTTCTCTGAAACTCCCACAAATTCGTGGGCGGGACAGGGCTTGAACCTGCGACGTCCGGCTTGTAAGGCCAGCGCTCTACCACTGAGCTACCCGCCCGGTGTCCTCCTCGGTTGCCCGAATTGGCCACAGTTGGGGAACGAACTGATACGAATTCCGCGTCCGTCTGTCAAACGAATTGTGTCCCACCTGAACCACCTGAACAGTGGATCAACCGCTCACAAGCCCGCAGGCGAAGGCTCGTGAGACTCTGGCACCCGATCGTTTACGGCCGAAGGAATCACGACGAGCTCCCCATCGCGATATTCCCAGCGCTCACGCGGCGCACCAAACACCGCGTCGGGATCCTTGAAACACAATGCCTCGCGGAGCACTTCGTCCATGTGCTCGACAAGAACGATGCGCATCGACTTGAGCACGCGCCGCGGGACTTCACGCAGGTCGCGACGGTTCACGCGCGGCACAAGCACGGTGCTCACCCCTGCTCGATGGGCCGCTAGAAGCTTCTCTTTGAGGCCGCCAATTTCCTGAACGCGGCCCCGCAACGTCACTTCGCCGGTCATCGCCAAATCACGGCGCACAGGGATGCCCGTGAGCGCGCTTGCAACGGTCGTGGCGATCGTGACGCCGGCACTATTGCCGTCTTTGCGAACGCCGTCAGGGAAGTGCACGTGAATGTCGAGCTTCTCGTAAAATAGTGGGTCGAGCCCGAGAACACTCGCGCGCGATCGCACGTAGCTCACTGCCGTCTTGGCGCTCTCCTCCATCATTTTCTCGAGCATGCCTGTGACAACAACCGCACCTTTGCCCGGCAAGGTTGACACCTCGCAGAATAAAATGTCACCGCCGATGTTACCAATAACGGACAGGCCCATCGTGACGCCCACTTCGTCGTGCTCGAGCTTGCGATCGACGTGGAACTTCGGCACCCCCAGGTACTTTGGAACGTCCTTTGCCTGGACCTCTATTGCCTCGGTCGCGTGGTCCACGGTGCGTTCGACCACAAGGCGCGCAACCTTGCGGGTGATGCCAGAGATCTCGCGATCGAGCGAGCGCACTCCGGCTTCGCGCGTGTAATGGTGAATGACCGTTCGGATCGCGCCGTCCGTGATCGTGAGGTTGGCGTCCTCGAGACCACACTCTTTAATATTGCGCGGGATGAGATATTTCACCGCGATGTTGAGCTTCTCGAACTCGGTGTACCCGCTCAGCGTGATGATCTCCATGCGGTCTTGAAGTGGCACGGGAATGTCCGACAACGTGTTCGCAGTCGTGATGAACATCACGTCGCTCAAGTCGTAGTCGAGATCGAGATAGTGATCATTGAATGAGTGATTTTGCTCAGGATCCAAAACTTCAAGCAATGCGGCCGCTGGATCGCCCCTAAAATCGCTGGACATTTTGTCGACTTCGTCGAGCAAAAAAACCGGATTATTGCTGCCGACCTTCTTGAGCGACTGAATCAATTTGCCCGGCATCGCGCCGATGTAGGTTCGTCGATGGCCTCGAATTTCGGCCTCGTCGCGAACGCCGCCCAAGGCGAGCCGTGCGAACTTACGACCCGTCGCACGTGCAACGCTCTTGGCGAGACTCGTCTTTCCGACGCCCGGAGGTCCGACGAAACAGAGCACGGGGCCACGCAACTTCTTGGTCAGCGCTTGGACGGCCAAGTATTCGATGATGCGCTCTTTGATCTTTCGTAGTCCGTAGTGATCTTCGTCGAGGATCGAGTCCGCGAGCTTCAGATCGTATTGCTCGTCGCTCTTGTCGTCCCATGGCAACGACACGATCCAGTCGATGTAGTTGCGCACCACCGTCGCCTCGGCGCTGGTCGGGTGCATCATCTTGAGCTTCTTGAGCTCCTTCTTGATCTTGGTCTGCGCCTCGACCGAGAGCTTCTTGTTCTTGAGCGCGTCCTCGATCTCTTGCAGTTCGGAGCGCAGTTCATCGCGCTCGCCGCCACCCAGTTCTTTCTGGATGGCCTGCATTTGCTCGTTCAAATAGTATTCCTTCTGCGTCTTCTCCATCTGCTTCTTGACGCGAGAACGAATCTTCTTTTCGACTTGCAGGATCTCGATCTCGGCCTGCATGAGTTCATGGAGGCGCTCGAGGCGCTTCGCTACTTCGGCAGTTTCGAGCAATTGTTGACGGTCAGTTAACTTGACGGTCGGCAAGTTCGCGACGATGGCGTCGGCGAGGTGTCCGGCCTTGTCGATGCTCTGCACGCTCATCAAGACTTCGGGCTGAACCTTCTTGTTAAGCTTCACGTACATTTCGAACGTGCTGAGAACGCTGCGCATGAGCGCTTCGACCTCCACGCCGCCAACGTCTTGTTCGACGATGTCTTCGGCTTCGACCACGAAGAACTCGTCACTCTGCACGTAACGCTTG
>JAHFDY010000080.1 GCA_023248735.1 Myxococcales bacterium
CCCAAGAGATCGCGATTCTCACGGAGTTGCTTCCAAGGACGCTTGGCGTTCCCGAGTTGATCGCAGCGCTCGAGCCTGTTGCAGCCGACGTGCGCGCGGCCGCGAATCCGGGTCAAGCGACGGGTGTCGCGATGAAGCACCTGAAATCGATCGGCGCGTCAGTCGACGGCAAGCTCGTTGCGCAGGCCGTGGGTCAGCTGCGGGCGTAGGTAGAATGACAAAGAGGCTTCGGCCGAACTCGGGGCGCGAGTCATAGCGTTTTTAGATAGGCTTCGAGCGCGCTCAGATCGTCTGGCGGCAGGTTTCCGGTGTTGCCCATCTTGCCGTCGCTCTTGCGTAGCAGTTCGCCAAGCGTCGCATACCGCCCGTCGTGAAAGTAGGGCGCGGTCTCGGCGACGCGCACGAGGGAAGGCGTGATGAACGATCCCTGTCGATCCGCAGAAGTTGCACTCTGTACGTTGTGCACGTCGTGATCGGTGAAACGAGTTTTCTCAGCGTGACATCCCGCGCAGCCCGCCTGATCGTTGAAGACGAGCTTGCCGCGCGTTTCGGCTTCGGTCAGCGATCGCAAAACCGGTGGTGGCCCTCGCAACGAGCGAAGATAGGCGGAAAGCGCTTCGTGTTCGTCATCGCTGAGTCCGGTGCCTCCTAGATTTTTCATGGTGGAAACCATGTGTTCTTTGAGCGTCGCATGCTGACCGCGCCAGCCAAACGGCGCTTCATGTGTGACGCGTCCCGCGAGCGTGATCGTTTGGCGTGGACCTTCGGGCGTTGACCAAACGAGGCCGTCGTCACGACCGTCCGGGTGGCAGCTCGCGCAAGCTCGCCCGTCGTGCGCGATTTTCGGGTTGGAAGAGGCGTGAAACAACTTGCGACCAAGAACCGCAGCGTCCGAAAGCACGAACGTTTCCCCACGTGGAATGCTCAGCAAGCTTGGTTCCTTAGGGGACTCACCTTTCTTAAGATCGGCGCGTGAAACAAACGCCACGGCCCGTTCATACTGGGACCAGACGACGGCTTGATCGCGTGCGTCGTCGAGGGCAAGCGCGACCGCGCCGGCCGGAATTGTCGATACGCGTTTAACCTTCGCCGTTGGAACGTTCGTGCGCGCTTCGTATTCAATGAGTTTCGAGTTTCCAATGCAGCTCACGAGGAGCGTTTGACGCTTTTGGTCCACGACCGCGGCGCGCGGCAGGTGGCATGCGGTCGACCCAATTCGTGCTTCGACTGGCACGCTGCCAGCGGTTCCCGTGATCTTCTTGCCCGTGGCGCTTTCGATGACGTCGATGTCGAAGAGCTCTGTCGGTAGCGACGCGGCTTCTTCGCCACCGCCGCCATATCCGGACGAAAGGGTAAGCGCGTCACCGGTGGCGACGGCGACGTGAGGCGAGAAAATGCGTTCCGATTTGTCGATCGTCAATTTCGCGAGTGCGAAACCTTGGCGGGCCTGACGCGATGGAAACGTCGTCTGATGGAACATTCCGGTGCCGCACATCATCGGTAAGGATTCCCTATGGGATGATGCTTGCTCGACTGCGTCCAATCCAGACATCAGAAGTCGTGCACGTCCAGACCCCGCGCCGAATCGCCGCCCCGTGTGTGTTTCAGTCCAGCCTGCCATGCCAACGTCAATTTTGTTGACGTTGTCTGGAGATGTGAGGTCGACGACGCTCACGTGCCCCGCGCCCGCATGCGCCACAAACGCACGACTCCCATCATTCGAGGCGACGAGCGCACGCGGTTCACGCGCGAGCTCCACGTTGAGCGAACGAACTTCCGTCGCGAGGTCAAAGGCTTCAAGTGTGTGGCCCGCTCCGGACAGAACGAGGAGACGTGCTCCCGCTACGGCAAGTGCGAGAGGCTCGCGTGCGGTGTCGATGTGTTTGCCGGGGACGAGCGGCGCGTGCAGATCGCCGGTTGCCGCGAGCGTGAGGATCGTCTGTTCATCACGGAGTGCAACACGCAGGGTGCCATCGGGCGCGATGAGCATTTGGGCGGGGCGACTCGGTAGTGCGGTGCGTGAGAGTACCGCGCGATCCGCGACGTCAATTGCATGAACGACCGATTCGTCTTCGTCCGCGATGTAGGCAATTGTGTGGTCGTCGATCGTTGCGAGGACAACCATCGAGCTCTCGCCCGTGCCCAACGAGGCGAGTGACACAGTTGGCGGAGGGCTTGAACCAGGCACTGCCTCAGGGGTCTGCGGCGCGGGCTCGATAGCCACCGGAATGGTCTTCCTGGAACAAGCGCCGACGCCGGCTATGCACAGCGTCAGCGCGACAATTGCACGGGTGTATCGCATGTGGCCATAGACGCACGGGGAATCGAAAAGTTCCGAGCGGGCGTCAGCGCTGGTGTCATCCCCCGACGTTGCGTGGCAAGAGATTGCCTTTGACCCTATGGATCGACAAGATGCGGGAGCCATGAGTCTCCTTCTCCGCACGACTGGGCTATTCGCCATCACTCTTGTCGGCGCTTGTTCGTCGCCGCAAGCGCTGACCGACGGGGGTAAGCCCGCTACCACCAACGACGCCGCCATTGATGGCGCGGTGGTTGATGCAGGAGCCGACGCTGCGGTCGACGCTGCAGTCGACGCGTCAACGCTCCTCCCGACCATCGCCGAAAAAGAGCCCAACGACGGCAAGACCACAACAGAAATTCAAGACGTCACGGTGCCCGCGATCGTGACCGGCGTGATCGATCCCGTCGGCGACGTCGACGGTTTTCGCGCACAACTCACGAGTGGTGACCTTTTTACTTGGAAGGTCGAAGCGACCGGTGCCGATTTGACGCCCTACCTCGGCATTGTGGAGAAAGACGACTCGGTCCCTCACTTCGTCGCGCGCGCCCCCAAGGGGCAAAGCGTGGAGATGGAACAATTCGTCACGAAGTCGAGCGCGTGGCACATCATCGTGACCGACAGCAGCAACGTGAAGGGCAACAGCTTCGTTGGTGGCCCCACTTTTGGCTACAAAGTTACGGCCCAACGCGTTGCGCGCGTTCCCAAGTCTGTTGCGCTCGGCGGTACTGAGGCCGCCGCGCTTGGTGGGCCATACGCGGTCGGTGTATTCGCTCTTTCACTCACGAGCACAACGGCTCTCGACATCAACGTCCGCGCCAAACGTCTTAGTACGCCGTCCGATCTCGACACGCGCCTCTCGATCGTCAACAAGGATGACGGTTCATGGATTGCCACAAACGACGATATGGCGAGTGGTCAGAGTGATTCCAAGCTTGGGGCCGATGCCCTGCCTGCTGGCAACTATGTGCTGGTCGTCGAGAATGTGAATCCCGACGCGAAGATTCTCACCTTCGAAATTGCGGTGACGAAGCGGTAGCGCGCCTCGCCCGGTCTCCTTCACGCCGCAGGCCTCTCCTCCGCTGCCGCCGCATCTTGCGCTTCGGCTTTCGTCGCGAGCGCATCCGCCACGTTCTTAAGCAACGTTGACAAGTGCTGCAGCGAAGCCGCCTGCGTCTTCAACGCAAGGCCGGCGACCGACACGCCGTACTTCGCCCAAACGAGCCCAAGACTGAGCGCAGAATCCACAATGGGTTCCACAGCATCGACAAGGTGCTTCACCTTTTCAGACTTGATTGATTCCGTGGTCGTCGATTCGGTCGTCGTTGATGTTTCCATGACATGCCTCTTTCTGATCTTGCGTAGTTACTTTTTTACGGGAATGCACTGCGAGCAGACAAAGGTCCGGGGGCCCGGCTTGTCTGACAGTGCGAGGTGAACTTCGTCGCCAGCGGCGAGCTCCGCGTGGCACTTCACGCATTCGTTACTGCCGTTGAGCACGAGCGCCTGAAAGGCGTAGACACCATCGAGCGGGTCTTTCACGATCGATTGGCGTACTTTTTCGCGTTCATCGTGGAGTTGCTGTGCCGCGGTACGAAGGCGTTGCTCGACCTTGTCGCTCGCGCGGTCGGCGACTGCGACTGCGTCCTCAAGAATGGTGCGCACCAGGTTCGACACCGGAACGCGGAGGTTATCGGCGAACTTTTTCAGCTCAGCCTCAAGGACGGCGGGCACGCGGGTGTGGATGACCCGCTCCTTCTTTGGGCGCTCGCCCGTTGGGTCGGCATTTTCCTGGAGATCGGCTTCTGTTGGGTTTTCTTTCTGTGTCACGACGAATTACAATGTATCACATTGTGACGCCGGTCAAGTGTCGAGGCGTTCTTTTTCGTTCGACCGAGCGACTTTCTGCCGTTCGTGACGGGTTCGCGTCGCCTACCTGTGACTAACTCGAAGGCTCATAGCGTTTCTTTTCTCCTCACATCGCGCACAACAGGGACTGCCCTCCTCGTGACGGCATGCCGTCGCTTTTCTTTTCTTCCACGCGTCGGGTGTGAGTGTCTCGCTCGCATCCGCGTCCTGAGGTCCACTATGCAATTCTCGGACTGGATACGTTTGTTCGCTTGGACGGATAAGTCAACCAAGTTGACCAATAGCATCGCTCGCGCATTCGGCGATCAGCTTCGCGTTTCCGATGAGAAGGGTGCGCTGCTGCACGACGAGGGGGTCTTCGTTACAGCTCCACACCTAGGAGGGACGCGGCTCGTGTACGGCCCCGAATTTTCGGACAACGAGGTGGGTGCAATTGCGCACACGGTTGAAAGCGCGCTGGCACTCGTCGCGCGCACCGCGCCGCTCGCCCACAGCATCGTGAGTCAAGCAGCCGTCGCCATGCATCTTAGGCGTATCGAGGGCTCAGCATCTTCGTTGTCGCCGAGCCCTCGCGTTGCGCGCCTTCTCTTTGACAACCCGCAATATTGGGTTGGAGACGTCGAGCGAGTCGCCAACGAACTTCTCGCTGTCGCGCTACCGCTCGTGATGAAACTGTGCGTGCGAGCGAAAGAGGTGCACCCAGACGAGAGTGATCGCGTCTTTGCGCGATGCGTTTCGTTTGGGTTGGCCCAGTTCTGGAGTCGTGTACACCAGATCGAGCCTGCGCGGTGTTCACACGCTCACCTTCACGCAGCGGAGCAAGCGCTTCTCACGGACGATCTTTTGGAGCGGATGAGCTCACGAAAAAACGAGTTCGGACGAGGTGTCTGGCGGTCGCTTCAGACAATTAACAGCCTGATGCGACTTCGACCTCCCGCAGGTGCGCGGTCGCCCGAGCCGTTCGAGAGTCGCCAATCGTCTTCGTACCCGCACATCATGGCTGGAGGTGAATCGCGCCACGTCAAGGTTGCCAGGTCGACACTTTCAGCGCTTGCGCTTGAACGAGAGGGCGAAGTCCTCGCGTCGCTTGCCGATGTCGCGCACGTGCAGAAAGTTGTGGGTCGCGGCGATCGATGGCTAGCGACGAAGAGCCATGAGGCGTTCGACTTCGACAGACTCAATCCCGTCGAGATCGTTCTGGTATTTGCGCAGCTAGCCCGAGCGCTCGCGAATATTCACGACCGTGGGGTCATTCATCGCGACATTCGACCGGATCACATCATGCGCGATGAAAATGGCCCCAGCTTTGTTCAATTTGCCGCGGCCTGCCGCCTTCAGAGCCCCCTCGCTGTGGTTCATGCAGGTTCGCTTCCTTGGGCACCATTCGACCAGGTCTTGGTGGGCGCGCTGAAACCCCAGACGAGCTGGGACACCTTTGCGCTTCAGACGAGTCTCTTCTTCGCGCTCACGGGCCAACCGCCAACGCTGAGAGGCGATCTGCTGAACGAGCGAGGCAAGGAACTTCTCGCGCTTGTGCAGGAGGCGTCGCAGTCTGGGTCGCTCGCTGCGCGGGAGCGGTTGCATCTTGCTCGTGAAACTGTTCGATACGACGACGTGGTCGGGGTGGGGGACGAAGCACCGTTTTTGGCGGACGATCTTGCTCTCGTGCCAGGTTCACTTACGAAAGGACTCACTCCGATCCTGGAGCGAGGTCTCCACGTTCGCCAGGCGCAACGTTTTCACACCGCCCTTGAACTCGCGGAGGCGCTCGAAGGCATTTGCCTTCCTTCGAAGCGTGCCGCCGGCGCGCGAAATCAGTTCTGAAGCGCGTACTTCACGGAGCAACCGTAGGGCTTGGTCGTGCTCACGCTGACGGGCTTGTTTGAAGCGAGCTCTCCCAAGGCTTGTGAAACATAGTTCACTAGCTTGCCATTCTCAGGCACCTCGCCCTCGCCATCCGGAGAGTTGTCGATCGCCCCTGCGTACACAAGAACGCCCGACGAATTGATGACGTACATCTGAGGTGTGCGGGTCGCTCCATAGAGCTGTCCAACGGTGCCCTTCCCATCGAAGAGAATTGGATGCGTGAAGGCAAATTCTCTTCGACGCTCCACGTTGCGAGCGACCTCTGACCCCTGCTTGCCGGGTGCCGATGAGTTGATGGCAAGCCAAACAACCCCTTTGCTCGTCTGTTCGTTCGCGAGCGTCTTGAGGGACCCCTTCGTGTGGGACATCTTGACGAAAGGACAGTCCGGGTTGAACCATTCGAGGACGACGGTCTTGCCTTTGAAGTCAGCGAGACGCACGGGCTTGCCGTCAGTATCGTTGAGGGTGAAGTTCGGTGCCGCAGCGCCGACGATTGGGGTTGCAGCAGCGTCCGCGACAACGAGGGTGTTCGGTGCTTCTGTTGCAGCTTTTTTTTCGCAAGCGAACGCAACGAAACCGAAACAGACAAGAATGACGCGCTTCATTGGTGCGAACGTAGAGCGCCTCTGGGCGCGACCAAAGCAGATTTGGACAGCAATTTGGGGCTGATTTCGATTGGGTGCGTTCGAGCCAGCCGGTCGCCTTCCAATCTCGACGCGAAACGGCGTAATTTGCGCGCTATTTCGCTCTTCAGTCATTGACGCCTGCGCATCGTTGTCGTCGACTACGCGGCGCGAGCGCGTATTTTTGGCGCGCTTGCAACATTTGGAGGCAAGAAAAACGCACATGGCTCTTAGTCAACGATTCGACCCCAGAAACCAGCAACGCGGCTTTCAGATCCGCGTGAACCATCGCATTCGTGTTCCTGAGGTGCGTGTCATCGGACCCGATGGTGGCATGATGGGTGTCATGACAACGCAAGAAGCTTTGCGGTTTGCCCAAGAGCAGGGCCTCGATCTCGTTGAGGTCAACCCGAAGGCAGAGCCCCCTGTGTGCAAGGTGCTCGACTTCGGAAAGTACAAGTACGAAGAAAAGAAGAAGGCGGCCGAAGCACGTCGCAAGCAGTCAGTCGTCGAAGTCAAAGAGATCAAGCTTCGTCCGAAGACCGATGATCACGACATCGGCTTCAAGGTGAAAGCGGCGCGAAGGTTCATCGAAGGCGGTCACAAGGTGAAGTTCACCGTGCGCTTCCGCGGTCGAGAAATCACCCACCCTGAGAAGGCACAAGAGCAGCTCGATCTCATCCTGCCGCAGCTCGAAGACATCGCGAACGTAGAAACGCGGGCGATGATGGAAGCGCGAGCGATGACCATCATGGTTGCGCCCAAGCCAGCGGTTATGCAGAAGGTAGCGGCGGCACGCGCAGCGGCTGAAAAGGCCAGAGCTGACGCCGAGAGAGAGGGACGCGTCTACGTCGAAGAGCCTGAGGCATCGATGCCTGATCTTGAAGAAGACGATGACGACGACGACGATGATGATGATGACGAAGCGGGGGCCGACGCTTCTGCTGGATAGTAAACTATCTTGATGAAGCCCAGACGGCGCGGATGCTCGTTCGCGCCGTCCTTACTTTTTGTTTCTTCGGTCTCCGCGCGCTTCCCGGCCGATGGTCCAATCTTTTCGTTATTTTTGGGACCCCATCCCCGTTTGACCAGCGCCGTTTCGCGTCTATAAGCCACAACATGCGGAAACGTGGGTTATTGGCGCTATTGCTCCTGGGTTGTGGGGTTTCTCCAGCCGACGGAGCACGCGATGAGGTTGTGGGAGACGACGTCGGATCGGCCAACGAGGCGCTCTCAACGCTGGCGTTCACCGTTGTGACCGGTGCAAAATCATCCGCGTCGCGCGGGTTCACACTCGTTACGAGCAAGAGCGAGTACTACCGGCTCTTTGGCGCCACGCCGCCCGCATCGATCGATTTTCAAAAACACTGGCTGGTGCACTACAGCGCCGGCGCGCAGTTTGTGGCGGGGCACGCCGTGTCGATCACAAAAGTCGCGCGGGACGGCAAGAAGATCCGCATCTCGGTGCTCGAATCACAGCCAAGCGCGAACTGTGCAACGGTTGATCCTTTTTACCCGCAGGCGACAGTGCGCATCGCCAAGCAGATCGGCGTCACACAACGAGAAACTGAACGAAAGGTTCAGTCGATTGCGTGCGCGAGTACTTGCAGCCCCGTCTACGTGGATCAAAATAACGGCACCGACGCAAGCCGCTTCAACATCGTGTTCGTCGGGGTCGGCTTCAGCAGCGTTGACGACGTGCGGGCTTCCGCGGCGCGGGTGGTAGACCTCGACGGAGCAAGCAAAGCGTCTACCGGCGCCTACGGCATGATGCAGATTCCCTCGTACGCAAGCGCGAAGAGCAAACTGAATTTTTGGTATGTCTCGCACACGGCGCCGTTTTCGAACACGAGCGGCGCCACGGTTTGGAACGAGCTCTATCGCACTGACTGGCTCAACGAATGCCAGACGCAGCTCCCCAATCGTGTGATCCCCGTCTTCATTTATCCCCGCGTCGCGAACGACGGCACGAGCTACCCCTACGCAAGCATGGGTCGCAGATGGGTCACCTTGGCCGATTGTTTTGCATCAGGTTCGACGTGCAGCGACTGGGAGAAGTGGACCTACCAGCAGTCGAACGTTCATGAAATGCAACACACGCTTCCTTGTTTGTGGGACGAGTACGGCGCCGCGGGAAATGCAAACGCATCAACCGCGGTCAATTGGTCCGGTACGCTGACTGGCAACGCGACCAGCCAGTTCTGGGCCGGAAGCAGTTACGCGAGCTGTGTCAATTCGTCACCATGGAAGTCACAAATAGGCAACGGTTGCGGCAAAGACGGGGTTATCGATTGCTTCAAGCCCGAGTGTACGCAGCCGATCTCATTCGTGAATGGCATCGATTTCAACGAGAACTGCTGCTTGCCCGGGAAAGACTGTCTCGCAGAGATAGGGTGCTTTGAAGGCGGAGCAGGTGCCGACAAGGGCATATGGCGAGCGACGGCAGGCACGCTGATGCGCAGCCCCTACTACGCGAATTTTACGCGCGGCAATTCGATCAACTCGTACGATCAATCGTTGATCACACAGGCGCTGAGCAAAGGCCCGGCCGTGGGCAAGACGTGGAGCGTGGCCGGAGCCGACGCGACGGCTGGATACGCGCTCGACTGCGATACGACACGCGCCGGATTTGAACCGTAGCGCGCCAATCCGACCGCTCGCTCGCAGCATTCGACCATTCACACGAGCGACGGTGGGCGAGGCGTAAGAGAAGGCGCACGCTGAGCGCATGCTTCGAAAACTCCTCGCGTATGGCGCCCTCACAGTTCTTTCGCTCGCAGTTGTTCCTCGAGTCGTATGCGGTCGCACCGAGTCCGCCATTTTTGACCACGATCAAGCGGAGACGATGGCGTTTGCCGATCGCATCGCGGCTGAGATCGAAAACGTCAATGAACGGAACTTTCGCACAGGAAGCAGTCGCTTCGACTTCGAGTGGTCCTTTGGGACGCAACAGATGGCGGCCTTGGGCTTTGCGCAGGTGATGCTTGCGCGGCCAGAACTTGCCGATCGATATCGAGAGCCCCTGCGAAAGGCTCTCCGCAAGATGATTGCGCACGAAACACTGCGGTTCGGTACCGACGCTTGGGGCGTCATTGGTATCCCGAGAGCCGAGAGGGGACACGCCTATCTCGGGTACGCCAACTTAGCGCTTGGTCTCGCGCGCATCGCCGACGCCGGGTTCGAGCATGTCGCACTCCATGATCAGGTGACGGATTCGTTCGTCAAGCAACTTGAGCAAGCGAAGCTTGGGCTTATCGAGACGTATCCCGGAGAGAGCTACCCGGTCGACGTCGCATCGGTCGTTGCGTCGATCGCGCTTCACGACAAATGCGCAAACGGGAGTGATCGACGCGACCTCGTTGCTCGTTGGCAAGACACGGTGCGCGCGCTCTACGTCGATCCGAAGAGTGGCCTGTTGGTTCAGGTCGCCAGCGCCACGACAGGCAAGGCCCTCGACAAACCGCGCGCATCGGGCACGGCTCTTGCGGCCTATTTTCTCGGGGTAGCAGACTTGCCCTTGGGTAACGAACTTTACGAAAACACCGAACGCTGCTGTGCGTACACCCTCTTCGGCTTTGGTGCTGTGACCGAGTACCCAAGTGGCGTTAGTGGCGTGGGGGATATCGATTCGGGTCCGGTTGCGTTTAGTTTCGGCGTCTCGCCCACTGGGTTTCTCATCGGTGCGGCGAGCCAAAATCAGGATCGGTCGAGGTTCCTGTCACTCGCTCGGACCGCGAATTTTTTCGGCATGCCGACCTCAAGTGCAAATGGTTGGGGCTACCAGTCGGGTGGTCCGATCGGCAATGCCATCATGTTTGCCATGATGACGGCCGACCGGACCGGAGGCCGAACGCGTCGCTCGATGACGTCCACACTGCTGGGCGCGAGGGGCAAGCGATGAGACCCACATTGACAAGTATCTTGACAATTGTCGGTGTCGCCTTTTGCGTGCTGCTCTTCGACGCGATTCCGAGCCTGCTTCCCGTTCAGTCGGTGGCAAGCGACTTACTATCGCGAGCTGCTTCCGCGGCGGTCATCAGACAAGTTGCGATCGTGGGATCTGCGCTGCTGATCCGCTCCGGTTTGCTTTTGGTCGCCAGCTTTTTGGTGGCGCGGCTCTTCGCCGCGGCGTGCGAAAGCCTAAAGCGCCTTACTCGCCCGCAGCAGGATTGAACAACTTCGGATTCTTGTGGTGTGTGTCGTGCGCGTAGATGCCGAAGAAGAGCTTGTTGCCGAGCCAGAAGAGGCCTCGATTCAAGTCGGTTGGCTTGAAGTCTTTGCCTTCCATCCCGTTGTGGGTGCTCCAGTTGAAGTGGATCAGGTGCATCGATCCGATGATGGAAGCTGGGAAGAACAACAAGAAGAACCCAGGCAGCCCGAGCAGTCGTGCCCAACACGCGATGAGCACGATGTTCGTCGCGTAACTGATGTAGGCACGAATTCGTTCGCGGCTTCGGTTCTCGTCCGTGTCACCGTGGAAATCGAGAAAGTTCTGCTGCAGCTGACGCTCGACATTGACGAACGTGTGAAAGTACGTCTTCCAATAGCCGCCGACGTTCGGATGCGGGTCGCGCTCGAGGTCGTCGGAGTATTGGTGATGGCGCAGATGGATGATTTCCCATGAGGCGAACCGTGAGAGCACCACGATTCCCGCCAACTCTCCGACAAGACGATTGATGGTTTTGGGGAAGTTTCCGTGCGCCGCGTTATGCGCGAACACGTGGCCTAAAATGACCGCGTAGCAGGCGAGGGGAAGGAGCAGCATCGTTGAGGCGTGCCAGCTCTGAAAGACGGGTTGCAGGTGGACCAGCTGCGCCATCGCTAAGAACGCGAGGCAGCCCAGGAAGTACGCGAAATCGTACCGCAAATAGAACAAACGGTCTTTTCGGTACTGGATGATCGGGCGCGACCTAAGCAATGCGGCTATGGCACTCACCGCGCCGGTTGTACCCGCTCTCGGCGCGTTCGTCGACGTTGTGACTGCACAATCTTTCGCGGTCGTCGCCCCCGAGGCGCGCGGCTCGAGGTGCTACCTTTTTTACGCACCGCGCATGTTTGAGACCTCATGTATTTTGCGCTACGTCGGGGCCCTCGCGAATGACTTCTACCAAGAGCCTCCTGAAGCGAAGCGAAGACTGGCGGCAGATCGCCATCATGGTCGTGTATTGGTCGCTGCTCGCGGCGATGTACTTCGTGCCGTCGTGCCGCAACCTCGGGTTTCTGATCGCTGCCGGTTACTTTAGTTTCCTCAACTCCGTGGTCATTCACAATTGCCTTCATCAGGGCATGTTTCACAGTGCGCGCCTCAACTCGATCTGGCGCGTGCTCATCAGCTTTGGCGTCCTCTACCCGGCCTCGGCCAACATTCCTTCGCACAACCTAGTGCATCATCACTTTGACGACGAAGGCCAACCGGACTGGGCGTCGCCCGACAAGGTGCGATTTCACTGGCACTTGCTCAACCTCATTCATTTTCCAAATGTAGCCGGACCGGACACATTTGCGGGCGTATCGCGCTGGTCGACACTTCGGGGCAAGGATGCGTTTCGCAAACAGTATCGGCTGGAGCTCGTGTTCGCGTTCGGACTCACAGGCATCTTGATGGCATTCGACGTTTGGACGACGCTTTTCTTCATCGTCATCCCGCAGCTGTGGGGCGCGCGCGGCATTCTCCGCATTAACCTCCTGCAGCACGATGGATGCGACACCACCAGCGAGTGGAACCATTCACGCAACTTCGTCGGCCGTTTCTACAACTGGATCATGTGCAACAACGGTCTGCATACGATTCATCACAATCGCGCCGGGCTTCATTGGCACGAGCTCCAAGAATGGCATGACCGAGAGGTGGCGCCGCGCATTGACGCCTCCCTCAATGAACCGAGCATGCTTTGGTACTTAGTCCGCGTTTTCCTGCTCACCCCTTTACGTCCGCACAAGCTCGACGTTGCCAAAGCTGAGCGCGAATTCGCTGAAGCATCGCTCGCGCCGCGCGAAGTGCGCCGTGGCGAAGCAGCAGTTGCTGCTGAGGTCATGTAAGTGCTGTCGCGAGAAATGATGGGGTTGTTTGGCCTCGCGATTGTTTGGACGACGGGGCTGCTCATGGCGGGTGCGGCGCTCTACAACTTGGCTGACCTTCGCCGGTTACGTCGCAAACTCGCCGCCGCCATTGAGGCGACAATTGTCACGGGCAGTGGTGAAAATGGCGCGTTCGCCGTTCAACGCGTTGACCAAGTCGGCCGCGCGCTGGACATGAGTGACGGACGCGGAATCGCGTTCTTCGATCGCGCTTTCAGCTCAGAGGTTCTCGGAGGAACACTGGAAGTCGGAGGGCGCACGCTTGAAGTTGTTCCGACGCTTGACGTTTCTGTTTGGCCTAGCCCGCACGCGAAAGCCAAACGTGCAGCCGACGACGGGGCGTTTGACGCGGCATTCGCGCAAGCGAAGACGGCAAGAGGATATTCTCGCGTCGTCGAGACGCCGCTTACCACAGGGGACAAAGTGTGGATCGTCGCGGAGCTTGGGACGCGAGAGGTCGTCTTTGTTCGGGGATCCGTCGTGTCAGCGATTGATCCGCGCGCCTGGGTGAACCGCAAAATGCAACTCGTGTGGTTCTTTATCGCGCTCGAACTGCTCGTGCTCCTGGCTTGCACGATGGTTGCGCTGGTGAGGCCGTGGTTTGGACCTGTCAGCGCCGTCGGCGGGGTGCTTTGCCTCGCGTACTTCCTCGCAATTCAGCCTATTGGCAATACGATACGCGACGCTGTGCGAGCGCCATGCATCGCGTTTCTTCGTGGTGAGTGGAAGCGGCGCGGCGAAGTTGCAGGTGGGCGTGCCGGCGTGGTAGTTCGATAAGTTGACCAGTTGGTTCACGAAGTTGACTATATGGGCCGTCACTCTTTGAGTATCGCGAGAAAGGCGCTTCCGTATTCCGCGAGCTTCTTCGGCCCAACGCCCGAGATGCCAAGCATGCCATCGAGCGTTTGTGGCCTTTCCTCGGCCATCTCAAAAAGCGATGCGTCGCTGAAAACGAGATAGGCAGGTACCTTACGTTCGTCAGCGAGCTTCTTTCGTAGTGCGCGAAGTTCTAAGAAGAGTGTGCTCTCGTTGGGCGCCTCCGCATCTCGTTTTGAGGGGCCACTCTTCGGCGCTGGGCTCTTCTTTGAGGAACGCGTTTTCGACAGTGGATCGAAGGCGCCGCAGCGATCGCACGACGATCCACAAGAATCGATATGGTCACCGAGGTAGCGCACGAGTGCTTGATGACGGCATTGCGTACCATCGAGGAGGGCGTAGAGCTCGCGCGTTTGGGCGCGGTTCTTGTCTGCGATTTCTTTGGGCGCGTCGTCGTCGAACCGATCGAAGCTCATCACGTCTGCCCACGAATAGAATGCGATGCAATCGCTCGGATGTCCGTCTCGCCCCGCGCGCCCGATCTCTTGGTAGTAGCCCTCGATGCTTCGCGGCATGTCGCGGTGGATGACGTAGCGCACGTTCGGCTTGTCAACGCCCATGCCGAAGGCAACGGTAGCGACGACGACGTCGACGTCATCGCATCGAAAAGCGTCTTGAGACGTCGCGCGCTCCTTGGCTTCGAGGCCTGCGTGATAGGCAACGGCGCGGATTCCGTGGTCGCGTAAGTAGTCGGCCGTCGCTTCCGTCGATTTTCGCGAAAGGCAATACACGATGCCGCTCTCGCCTTTGCGCGCGGCGACCAGACGCCTTATTGCCTCGCGCACCGAAGGCACACCATCGGCACCCTTCTTGTAACTCGCGATGCGCAAGTTCTTGCGAAAAAACGAGCCGCGCTCGACGAGTGGGTTGCGCATACCGAGTTGAGTCACGATGTCGCGCATGACCTCTGGCGTTGCGGTGGCCGTGAGGGCCAAGATGGGAACGTCGCCGAAGCGCTCTTTGAGCCCGACGAGGTTGCGATACGCGGGCCTAAAGTCGTGCCCCCACTGACTGATGCAATGGGCTTCGTCGACGGCGATGAGCGCAAGCGGGAGACCTGCGATTGCGCTGCCTGAAGACGTTTCGAGCCCTTCAGGCGCCACATACACAATTTCGAATTCGCCGCTCCGAAGTTGATCGATCCGTGCGCGCTTTTCGTCCAGGCTGAGCGTTGAGTTCAGTGCCGTTGCCCGGATGCCCACCGCGTTCATCGCATCGACCTGGTCCTTCATGAGCGCAACAAGAGGCGAAAGGACCAGCGTTGTCTTACCCAAAACTCGTGCGGGAAGTTGATAGGTAAGCGACTTACCTGCTCCCGTCGGCATGACGCCGAGGCAGTCACGATTGGATAACACGGCGGAGATGATGGCTTCCTGCCCGGGACGAAACGACTCGTACCCGAAGGTTCGCTTAAGGAGCTTTTGAAGTGACGTCGCCGACGAGTCGATCACAGGCGCGTGGGCAGTCGCCACTTCGATCGCGATTTTTCGAAGCATGTCGACAACGCTGTTCGAAAATGCGGCTGGCTCGTCCTTGTAGAGCGCGCGAAGGTTCTCGATGCGAAGGCCTATTTTGGCGACAAAATCACCGCTCGCAAGATCGCGCCCCGCCCACTCGCTCAGGAGTTCGGAGTAGGCACGTTCTACCTGCGAGGAATGCTCTGCCACGAAAGCTGACCATAGCCGCGTCAGCGCTTGGCAGGGAAGCGGTCAGCGCTTTTTCGACGCTAGCTTCGCCTTGACCTGCGCGCGCGCAGCCTTGCCGTCGTCCGACAGGAGCGCCGGCAGGGCGAATTTCTCCACGTGTGGCGTCATGCGCTCGATTTGATCGAGCAGCGGGCAAAGCAAGGCCTTCTTCGACGCGACGTAAGCTGCGCGTGCGAGCGGCGGTATCGACCGTGCCTTGCTGAGCGCGACGTCGAGCAGTTTGTCGTTTGGCGCGAGCTGATGAAAGAACCCCGAGGCGAGCGCTTCCGTCGGTGCGTACTCGCGTCCGAAGAGGATCCATTCCTGCGCCTCACGATCGCCCATTCGGCTACGGGCTAGCTCAACGTACGGACACGGCATGGGAATTCCGATAGGCACTTCGTTGAGAGACGCCCGCGCTCCTTCGAGTGGGCCGATGCGGTGATCGCACGCGAGCGTGAGCACTGCGCCACCTGCGTACGCGTGGCCGTTGATAGCGCCGACCACCATGCGATCGGCTACAAGGACGCGCGAAATGGTCTTGTAGTAGCGAGCGAACCACGCTGACGTTTCAGCGATCGTCGCACGCTCAAAGAAGCCAAAAACCTCTTCAAAGTCGAGCCCTGCGGAGAAGACGCGGCCCTGTCCGGTGAGGACGATGGGCACCATGGGATGCTCGCGATCGAGCGTGTCGAAACATGCATGAAGATCGGCGAAAAATGCCTCGTTCTGCTTGTTGACGGGGTTCGTGTTCATCGTGACCAAGAGCGCGCCGTCGTGGTTCTGAATGAGCCAAGCCATGGAGTTGTTCCTCTTGAGTTAGTGGATCAGGGCGGGAGGTTAGTGGATCGGGACGGGAGGGGCCACCTGCCCAGCTTGTCGTCGACGAGCGACTGTGACGTCGCAAGAAAGGGTCTTGTCGTCTTCCCGCCTGATGGAAAGTGTCGAGTGACGTTCTGGGTTCGTCGCCGACGATCGCCAAGTGCATGAACGACCACAAATTTGTCGACGGCGCGGTGGCATGCCCTTCGCTTTAGGCATCTCAAAACCCAATGGAGGTGTCTGATGTTGCATCGTCTTTCAAATTTGGCTCTCGTTTGCAGCGGCATTTTTGCGGCGTGGTTTGTGGCGTGTGCCGGGCAAGGAGATGACCGCTTGCCGCTTACGCAAACGGCAGACTCTGGTGTTCAGGTCGACCAACTGTTGCCCATTCCTGGCGTCTCCGACCGTGGTCGCGACCCAGCGATCGTTGCAGTTGATATTGCAGGCAAGCCTATGTGCACCGGTGTCGCGATTGGCACCGACGCCGTTCTTGTGCCGAGGCACTGCTTTCTTCTGTCTGGTCATAAGTGTGAAGAAAAATCGCCACTCCTGGCGGCGAGCCATGCGCAAGTTCTCGTCGGCGAAGATACGGACACGTTGGCACGAGGTCCACGAGGCCTCGTCGTCCTCGAGCCCGAGTCGTCGAGATGCGACGCCGACGTCGCGGTACTCATTGTCGAAAAGCCGATCGCCGGCGTAAAGCCGGTCGCTGTCCGAGCGCATGGCATAGCAAAAGGGGACGTTGTTCGAACGATCGCGTTCGCAGAGGTTGCCGTTGGCTGGTACCAAAAAATCCTGCGCGAATACGTTCCAATTCTTGACAGTGATGAGCAAGCATTCAAGGCGCTCGAGCCCGCTTGCCTCATTGGTGACGGGGGCATCGCGCTCGACGTGGCAACTGGCGAGGTCGTGGGTGTGTTCTCGCACTTAGGCCCTTCCTGCGATGGCCTCGACGTTCATAACGTTTATTCGCGCGCCGATATCTTTCTGCCGTTGATTGATGCTGCCTACCGGTGGCGCGGCGCCGGAGGCGTGGTCGTCGAAGATGCTGACGGCGGAAGCTACTCCGCAGTGCGGGATGCGGGCACGAAGCCAACGACAACGAACAAGCCTGAGTCCGACGTTGGCGGCGCTTGCATCACCGCCGCAGATTGCGCTGCGGGTGTGTGTGTCGCTACTGGAAGCCAGCGCTATTGCTCGCGGCAGTGCGGCGCTGGTAAGAAGTGTCCAACGGGGTACTCGTGTACGAGCTTCGGTGAGAAGTCATTCTGCTTGGTGAAATGAGGCAGAGAACAACTGCAGCGGCCCCCACACACGTGCGAAAATGTTCCACGTTTTGCTGGCCTTGCGCCCTTCATCGTTGACCCGTCCCGCGCGCGCGCCTTACAACCGGGCGAGCCCATGAATTTCGACTTCTCTGAGCAACACACTCTCCTGCGGAAAACTGTTCGCGAATTTGCACGGGTAGAAGTTCTGCCGCACGCCCAGGCGTGGGATCGCGAAGAGCGCTTCCCAAAGGAGCTCGTGCCAAAGCTCGCTGACATCGGACTCCTCGGGATTCGAATTCCGGAAGAGTATGGCGGCGCCGGAATGGACGTAACGTCGTACGCCATCTGTGTCGAAGAGATCGCGCGGATCGACGGTTCGCTGGCTCTGACGGTCGCATCGCACAATGGGCTCGGCACGGGTCACATCCTCGCGTTCGGGAGCGAGGACCTCAAGCGCAAGTACCTTCCGAAAGCCGCAACGGGCGAATGGCTGGCGGCGTGGGCGCTCACGGAGCCGGGCAGTGGAAGTGATTCCGCAGGTCTCGCGACGACGGCACGTCGCGATGGGAACGACTGGATCCTCAACGGTACGAAGATGTTCATCACGCAGGGCAGCGTTGGCGGCTTTTGCGTCGTCCTTGCGCGCACCAACACCGAAGTGTCGAAGCAAAAGGGCATTTCCGCATTTGTGGTTGACCGAGGCACAAAAGGATTTTCCGCATCCAAGCACCTTCTCAAGTTGGGTTGCCGGTCGAGCGATACCGCGGAGCTGACGTTCGAAGACGTTCGCATCAGTGATGCGCAGCGGGTCGGCGAGGTGGACCGGGGCTTCACAGACACGATGCAAATCCTCGATCGTGGCCGCATCTCGATCGCCGCGATGGCGCTCGGTCTAGGCTACGGCGCCCTCGACATGGCCGTTACCTACGCAAAAGATCGGAAGCAGTTCGGCAAGCCAATCGCGGACTTCCAAGCGATTCAGTGGATGCTCGCCGATAGCAAAACCGAGCTCGATGCGGCGTCACTCCTCACCTACCGCGCAGCATGGCTCGCCGATCAAGGGCAGCGGTACACACGTGAGGCGTCCATCGCGAAGCTCTTCGCCAGCGAGGCGGGCACGCGAGCCTGCAATCGCGCGCTGCAGGTGCACGGAGGTTACGGTTACACACGTGAATTCAACGTAGAGAGGCACCTTCGCGACGTGAAAATTTGCGAGATCGGCGAGGGCACGAGCGAAGTCCAGCGCATGGTGATCGCGAAGTCGCTTCTTGCGTCCTAGGCGGTGTCTTCCTAGTAGCGCGGTGGGCTCGTTGGTCAATTCACTTGATCGATTACGGCTGATTGAACACAGTCGTTCGAAGCACAGCTTTCGAAGCCCACGTCGCGCCAGCATCATCGGAACGGACGAACTCGGCCCCGTCGGTTGAGAGCGCGTACGCACGATTCGAATTGGACGGCGCGAAGCCGATCCATCCGATGCGCCGCTGTCCTGTGAGGGCACTCATCACTTTGCTCGCGGTGAGACCACCGTCGGTCGACATGTAGATGTCGTTCGGCGACGTCACGGAGAAGATGAATCGATTCGTATCCGTTGGTGAAATAGCGACGGTGACGCGCGAGTTGATGGGTCCGGTTCCAATGTTCGGCTTGACGTCGGTCCACGACGTTCCTTGGTTGATCGAGCGGTGGAATTTCACGTCTTGAAACTCATCTCCGTTGAGCGCGTAGATCGTTTGTCCGTCCGCCGAGACGTCGAAGTTTGTGATGAATGCGGTCTCGAGTGCGACTGGGAGTTTTGCCCAAGAAGCGCCCCCGTCGGTGCTGCGCAAGAATCCGGTGCTCGGCGATCCTTCGACTCCCACGCCAAGCGTGATGAGCACGCGTGAAGCGCCCGTGCCGCGCACGACAATTTTTCTAAATTCAACACGTCCTTGCGTGATCGCGTACGTCTGCGTCCAGTTCGTTCCGCCGTCCTTCGAGAGGTACAACCCTCCATTCCAGTAGGTCGGCGTCACATTCGGAATCGACGTGTTGCCCGCACCGACACCTGCCACCATGTTCAAAGCGCTGTCACCGACGTACACAACCGCGGCGGTCTTGCTATTTGTGAGACCACAGTTTGAACGGAGCCACGTCAGCCCATTGTCGGTTGAGCGATAGAGTCCAGCCATCGCGCTCGGGTAGTTTCCGTTTACAGGTCCTGGTGAGTCTGCCATCGCGATCCACATCGTGGACGAAGCGAATGGCGAGATAACTGAACTCCAAGCCTCGGGGTAGTAGTCGCCCTGCACCGGTTCGTTCCAGTTGCGAATGCCCTGACGGCGCCGCACAAATGTGCCCCCGCCGTCCTCGGTGAGCACCATGCCGTTGCGCTCGCTCCCGATGAGCACGCGGTTTGCGTTCGTTGGATCGATCGACGTTCCGTTGAATGTCGAGTCATTGTCGGTAGGCGGCGATGTTGACTGCGGGCCTTTCACGACGTTCGTGTTGGGCGCCTGATCATTCACGCAAGAGGGAGCGTCGGACACTGCATCCGCGCTCGAATCCGACGCAGAGTCGTTCGCGGCGTCTCTTCCACCCTCAACAAATGCGTCGACGCCCCCGTCTGCGACTGCGTCTTGGCCGATGGCAGTAGCATCAGCGGGGCCACTGTCCTGCGACGTCTGAGAGGCCCCACAGCCCGCTACCGCGAAACAGCCGAGAACGAGGAGCGGATGCGACAATCGATTACTCACTTACGCACCTCAAAAATTGAGTTGATCCCAGCGACTAAGGCACAAGAATCGGCGTCGGGTCGTCTGCCCAGCTTTTTTCCGGCAACTTATCGAACGTTATCGCCGCAGGAGCCGTTAGCGAATAGTCATCCTGCTCGTACATC
>JAHFDY010000226.1 GCA_023248735.1 Myxococcales bacterium
CTTTGCACGAACTTCGATTTCGTGCACTTCGTCGCCGATTCCCACAAAGTCGCGAGCGACCTCATGGGTCACGTAGACGTGGCTCACGTCGTACTCGTAGTAGCCGCTGTAAAAAATGCCTGCGACGTAGAAACGTTTCATCTTCGGCAAGAGGCCCGCTGGCCCAAGCTCACCAAGCGGTGAGACAAGGGTGACGGGATCGCCCAAGTACAAGTGAAGGGTCTTGGCGAGCTCTCGTCCAACGATGATGCCAGGCCGTAAGGGCGTTCGCGTATCGAGCGCCTGCCGCACAGCAGGGTCGAGTGTATCGCTCCCTGTGACGGAGGGGCCTTTGCGCCACGGTTCGCCGTTCGTGTCGTAGCCGATGATGGTGTCGGGTGGCAGATTGCGCAGTGGTTCTGGGTCAACAAGGTAGTCGAAGCTGCCGACCTCGATGAGCCGATGGAAATCGATCACCGAGTTGACGGTGGCGGGGTCAATCCCTTTCACGATCACGCCGCCGCGATTGTAGCCGGAGGACAGCATGCCCTCTCCGCGAACCATCGCCGTTGCGCCGACGACGCCGGGAAGCTGGCGAATTCTCTCGATCAATTGGGGATCGCTCTTCCAACTCGCTTGCGAGGTTTGATCCACGATCACGTGCGCGCTGTTGCCCAGAATCTTGCGCTGCAAGTCGGCGTTGAAGCCACCCATGACGCTGGTCGTTACAGTGAGGACGCCGCTCGAAACCGCGACACCCATGATGGCTAAAATGCTGACGAGGGTGAGCGATCCGCTCTTGACCGAACGGACGTGTCGCGCGGCAACAAACGCCGCAAACCCCATGTGCTCAAGCTGCTTGACGACCAGAGGCGCGAGCTGAATCGCGACCGCGACCGTGAACACGCCGAGGGTCGCTATGCCACCGATGCGGGTTGCAAAATCGCGCAAAGACCAGCCTCGTGACTGGAGCATGCCCGCGGCGACGAAACGAACGGTAATGCCCGCAAGCGCAACGCCTGAGAGCGCACTAAGGAAATTGCCAACCACACGCAGCCATCGCTTGGCGATCACGTTCTGAAGCGCGCGAGCTAAGAACCCGAGCGCTCCCACGAGGGCAATCACGATAACGAAGTAGGCGACGGGGCTGGGCGTTTTCACGGGATTCTGTTCACGGGACTCTATCAACTGATTCTAGGGGGTCCTTCGCGCTGCGCGCTCAGGATGACACCGCGCTGCGCGCTCAGGATGGCCTCAGGAGCGGGAACAAGATGACGTCGCGAATTGACGGCGTGCTTGTGAGGAGCATGACAAGCCGCTCTACGCCCATGCCAAAGCCTGCGGCGGGCGGCATACCGTGTTCGAGCGCTCGGATGTAGTCGGCGTCGTAGTCCATCGTTTCTTCGACGCCCCGGGCTTTCTTGTCGACTTGCTCGCGAAATCTCGCCGCTTGATCTTCGGGATCGTTCAGCTCGCTAAAGCCATTTCCGAGTTCGCGACCATCGACGAAAATCTCGAAGCGATCGACAAGATCGGGACGTGCGTCGTTTCGTCGCGCAAGCGGCGACGTTTCAAAAGGATAGTCTTTGACGAATACAGGCAACGACTTTGTACCGTCGGCGCTCCTGTAGTCCTGCACCAAAAGTGGCTCGACCAGGTATTCGTAACAACAGAAGAGACGTTCTCCGTCGTTGTCGCACTTCTCGAAGCCTTTTCGGAAGTTGCCCCAATCGATCGCTTTTGCACGCGGTGACGCCTTCGACCATTCCTTGATGTTGTCGAGAAAGTGGTCTTTGAGAAGCGCGACGAGGCCCGGTCCAGAGCCCTTGTCGACGCAGGCGATCCAATCTGGGATTTGCGTTGCCTTTGCGGCGCGTGCCACACCATCGGCCATCGGCAATCGCACGAAGGGTTCTTCGAGTGTGAAGGAGCGCGACGCAACCCACTTGGTGTGCGCATGGGGCATCGCTTGCTGGACCATCGAATCGACTCCGCGGAGCAGCACTTCGATGAAGTCCATCAGGTCTTCATACGTGGCGTACGCTCTGTAAAACTCGAGCATCGTGAACTCGGGATTGTGCCGCGTGGAAATGCCTTCGTTGCGGAAGCAGCGCCCAATTTCGTAAACGCGCTCGAAGCCACCCACAACCAACCGCTTCAGATACAGCTCGGGTGCGATGCGCAGGAACAGGTCCATGTCGAGCGTGTTGTGATGGGTGTGAAACGGTCTCGCAACCGCGCCGCCGATAATGCTGTGGAGCAGTGGCGTTTCGACCTCGAGAAAGCCGTCGCCGTCGAGGATCGTACGCAGCCCCTTCACCATGAGAGAGCGGGCTCGAAACACGTCGCTTACTTCGGGGTTCGCGATGAGGTCGACGTACCGTTGGCGATAGCGTGTTTCAACGTCGGTAAGGCCGTGCCACTTTTCGGGAAGTGGGCGGTAGGCCTTGGTCACAAGACCCAGGCGCGTCGTTTCTATCGATAATTCGCCGCGCTTCGAAGCCGTCAGAAGACCTTCGGCATCGATGATATCGCCGATGTCGAGCGCTTCTAGGTTTGTGTACTCTGCACCCATCACGGCTTCGCTAATCAGCAGTTGAATTTCGCCGGTCCGGTCCCGAAGGCGAATGAACGTGAGCCCACCGGTGGAGCGAAGGGCAATGACGCGACCGTGCACATGGAAGATCGCGCCTTCGGCAACTTTCTTGACGGTCTCTTCGGCGTACTTTGCGTCCGTTCGCGTGTGTTCGACGAGCGCGCGCACCGCTGCGATATCGAGGGAGCGAGCGTTGACGTTCTTGGGCTTGACGTTGTTTGCGAACGGATTTTTCCCGTTTGCGCGCGAAGCTGTGGCCTTCGCTTTGCGGCCCTCGATGATGGCTTGTTCCGCAGACTGTGCGCCGGGTTCTTTTGCGTCACTGTTCATCGGTCACTCGTCGATTCGTCGGCTTAGAAGTAATGGTCAAGGATTTGAATTATTCCGCTTCGTCTTCGATAGCCCCGCCCTTGCGCAGTGTGCCACCGGACGCGGCAAGCAAGTAGGCTTCGATGAAGTCGTCGAGTTCCCCGTCGAGCACCGCGTCGACGTTACCGGTGTGGTGCGCCGTGCGAACGTCTTTCACGAGGCGATAGGGCGCGAGCACGTAGCTGCGAATTTGGCTGCCCCATGCGATTTGGCTCTTCGTCGCTTGGTAGGCGTTGTTCACCTCTTCTTGTCGCTTGATCTCGGCTTCGTAGAGTTTCGCCTTGAGCATCTTGAGCGCCATCGCGCGGTTCTGGTGCTGCGAGCGCTCGATGCGGCAGACGACGACGATGCCGCTTGGGATGTGCTTCATGCGCACCGCAGACTCGGTCTTGTTGACCTTCTGACCGCCGGCGCCGCTCGCGCGCATCGTTGTTGTCTCGAGGTCTTCGTCCTTAATTTGGATATCGATTTCGTCTTCGATATCGGGCGTGACTTCGACTGCGGTAAACGAAGTATGACGACGTGCGTTCGCGTCGAAGGGGGAGATGCGCACCAAGCGATGCACGCCATTCTCAGCGCGCAGATAGCCAAACGCGTTCTCGCCTTGGATACTTAGCGTGGCGCCGTCGATGCCAGCGTTGTCGCCTGGCTGAAAGTCGAGCATCTCCACTTTGAATCCGCGACGTTCACACCAGCGCTGGTACATGCGCAGGAGCATTTTCGCCCAGTCTTTGGCCTCCTCGCCGCCCGATCCCGGATGGATTGCGAGAATCGCGTTCGAGTGGTCGACAGGACCCGAGAGCATGCGGGCGAGCTCTGCCTGTCGTACTTTTTGCTCGATGGTGGGTAGGGATGCCTCCACCTCGTTCACGGTGGCTTCGTCGTTTTCGGAGGCGCCGAGCTCGAGAAGGACCTGTGCATCGTCAACTTCGCCCGTGAGCTTTTCGACGAAAACAACGCGTTGCTCGAGCAAAGAGCGCTTGCGCGTGACGCCTTGAGCGCGCTTCGGATCGTCCCAGAAACCAGGCGCGAGCGTTTCGTCGGCTAGACGTGCGATATCGCGTTTGAGTTTCGGGACGTCAAAGATGCCCCCTTAGCGCCATGAGACGCCTTTGGAGGTCCGCCAGTTTCTCACGCGCTTCACTCAACAACATGATGAGCCCGGGATTATGCGGTCGTTTCTTGTGCGTCAATGACTGGCGGAGGCGTGCTTGAACCGCGTCGCTTGAGGTCGCGATGCGCCATCCGTTGCGCAAAAGGATACCCTTTCGTCGCCCTCATCGCGTGTTTGCGGTCTGAAACCACCCGTCTGTAAGGGCGTCGAGTGCGCCCTCGGCTTCGGAGAGTCGGATGGTCGCGCCGATTCGCGTCTCATCGTCAATTGCATTGACGGAATCGCTCTTGGCGCGCAGCCAGTGCGACAGCGTCTCGAGCACCTTATGCATGATTCGAAGCCGAAGTTCGCGCCGATCGTGCATCAAGCGCTCGACCTGAATTTCCTCGTCTGCAAAGAGCGCGCGATCAAGGCGCCAGGTGAAGCGCGCCTCGAGCCATAGGCTGCTACTCGACGTGTCGGCGAAACGTTCGGAGTCATAGTCAGTGTCGATGCGCGCCTGAGCGTCGATGCCGCGCGAAGCACGCAAGCGTACCTCGGGGAGAGCTGCGGACAAGCGTGCCCTCCGTGCCATTCCGTCAAGTTGCTTGTCGGTACCAAGGCCTGCGGCCTGCCATGCGGCTTGCACGCAACGTTTGGCCAGACCTTGCGGTAGCGCGATGGCGCTTCGGAGGATGGGAGGCGCTCTCTCCCGTGGCGGCTCGGTGCGGTTCGTAGGTATCGAAACCGTGATGGCGAATCCCCAGCCTCTGGCCTGATCGGTCGTTGGGGCTGCGTCTGATGCGTGCGAGGTCATGAACGTGGCAAGACTTAATGCGAACGGCGGCCTGCGTCTCTCGCCGTGGCCATGGGGTCGCGTGAGGAGGAGCACGTCGTCGCGATCGAGTTCGCGATCGAGCCAGGCGTCTGCTTCGCGAAACGTGGCGCCGCTCGCCGGTGAGGGTCGTAGGGCGAGGAGAAGGAGAACGAAGTAGACAATTGCCCATCGCATAGGTCGCGCATGTTGCGTGCGCCGTGCCAACGCGCAGGCGAGGCAAACGCGGCGTTACGCGCAGCAGGCACCCGTTCAGGTCACTTGCTCTTCCGTCCCGTGACAGCGAATCTCGACGTTCACGCACGCGAGAAGCGAAACATCCGTAGGCCACTGCTTACACCAAGGGCTGCCGCGATAACTACCGCTCCGGTGTGAAACGCAACGAGGTGGACCATTCCGGTTGAATCGGGGCATCTAAAATGTAACACAAATTGCGCACATATCGCACCGCCCGCGGCAATTG
>JAHFDY010000081.1 GCA_023248735.1 Myxococcales bacterium
GGAATCGCTTGCCCGACGGTTCCGAATCGAACTTTGCCGCGCATGTTGAAAGTCGTCGGGCCCGTGTCTTCAGACTGACTGTAAACTTCGTTGACGATAATGTCGAGCGTGGCCATGAACTCAAGGACTTCCTTGGCGACGGGCGCCGCTCCGCTCACGCTCATGCGCGCGGCATCGAGGCCGAGAGCGGCCTTGACCTTGGAAAAGACGAGTTTATTCGCGACCTTGTATTTCAACGAAAGGACCGGAGGCATTGATTCGCCCCTCGCGTAGTAGGCACTCGCTTCGGTGCCCACCGAGCGTGCCCAGTCGACCAGCTTGGCTTTTGCGCCCTTGGCCTCTGCGAGCTTGCCGGAGAGTCCCGTATGGAACTTTTCCCAGATGCGCGGCACGCCAAAGATCAGCGTCGGCCGAACCTCTTTCAAGTTTTCGGCAAGCTTGTCGAGTGACTCGGCGAAGTAGAGGCGAATTCCTGCGGTCACGTGACCGTGGATCGAGAACATTTGCTCGGCGATATGGGACAGCGGTAGATACGAAATGGCGCGGTCGGAACTCGTGATGCCGGTCATTTTCAGAGCGGCCTCTGCTGTCCACGCGATGTTCTCGTGGCTCAACATGACGCCTTTTGGCGGGCCAGTCGTGCCTGACGTGTAGATGAGGGTCGCGAGTGCGCCCGGCTTGAGTGCGTGCATCCGTTCAAGAACGCGCTGGTCAGAAACGTCGTCGCCCTTGGCCAGGAACTCGGCCCAAGTGAGGCACATCGGGTCGTCGATCTTCGTGCCCTCCATCAAGACGACGTGCTTCAGCAGCGGGAGGTTCGCGCGTTCTTGCTTGACCTTTTCCCATTGCGCTGCGTTCTCGACGAGCACCACTTGGGATTCCGCGTGGTGAATAATGTATCGAACCTCGGATGGCGAACACGTTGTGTAGATGCCTGCGGGTGCGCCGCCGGCTGCCATCGCCGCCATGTCCATCACGATCCACTCCGGGCGATTGAACCCGAGAATCGACACCGTGAATCCAGGTTCTGCCCCAAGCGCAAGGAGCGATTTTGCCGCGCGCATCACCAGTCGTGCGTATTCGCTCCAACTTGTAGGCACATAGTTGCCGAGCTTTTTTGCGTAGTAGGCCGGCCCTGCGGGCTGCTGTTTTGCTTGATCAAAGAGGCGGGCAGGGATGGTCGATGCGAGCATGGTGTCGCGGATGGTACCGGACGTGCTCGGGAAGAACGTCAAAAAACACCGCGCTCGCTTTCGTCGAAATCAAGCGCTGGCTTAGTTGCAGCACCATAGCGAGCATGTGCTTTCCTCGCACCGCTGCCCGGAGCACCCAGGGAAGGGGCTGTTGGATTTTGGCCACCCCGTCGTGCTGCATTCGTAGGCGACGGGCGTGCTCGTTGGGCAACTCTTATCGTCAGCAGGTGATCGAACGCAGTCGCCTGCGGGATTGGGAAGGTTGTTTGACGCGTCGAGGGTTCCGCCATCGGGCGCATTGCCTGCCGCGCCGTCGGTTGCGCCATTCTTGCTGTGGTCCGAATTCGAGGCGTACGACCCGCCGTCGGTGACACCGGGCGTCTGCCCGCACGCACTTGCAAATACAGCTGTAAGCAAAGGAACTAAGAATCGCATTACTCCCCCCAAAGTTCACTACTTCTATGCTGGAATATTGTCCGCGGTTCACGGTCCCGATCATGTCCATCGAGATTCTGCGCGCGAGGCGTGCAGAAAGTGAGCGCCCGAGGAGAAAGCGCTCCGCTCTTAGGATGCGATGTACGACCGCAGATTTCGAGACGATGAAACCTGACGAAGCTTCTTCAGTGCCTTCGCTTCGATCTGTCGAATGCGCTCGCGTGTAAGGCGGAACACCGTTCCGACCTCTTCGAGGGTGTGGTCGCGCTTTTCGTCGATGCCATAGCGCAGACGAAGGACGCGCTCTTCACGCGCGGAGAGCGTCTTCAAGATGTCTTGCGTGTCGCCACGCATGCGGTCGTCGGCAAACGCGTCGTCGGGTTGAACCGCGTGAACGTCCGCGACGAGGTCCCCGAGGCTCGCGTCGCCGTCAGTTCCGACAGGGCTCTCGAGGCTGACCGGATCTTTGGTCGCTTCGAGAATCATGCGGACTTTCTCAACGGGAATACTGGCCGCTTGCGAAAGCTCTTCAGCCGTTGCTGGGCGGCCATGTGCCTGCAGGAGCTGTCGTCCGACTCGCTTGAGCTTGCCGAGACTCTCGGCGAGGTGCACGGGGATACGGATCGTGCGTCCTTGGTCCGCGATGGCACGCGACAGTGATTGGCGTACCCACCAGGCGGCATACGTCGAGAATTTGTAGCCGCGACGGTAGTCAAACTTGTCGACGGCACGCATGAGTCCGATGTTGCCCTCTTGGATAAGGTCGAGCAGCTGGACTCCCTGATTGATGTGCTTTTTGGCGAACGAGACCACGAGGCGGAGGTTCGCTTCGATCATCTTGCTTTTGGCAGCGTCGGCCGCACGGCGGCCTTCACCGACGCGCCGGCGTAGCGCTTGTTCACTGACGCCTCCCTCGCGCATGCGACGCTCTGCGCGCGCAACGACGGAACGGTGCAGACGCAGTTCGAGCAGCTGCGCGAACACTTCCGCCCGCTCGCGCTCGGCGGCCGTCGGCTTGCGTGTCGTGCGTCGCACGGGGGCCTTCGGCGGCTGAGGCAATGCGTGCACCTTGCTGGCGCGCTCAAACACGCGACCGAGCCGCACCACTTGCTCCTGATCGTCGGCGTCGTCGACTTCTTCGTCTTCGGCGTTGCGCACAACGTCAGTGACGCGGAGCTTGCGCTTCTCAAGCTCTTTTGCGACGCGCAGGAGCTCATCGCATCCGAGTCGTGAGCTCAATATGGCTTCTAGAATGATCTTCTCGCCGTCTTCGATGCGGCGCGAAAGGACAACCTCGTCGTCGCGGGTAAGGAGCCCAACACGCGAAATTTGCTGAAAATACGTATCTGCAACGTCTGCAACCGCCGTCGGCGGAGGTGTGGTTGCCATCCCTCGCGGCTCAGGGCTCTCGCTGTGGCTAACCGAGAGCTTTGGTTTCGACTCGCGCGGCGGCTTGATCGCCACTTTGGAGTCAGCCGGGGCGTCAGCCGGGGAGCTTGTCGGCGCACTGGGGGGGGCTCGTCTTGGCACTTCCATCACTTTGGCTACAACCGCTGGCTTGGCAACCAACTTGGTCACGGATGCTCCTACTTTGGGACGCGGTTTGGCGGGCATGGCCGCTCGACGTGTCGTGGCGACCTTCGAGCCTCCCTTTGCCTTGATGGCGCTGCCTTTGCCGTCGGCCTTCGAGCTGGCCTTTGAACGGGTCAGGGGAGCCTTCTTGAGCGGGCTGGTGCGTTTGCTGGATACTGTTCGGGTCGTGCGGCTTCGAGACATCTTGTTCCCCTCGGCGATGACGCGAGTTATAGGCGCGGTTCCGACTTGCGCCAGGATTGGACGCCTGAAATCGGAAACCGTTCTGAAGAACGAAACATTCCACGCACAATTCGGGGCTGTCTCCGGACCGGCGTGAACGGCTCGTACGTCGAAGTCTTGAATCGGGTGACTGCCGATTCAGATCTGTTCAGTGAGGGATCTTTGGATCGCCTTTTTCGTTCGAAATGCACGACGAAAGGTCGAAAAAGAGAAACTCGAGCGCTTTTTCCTGCACGGTGAGCGCTCCAGCTTCGCAGCTGGTTGGAATAGCTGAGTCGTCACCACGCTCTGAGGAGACGTGGATGTCGCTGTAGACGCCGCGACCGCATTGCTTCGATTCGGGCTCGTCGATGGGCGTGTTAAAGCTGATGTATTTGGGGTCGGGCACCGATCCGCTCGAATAAATCCAGCGGGTTGCCGCTGCCTTCACGCTCTTTACGTTCGCTTTGATGTCCACGAAGGTGGCCTCGTTTGAGACGACCTCGCCTGGCGCGACGAAGGTCATCCAATCGGCGAGGGCCTGACCCTTGGGGAAGGTCGTATCGAACTTGACCTGGTCGGACGCGGTGACGCCGTCTTCGAGCCAGGTAGCGATCGACTCAAAGGCTCCGTTGGGTTCGCTCTTGCCGCCTTTGAGCCAAACGTAATGGTAGTGCGTCGCGAACACACGCCCGCCCGCGTTGAGGAATTCTTTCATGTTGTCGCGCGCGCTTGGGAGCTTCGTCTCTTCGTGCTCGTTGCATTCGCACGAGAGGAGCGCGATGTCGTAGCGCTTGAGCGATGCGACAGAGTTCCAGAGATTGCTCTCGGGTTTGGGCGCGATTCCCTTGCCTGAAGCGAGTTCACCTTGGCCCGTTGAGTTGCCTTCGCCCTTGTAGACGTGCATTCGGCCCGTGCCGGTCGGCGAGGTGAATTCGGACTCGTCGATTCCGATGCGACTGAACAGACAGGCGAGGGGATCGCATCCACCGGTGACGACGGCCATTTGCGGCATGTCTCCTTCGGATTGCTTCTTCGGTAGACGCGCAGAGCCCTTGGCGACACGATTTTCGACGCACTTTTCGATGGTCGGGATCGTGATCTTCCGTCGCCACTTTCCGACTTGGATGACGAGCGGAATGTCATTGCCTGCTGGAACCCGCGTAAACGTAAATTCACCTTTGGCGTTCGTTTGAACCAGCTCGAACGCATTCTTGATTGAGGTGGCGCACTGGTCACAGGTTGCGCCCGTGATGATCGGCTCGAGCGCCGCATCACGCGTCGCCGGGATGTAGACGATGGCGTTGTAGAGAGGATTGACGCCAGCTGGGTCGTAAACCGTGCCGGTGAGCGTGGTGGTCTTGCCGTCCTCGCACTGCGGAACGGCGCACTCGAACTCCCCGTTGCACGCCGGTCCGGTATCAAAGGCGAGCCCATCGGCGCCGCTTGTGGTGGCGTCGCTCAACGCCGGTGCTCCGGCGTCAAAGTGTGACGGGCTCGTGTTCGTCCCGCACGCCGGGTTGAGGACAGCGAGCGTGGCGAGCGCGCTTCCGGTGAGGACCCACTTTGAACGCCTTGAACGTCGCTTGATGGGGTGTTGCGTGGCCATTTCGGGATCATTACCAGCTCGGCGCAGCCCTGTCGCATGGGTCGTTCGTCCCTTTTGCATGTCGGGCCGCGTGGCTCCGCATAGGATGCCGAGTATGCCGAACGACGAAACCCGGACGGGTCGCCGGTCGCTGCTCGTGGCCGCCACTGGCATTGCAGCTGTTCCGTGCGTGAGATTGATTGGGCACGCGCCTCCTGACTCAGGTGCCCGCGGTTGGTTTCGTTTGGCGAAGGTCAACGAACTTGTCGAGGGACTACCGAAGCGTTTCGCGGTCGTCGCCGATCGCAAAGACGGCTGGGTTGTCGAGCAACGCGCCGAAATAGGGGCGGTCTGGTTGTTCTTGCGGAGCGGCAAGCCAGTGGCGTTGAGCGCGAGTTGTCCGCATTTGGGTTGCGGCATTCAAGTGAAAGAGGGTGGCTTCGTTTGCCGATGCCACGATTCGAATTTTGACCCGATGGGTAAGCGCCTTGACGGACCAACTTTGCGCGACCTCGATGGCCTCGAGACGCGTCTCACGGATGGCGACGTCTTCGTCCGGTTTGCGCGCTTTCGAGCGGGTACCCAAGAGCAAACGGAGATCGTGTGATGAGCCCGTGGCCGGTTCGAGTCCGCGCGGTGGTCGACGCGGCGTTGCTCTCGACGTGCATCGTGCTCGCACTCTCAGGCGCGGCATTGTTGTTTTCGTACGCGCCAACGCCGGAGCGCGCGTGGGCAAGCGTGTACTATACAAGTTACGTTGCTTCGGGAGGTGCGACCGTACGGGCGCTTCATTCACTGGCCTCGCACGCGATCATCGTTCTCGCGGCCGCGCGGCTTTTGGTCTTTGCGGTGGTTGTGCGGTGGGATCGGCGTGAGGAGCGTATCGCGCATGTCGTCGCGCTCGGTCTCGCCGCGCTAACCGTGCTCGTCGCCATCACCGGGAACCTGCTTCCGTGGGATCAGGCGGGGTGGTCCGCGCGCAAGGTCGAGTTTCAGTTGGCGAGTCTGCTTCCGTTCGTCGGCGGCGCCCTTGCGAAAGGTGCTCAAGGCGGTGACGAATTGGGTGCGCTAGGCCTGACGCGCGCGTTTGCTTTGCACCTTTTGTTGGGCACCGGCGTGACGGCTGCATTCGTGTCGCGCGGCGTTCGTTCGTTTGAGGAAGCGCGCAAGCCAAGCGCATTTGCAATCGCAGGCGTGGTGCTCGCGCTCGTGCTCGGTGCCGCGGTGATTGGCGCGCCACCGCTTGGTGCGCCCGTGGTTCCGTTCGCGGAATTTACGGCGCGTCCCGAGTGGTTCGTCGAGCCGCTCTTTCGGGTCCGCAAGTTTTTTCATGGCGCTGGCGAAGTGATTGGCCCAGTCGCCGCACCAGCGATCATTGGCGGTTACCTTTTGCTCATTCCGATGCTCGCGACTCGTTTTGCGATCAAGCGATCCGTACTTCTCGTACCATTTGTTCTCGCGGTCGCCGCCGTCGCGGCCTTGGTGGCCTTCGGACGGCGGAGTGAACTGCGAGACGAGGCGTTGCAGCGTGAACGAACCGCGTCGTTCGCCCTCGATGCGCGTGCGCGCAAGCTTGCTGCAAAAGGCATCCCGGCAGATGGTCCTGTCGCCATGCTCAAGGGCGACCCTATCGTGCGTGGCCGCGAACTCTATGCGCGGTTCTGTTCGAACTGTCACGTGCTCGGCGACTTGGGCGATGCGAAAAAGGCAAAGGCTCCGCGCCTTGACGGTTTCGGCACCGCCGCGTGGATCGAACATACCCTTCGCGAACCTGACGCAGCCGATCGGTTTGGGCGTGGACCTTATCGCGGAAGAATGCCTTCTGCCGTGCGGAACTTGCCCGACGCTCCGGTTGGCAAGGATTCGCGCATGCTCAAAAATGATGACGAGATGCGCGCGGTCGTCAGCTTTCTTGTCAAACAGGGCGAGGAGCCCGGCGAACCCACAAAAGCTATCGACGCGAAGCTCTTGGCGGAAGGGGAGCGCCTGGTGAACGGACCTTGCACAACGTGCCACATGCTTCGGGCCGTGGGCGACTGCGACGGAACACAGCTCGCGCCAGAGCTCGCCGGTTACGGGACGCAGGCCTGGATACGTGCACAGATTGCCAATCCGTCAAGTGAATTGACGTATCGTTCGCTCGCTCTTGACCCCCTGTCGAAGGGCCACATGCCTCGATTCGATGGCGAGATGAGCGTGCGGGACATCGATCTTCTAGCAAAATACGTTCGGTCGGTCGGCCGTGGCCTTTCGCTCGACTGAGCCTTGCGCGTTTGGCTTCGTCGCTGCACCTTAAGGCCATGTCTAAAACGCGACGCGAAGTGCTCGACGAATCACGCACCAAGGGAATTGTGGCCGGCGCAGCCACCGCAACTTCCGTAGCGCTCGGCGTTGCAATCGCGTGGCCGGTTGGTGTTGTTGCGGCCGTGCCCGCGGCATTCTTCGGCTGGCGGTGGTGGAAGCACCGAGCGGAAAATGGGATCAAGTTTTGATCGGGGACTCCCTCGACATCGGGGAGGCGGATGCGTTGACGAATTATGCGAAAAAGTATAATACAATAATGCATGGTATTTCTCAATCGCGTTGACGAGCGCCGCAGACTTGATGCCCTTCTGAGGGAGCAGGAGGGGGCACTAGCGGTCGTTTATGGACGGCGGAGGATTGGAAAAACTCGCTTATTGACCGAATGGTGCAACGAGTACGGGGGTATCTACTTCGTGGCAGACGAGTCTTCTGCGACGTTTCAACGCAGGTACTTCGCCGAGGCGATCGCACAACGTCTTCCTGGCTTCGCCGACGTTGAATACCGAGACTGGCGCGGACTGTTCGAACGCCTCTCCCAAGATGCGCTTGGGGCGATCTTTCGCGGGCCCATCGTCATCGATGAGCTTCCGTATCTGGTGGCAAGCGCGCCCGAACTAACGAGCGTGTTGCAACAGTGGCTCGACCATAGCGCAAGGAGGGCCGGCCTTATCGTCGCCGTCGCCGGATCGAGCCAACAGATGATGCAGGGCCTGGTGCTCGACCAGAGTGCGCCGCTCTTTGGTAGAGCCGCTGCATTCTTCGAGGTGAAGCCCCTCTTGCCAGAGTATTTGCCCGCGACATTCCACACAAAGGCCCCGCAGGAGATTCTCAATCTGTTCACGGCTTGGGGCGGCGTCCCGCGCTATTGGGAGCTTGCGAGGCACGAGAAAGCCGCAACGCTCGATCGCGTGACCGACCTCGTGCTCGACCCGCGCGGCGTGCTGCACGACGAGCCGCTGCGTCTCATTCTGGAGGAGACGCCGAGTGCGATTGAGGTGAGGCCGCTCCTGGATTCGATCGGCTGTGGCGCGCACAGGCTATCCGAGATCGCAGCGCGTGCCGGCCGGCCGGCTACTTCGCTTTCGCGGCCTCTTGAGCGTCTTCGAACAATGGGGCTCGTCTCGCGAGAGGTACCTTTCGGTGAGAACGAGCGTGGCGGTAAGCGAAGCCTCTATGAGATCACCGATCCGTTTGTTCGATGCTGGTACCGAGTCGTTGCCCCTCAGCGCGGCATGTTGCAGACCGCACCCCGAAATGCGCGCAAGGCACTCCTCATTCGTCATTGGGCGAGTCTGCGCGGCCAAGCGTGGGAACAGTTGTGCAGAATCATGTTGACCCATGGCACACGAAGTGACCTTCGGGGCCCATGGCGAAGCGTGACCCGCTATTGGCATGGCAGCGAGCCTGAGTGGGATCTTGTCAGCCTGTCCGACGCCGCTTCGAGTTTGTTGCTCGGTGAGTGCAAGGCTAAGAATCGACCCTTCAAGATCTCCGAGCTCGCGCAAGAGGCCGAGCTGATTGCGTCGAAGCCTTTTCCGAGAGCGCTTATCCCCGGCGGCTCTAGGCTCGTGCGCGCGTTGTTTGTTCCTGAGGTTACACCGAACGCTCCCAAGGAAATTCACGGAGTGAAGGTGTGCACGCTCAAGGATTGGTTTCGATGACGGCGATCGTCACCGTCTCCGGGGTGGATTGGACGCTCGATGGCCTCGCCGGTCAGGGAGCTGTTGCGACCGTTTGGCGTGCTCGTTGCGGCGGGAAGACAGCAGCCCTCAAGATCGCAAAGTCCGCGCAGGCCGACGCGTTGGTTTTGGCGGAAGGGCGCCTCTTGCTTGCGTGCCCGAGGCTTTGGGGCGCAGAGGTGTGGTCGTCGGGTGTGGTTTTGCGGGGTCCTGACGCGTGTTTGGGTCGGGCATGCTTGGCGAGTGAGTGGATTGACGGAACGCCGCTGCAGCTCCTCGCGCCGACGGAAGATGACAAGGACCGTCGCGCTGCAGAGATTGCGTTTTCCGTCGGCGGCGCGCTTGCCGAGCTCCATGATCTGGGTCTCGTTCATGGCGACGTGAAGCCGGACAACGTCATCTGGCGTACGAGCCCCGACACGACGACGCGCGCGATGGTCAGTTTGCTTGACTTTAGTCTCGCGTCCAAAAGTGACGCCCATCTGCGTGGCGGCACAGCTCGCTATCGAGCGCCTGGCTTGCGCGCGCAATCGTCACCTCCCGATGATGTGTATGCGCTCGGGCTCGTTCTCGCTGAGGTACTCGATCCATCACTGCACGAGTTGCAAAATCCGGCCGAGCGAGCGAGCGGTTGGGAAGGAACGGGGCCTCGTGGTTGGGTTCGCGCGATGCTCGCGGGGGCCATGGGCGCGCGTCCTACCGCAGCCTGGATTGCCGACTCGGCACGAGTCTGGCTGAAACGCGACGCTGGGTATGAACGCGCGGCTCAGCGTTGGCGGGTGCGCGCGACGTACCTCGCCGTACGGTCAACCGAGTTGACTGACGCGTCGTCAATCGATGATTCGGTAACGGAGCCGGTGCGCGAATGGCTCTTGGCTGCCGGCGCCGTGCGGGCGCTGGACAATGGCACGCTCGCGCCACTCGCTCCACTCGATTCGGCGCGTCGAAGGGCGTGGCTCTTGCGGCTCTTGGGGTCGGGTGCAGCGCGTTGGATTGATGTCGCCGACGGAAAGACGGATGCGCAGCTTGGTGCGCGCCTTCTGACGCTTGCCGATCGAGGAACCCTGTCAGCGGCACTACTCTCGGACCTTAGCGACGATCTCGCCCTGCCGGACACCGCGTCTGATGACGCCCGCTGCGGAGCTCTGCTCGCCACGGGTGCGGCGTCGGATAAGCTCATCGACGACCTTGAGCGGCGTGACGAATTGTCAAATACATTGACTGAATTGGCTGCCGAGGCACTTTCGGCGCGAGGCCAGTACGCGCGTGCAGCAGCGTTGTTCGCCCGAGGCTCGTCGCCTCTTTCGCCAGCCCATCGTGCCGAGGCCGAGCGACGTGCGGGCAATACCGCACTTGCTCTTCTCCTCGCGGACCCGTTGCAATCGGCAGAGGGCACGCTTGTGGCCTCGATGGCTCGTGCCACGATTGCGCGCATCAGGTGGCAACAGGGAGATATCGAGGGTGCGACAAGGTTGCTGAAGGCCCCGATGGCATGTGCGGAATGCGAGGTGCGTGGGCTTCTCGAGTACAGCCTGGGCGCGTTTGAGGCGGCGCTCGAGTGGGTCGGAAAGGGGATCGAAAGGTCTCCAACGACCCTCGAGCGCGCGCGTCTTGAAGGAGTGCGCGCGATGGTCGAGCACGCGCGAGGCGAATCGTATCGCGCGATGATCGCTTTTGAGCGGGCGGTGGACCACGCAGCGCGCGCGGGCGCGGTCATCGATGAGGCTACGTATCTCACCGGTCTCGCGGCAGCAGCCGTCGACGCGGGTGACACTCGTGCGGCCCTTGCGGCTGCCGAGCGCTCGGCCCTTCTCTGGGACTATTTGGGAAGGCCGGCTGACGGTGCGCGCGCACGTCTCGCTGAAGGCAGCGCGCTCATGCTGCTTGGGTCGACGCAAGCGGCGGACGTCGTGCTCAAGCGCGCGATGGATCTGTCTGCTTCGGCGGGCGACGTGCGTGCATTCGCATATGCAGCACTTGAACGCGGCGCGCTGGGCGTGTCGCCATTGGACGAAAGAGAGATACGTAAGTGTCTTGACGATCTAAGGCAGTCTGGCGCCGCTGACGACGTGTTGGTGGCAGCCGCGTATGCGAGGCGGATCTTCCAAGAGTCTTCGAATGTTGACGGCGTCCAGCGCGAGACGGCGTCTGCGGCTGTTCTCTGGGACTACTGGTGCGCGGAGCTTGAGTCGTGGCTGCCGAACGCGTCCGACCCGAGACCCGTTCTCGAACAAATGGCGGCGCGGCTTGAGCAAGCGCTTCCGGTGCGCATCAAAATTGATGCCCTCTTTGCCGCAGAGACGGTCGCGGCTGCAATTTCGGAGATCGCCTTGGCGGGGCGCTTTGCGTCCGTGAGGAAGCGGCTTGTGGCCTCTGTACTTGAACGAGCGCCCGAACAGTTGCGCGCGGCGGCACGCTCGCGATCCGCATTTTTTCAGGAAAGCACGCCAACAAATTTCGATCCCGCACAACTCACTCAGCTCGCCACGATCATGCAGCTCGTGTCACAAACGGGTCGTGTGAGGCCGCTGGTGGAGCAGGTGCTAGACGCGATGCTCCTATGGACAGGCGCGGAGCGAGGGATCCTCTTTCTCAAACGCAGATCAGGTGAGGTGTCGCCTCGCGTCATTCGTAACCTCGAGAAGGGCGAATTGGCGGGTGAGGCGCATGAGGCGTCTCATTCGCTCGTGACGCGCGCGCTCGAAAAAGGATCGCCTGTGGTGGCGGTGGACGGATTGAGCGATCGCGGCTCTTCGCATCGCTCGATGCATGCGGCGTTCTTGCGCCGGGCCGTGGCGGTCCCGCTTATCGCGCGGGGCGAACGTCTTGGGGTCGTTTACCTCGACGATCGCAGTCGACCCGATGCGTTTTCGAGCGTTGAGCTTGCATGGGTGAATCTCCTTGCGGGACAAGCCGCCATTGCAGTGGCGAATGCGCGCGACCGCTTGCGACTGCGCCGCGCCCTGCGCAAGTCTGAGGCTCGGAAGCAACGCGTCGATCGCACTCTTGGCAAGCGTGAACGTGAGCTTCGAGAGGCGCAGAGTGCGTTGGTTCCGGAACTTGACGGTGTGATTGGGATAAGTCCGGCGATCGTGGCGATGAAGCGGCTCGTTTTGCGTGTCGCGCCAAGCGATCTTTCGGTGCTGGTCCTCGGAGAATCGGGCACCGGCAAGGAGCTTGTGGCGAGAGCCATTCATGCCAGCAGCCCACGCATGAAGAAGATGTTCGTCGCCGAGAATTGTGCGGCGTTGCCCGAACCTCTGCTCGAAGCCACGCTCTTCGGGTACGAGAGAGGCGCCTTCACAGGCGCGACATCGGCGCGTTCGGGCCTGTTCGAAGTTGCGCATGGTGGCACGCTTTTTCTCGACGAAATTGGCGAGATGTCAGCCGCCCTTCAGGCGAAGTTGCTTCGCGTCTTGCAGGATGGCGAGCTGCGTCCATTGGGGAGCACGAAGGTAAAGAAAGTGGACGTTCGACTCGTGTGCGCGACACATCGAGACCTCGAGAAAATGGTCTCGACAGGCGCATTTCGCGAGGACCTTTGGTACCGCCTCAACGTCGTGACGGTTCGCGTCCCGCCTTTGCGGGAGAGACGAGAAGACGTTGCTCTCCTCGCGAATCACTTTGTCGTTAAGTACCGAGCGGGTCGCGACATCGTTATTGCGCCCGATGCGATGCGTGCGCTCACCTCGGCGGATTGGCCGGGCAACGTGCGCCAGCTCGAGAACGAGTTGCGTCGCGCTATCGTGCTGGCCGAAGGACGCATCGAAGCGACCGACCTGTCGGGAGGCGCGAGTCGCGAAAGGTCAAACAAGTTGACGAATGGCGGGGCGCTGCGATCGCGCGTCGATGCGCTCGAAGCCGAGGCGATAGCCGATGCTCTTCGTGAGACGCACGGTAATCAGTCGCAAGCGGCGAAACGCTTGGGAGTGTCGCGCTACGGCTTGCTCAAGATGATGAAGCGGCTTGGCATGCGCGGCTCCTGAAGTCCTTTTTGTCCGAGACAATCCGCGGACTCTGCGCTACTTAGGAGCTCCCAAATAGCGCGCGTTCGGCGCGAAGGGGCTGTAGCTCAGCTGGGAGAGCGCTTCCATGGCATGGAAGAGGTCAGGGGTTCGATCCCCCTCAGCTCCACGATTGGCAATTCGCGCTGGGGCCGCGAATGAGCCCAGGTTCGAGGGATCGGCAACGACTGTACTTCGCCCGGGACCGGGCTCGTACAGGCGTTGGAGCGATCCCCCTCAGCTCCACTATTGGCAATTCGCGCTTGGGCTGCGAATGGACCGGGTTCGTGGGATCGGCAACGACTGGTACTTCGCCCACCCCCGCCCCGAACATTCGTGACGAAAAGCGAACCATCTTCGCAGTATTATAGCTTCCGTGGAACTAACCGACCTTCGCTATTTCGTTCACGTTGCCAGTGCTTCGAGCTTCGTTGAAGGGGCCCGCCGCGCGCATGTGTCGCCCGCAGCAATGAGCAAAGCGATCAAGCGTCTTGAGCTTTCCTTTGACGTTGAGTTGTTCGTTCGATCAACGCGCAAGGTCACGCTCACGCGAAAAGGAGAGGCCGTTCTCGCGCACGCGGAGAGCATTCTCGCGCGTGTTGAGCGACTGCACGGTGACCTTGCGCATCTTGAGAATCGGGTCGCTGGGGCGCTGACCATTGGCGCAATGGAGGTGTTCTCGACCGAGCTGATTCCGTCGGCCCTTGCGGAACTTGTGCGAGAGCATCCTTCTGTGACGCCGCGATGCTACGAGATTGTGCCGCAAGAGATGGAGCGCCTCATCGCCGAAGGCCGCTGCGATGTCGGGTTCACCATCGGTGGTGGGCGGGCACGCGGTGTTGATTACAACGTTGTGGGTCGCTCACCCGGTGTCATCGCCTGTGGGCGCACGCATCCACTCTATGGGAAGGGTCGCCTCGGCGTACGCGAAGCGGGCAAGTTTCCGTTCGTCGTTCCGGAGTTTCGCGGTCGCGAAAATGAGCCTTCACTTGATCAATTTCCGCAGGACCTCTGTCCTCGCGTCGTCGGTGCCACGATTGAACTGATGCAAACGGGAATCGAACTGTGCGTGCAAGGTGCGTACCTCGGCTATTTCCCCGAGGTGTCGGTTCGTGGCGCGCTTCGCGATGGCCGGTTGCGTGCGCTCCGAACGACGTTTCGCGGTGAGGACTTCGAGTTGCGCGTGCTGACAAGGCGCTCGCGCGAGGCCTCACCAGCCTGCGCAAAATTGATTGAGCTTGTGGCTCAACGCCTCGCTTCCGACCGAACGGCGTGACAAGCGCGCAAAACTGGCGGGGATGTCAAGGAAGTTCACATCATCTCTTGCTTGCGCACCGTAGCCAAGGCATGGGCCGCCCCATGTCACGTGAGAAGCGAGTGAAGTCCGTTGGCGTTGAGCTTCCTGAAGGAGCGTCTGGGTCGACGTTCCTGTTTGAGCTCTTGGCCAGCGCGGCCGTGTCGTTTCCGGACGTGTTCCGATCCGTCAAGATACCTTCCGATGCGCGGCGGTTCCGTTCGACATTCGGGGAGGTGCTCGCGCAGTTCGAAGCCGCACGTGTGGCTTCCTCGCAACGCGTCGCCATCGCATCCGCGATGCGAAAGCGCGTTGGCGAGCGCATGCGCTTTGCGACGCCGGAAGGATCGAGCTGCCTCAAAGACGTTCTCGCGAAGAGAGGCTCACCGATTCCCGTGCGGGTGATCAAGACGGAGGGACCTAGGCGCCTCGTGCCCGCGGTGCAACTCGATGACTCGGGCACCAACGTGTCGGACTTGCGCGTCTGGGTAACGGCTACGCGCCGCCAACACAAGATGACAGAAGCAGCGTCGCGTGCATTGGGCAAGATTCTTGACCGTGCGGATGCCGATGGTGGTCTGTCGCTCGCGGGCCAGCGCTTCGTCGTGATGGGAGCAGGCGCCGAGCTCGCGCCAACCGAAGCGTTGCTCGCTGCGGGTGCGACGGTTCTCTGGATCGACTTGAACGAGCCCTCGAAGGCTCTACTCGAAAATCGAACCCTCGGCGGTGTGCTTCACGTTCCTTCTCGCCCGTGTGACTTGCTCGCCGCGCCCGCCGAAATTGTAGCAACAATTGTTGCATTTGCGGGGACGGACCCCGTTCACTTGGGCATGTACGCGTATGCGGGCGGTGAGAGCCAAGAGTGGAGGCTCACGGAGTCGATGAATGCGATCGCCGCGGCGCTTCCATCGGGCATGGTGGCGTCGCTTTCGCTTCTCGTGTCGCCAACGACGGTGACTACGACGCATCCCTCTGACGTTGAAGCGGGTACACGAAGGCGTGAACAGGCGGGTAGCGTGATGCGCTCGCTCGGGCGTCTTGGTCTCTTGGGGCGGAGCCACGTATCGTCGTCCGATGCGTCGGTCGCGTCGGCGATCGTGGCGCTGCAAGGCGCGAGCTACCAGGCGGCGCAATACGTCGGGAAGCTGCTCGCGGCGGAGGTGTTCGGTGTCGTGGGAATCAACGGCGCAGGCCCGATGACGATGAGCGCGAACATCGCACCCATCACGGCTACGCGTTCACTCTCCCATCCGCTCTTCGAAGCAGGTTTCCTTTTTGCGCCGAATTTCGGTGTTTGGATCGCGAAGCCCGCAACCACCCGAGCTTTGCATGCATTGCTGATGATCGCCGACGTGACCGATCCTGAGGCGCCCGCCGCAGCAACGCAAATCTACGAATCCGATGCGAAGCGTGCAGCCGCGATCTTTGCAGAGCAGGTGCACGGCGGCGTGTTCGCACAGCCCTACGCGTTCGAAGCCATGATCCGCATGGCGGCGATAGGTGGGCTCACAAAGAAGCCTTCGCTTCTTGCCCGAATCGTTCGTGAGGTCGTCAACTGAGTGCCAACGATGAGCCCTTGGTACGCGAAACTTGTCTTCTTCTTAGGCGTCATCGGTATGGCTATCGTCAGGGCTCCGCACATCAAGCGAAGCACGGCGATTAAGGTCGTCAAGAGTCGGAACGATATCCTCGACAAGGCCCTCGTTGCGTTTGTATCGCTCGGTCTCGTCCTGCCTCTTGTTTGGATGACGACGTCCGCAATAGCGATCGCCGACTACGCGCTTCGTCCGATTCCGTTCGCCGTGGGGATTTTCTTCTTCGCGTGTGGACTGTGGGTTCTTCATCGTTCCCACGTCGACTTGGGTACGAACTGGTCGAATACGCTCGAGCTCCGAGAGGGCCATCAGCTTGTCGTCCAAGGCGTGTATCGCCGTATTCGCCATCCGATGTACGTGGCGTTGCTCCTCTATGGACTCGGACAGTCGTTGACGTTGCCCAATTTCATTGCGGGTCCGTCTTTCTTCGTGCCGTTCGCGATTCTTGTCGCGTTTCGCATGCGTCGAGAAGAGCGGATGATGCTCGAGAAGTTCGGCGCAGAGTACGAATTCTACGTGTCGCGAACCAAGCGCCTCGTTCCTGGCGTTTGGTAGTTCGCGCACATCATGCAATGAGCGCGCTCGTATCCGGCGGAAGATTCCCACGCCAATTCTCGAGCCGAATGCGCTCCTCTGCACCATGAGCGATAAGCGCGTCGATAAGCGCTGTGTCCCGCTCGACGACAAGATTGATAAATTGGCTCTCGGGTTGTCGCTCCTCGTAAAGCGCGCGCAAGAGCGTACCTGCGATCGCGATCGAGCCCGCTTGAAAGGGAAACGACCCAGGAAATGTCGGGTCGAACACTGCAAGGCCGACATGCTGGTCACCATCAACAACCGAACGAAGCACGCGACCAAGCTCACGGCGTTCAGCGACAAATCCGTCAAGTAACTTGAATGTTTGCTCGATCACGCGATCGTCGCTTGGCCCTGGCACGACTGCGACGAGGCTGGTCGTCGGCAGAGAAAGAGCGCGCGACCACTCCAATTGCAGAACGGCCGACGGATACGACAAGCGCATCCCCAACTTCGTGTAGAGCGCCTTCGCGGGTGTGTTGTTCGCCTTCACGTTTAGAGCCCACTCGGTGCACGAGAGCGCCTTGAGCTTTTCGGCGACCGAGAGCATCAGAGCGCGGCCGACGCCCTTTCTTCGTGCGTCAGGGATCGTGACGATCTGTTTGAGATAGCCGACGCTTCCGAATGCTTGCGAGAAGACGTAACCTACCGGGTTACCTTCAATCTCTGCGATGACGGTGTGGGGCTCGAGTTCGCGGCTCCATTTTTCCTTGCTCGGCATGGGATCGTCGACGGCGAGTTCGACGAACGCACGCTTGTAGAAGTCAAGGTCGTGAGGCGCAGCCACGCGAAGCGTCAACATGGTGCCCTCCTAGCACGTGCAATCGCACTTGGCGCCAGCCGGTGTTTTGCGCCATTCTGCTTCTTGTGAGACCTCTGGCGACTTCGTTGCCGTTCATCGCAACCGGTGCGCTGCTCGTGTGCGCTTGCGCCGACTTTCGCACTGGGCCGCTCGATGGCGCGCTTTCGGACGGCCCCGACAGTGCCCCCCCTCTCAAACTGAATGCGTACAGGCTGTCGGCAGGAGAGGCGTTTACCTGCGCCCTGTGTTCACGCTCGGGAATCACGTTGCCGTGTTGTTGGGGGTCGAACGAGAAGGGCCAACTGGGCACGGGACTCGGCAAGAACTCCGTGGGCGATGAGGCCGGCGAGATGCGGAACCTGAAGCCAGCTTCCGTCGGAAGTCTTGGTTCCGCGAAGGTCCTCGGTGTCGCCGTTGGCGGAGTGCATGCCTGCGCGTGGACAGACAGCGGCGTAAGATGCTGGGGTTACAACCAGTACGGACAACTCGGGTACGGCGATACCACCTCACGATCGGAACCTGCACAACTTGGTTCAGCGCTCCAGACGGTCGACATCGGAACGGGCTTTCTCGCGAGCGCAGTCGTCTTGGGTTACGACCACACTTGCGCGGTGAGTGCAGCGAGCGTTCGATGTTGGGGAAGCAATGAGAAAGGCGAACTTGGCATTGGGTCGAGTGTCGCGGCCATCGGTGACGCGTCCGGCGAGATGGGCAAGGACCTTGTCGATACGTCCATCGGAGGAACGGCTGCAACGGTTTCGACGGGCAAGAATGTCACATGCATAGTGACAAATGACGGGAAGGTCGCCTGTTACGGTGCGGCCTCGCTGGTTGGACTCGGAGGGGCCGCAGACGTTGGTCGCAACGTAAGCCAGGTAGGCGCCCTCGCGGTGACGCTCGATCTTGGCGGCAAGGTCAAGTCTGTTGCTGCCGGTGAGGCACACGTCTGCGCGTTGCTTGAGGACGGAAACGTGAAGTGCTGGGGAGAAAATAGTTCCGGCGAGCTCGGATATGAAGGGCCGGCGGTGTTATCCGCAAATGCAACCATTGCGTCTGTTTCGCTGGGTTCAAAGGCGCTCGCCATCGCCACTGGCGGATCGACAACCTGCGCGATTGTCGACGGCGGGCTCGTCAAGTGTTGGGGTGACAACCGGTACGGCCAGCTCGGTATCGGAACCAAAACTCCCCAAAGCGCGGCGACCGCCGTTGCGCAACGAGCTCCCTTCTTGGTTCGAGAGCAGCGGACCGTCGAGCTCTCGGTTGGCGGCGGGCACGTCTGCGCGTACGTCGAAGGCGACGTTATCTATTGTTGGGGCAGAAACGATAAAGGGCAGCTCGGTATCGACAACGCAAACGACATCGGAGACGAGGCTTCCGAGATGGCCGCCCTCGTCTCCGTCAATTTGCTAGACAAGTAAGAAAATTTACTTCTTGTTCCAGCTCGCCCACTTGCCGCGCGTAGCCCAGTTGTCGCTCTTGTCGCGGAACGCTCCGATGTAGTTCGCGCTTGAGTCGAAGAACCCGTCGTTCGGCGGTGTGGCAGCGCTGTCGGTCAGTGACGTCTTGGGCCCGAAAACTGGCGCGTCACTGTTGAAGCAACCCTCGATTCCTGGGTCGATCGTGCGATTACCGCTCGCCTTCCACCATGCCGCTTCGTCAAGCGCGCCGTCGTCGTCGTAGTCGAGGCCGGCTTTGTCGCTCGTCTGTGCCTCGAGGTACGAGATGCCATCGGCAAGCTGGGCGGCTTGGCCGACGCTGCCGAAGATGATCGAGTTTGTGATCGCAAGCGCGTTGCTCTTCGTGTTGTCGCGCGTAAGCGAGTCGCGAATGTCCATGCCCGCCTCGAAGCCCATGGCGATTGCGTTGGCGATCTTTGCCTTGGTGCCTCGGCGCAGGAGGAATCCGTATTGCTGCTTTGCGACGTCTGCGTTCTTGCCGCAGAGGGTTGCATTGTAAATGGTGGGTGAACTGAAGGGTTCGTTCGCACTGCCCTTTGCGTCGTTGTCACCTTCGAAGCCGTTGGTTTCGTCGGCGAACGTGGGATCTTGTTGTAGCACCAAGAATTGCAGCTTCCCTACGTATCCGTTGTCCCAGTCGAACCCGTCGTCTTGGTTGTATTGGCACGCAAGGTGGTGCGCGTTGACGGTGCCGCCGAAGAACTCGAAGCAGTCGTCGAGCGCGTGGCGGACTTGGATGTAACTGAGGCTGGTCCCACGGCCAACGCCAGCGAGCGTCAGACCGTTGATCTCGTTGTCGGGTGAGAGTTGAACGCCGGCGTATTCGATGCGGACATACTTGAGGACGCCGCTGTTGTCGTCGGCATTGCTGCCTCCGTAAGTGCCACCCGTCGTGATGCCTTCCACGCTGCCAGTTGATGGGTTGCCGTTGGCGTCGCGGATGTTGATGGGTGCGTTGCCGAGCAAGATGATGCCGCCCCAGTCGCCCGCGCGTCGCGCGTCAGCATTGGCGCGGCTGGTAAAGATGATGGGTTCGTCTTCAGTGCCCTCCGCCATGATTTTTCCACCCGGCTGGACGACGAGCGTTGCCTTGCTCGACGTTTCGCCCATGATCGTCGTTCCTTTTTGGATCGTGAGCGTTGCGCCAGATTTGACGAAGACAATGCCGCGCATCAGGTAATCGTTGCTCGCGCTGAGTGTCTTGTCGGCTGTGATGTCTCCAGATACCTCGACAACAGGTTTTGGCGACGTCGACGAGTCGCTGGCGGCGCTATCGGCGCTCGCGTCCGCTCCCAAGGGATCGGTGTTTCGAAGGCTACCGTCGCTACAAGCGTCGATACCGAGAGCGAGTGGAATCGCAAGAAACACGCAAGACAATTGACGCATTGAGGCCTCCAGTTTTGGTTCGCTCGGTGACCATACGGATCGCGTGTGACCTTCTC